>JBAXFX010000022.1:0-16693 GCA_037139695.1 Candidatus Moraniibacteriota bacterium | reverse complement strand
GGTTTGTAGCCGAAATTTTCGGATTTCAGCCGGCAAGCGGATTTTTTGGCTTATATGCGCGTTGAGATTTGAGATAGATACTTATGAGGCCCGCGTCGTTCGTGATGCGGTCGGCGTAGCGGTAGCTGTGGTAGTCGTAGCGGTTCCGGAAACGGCCCGCGGGACGGAAGAAGAGGTTCCCGATGAAGCGGATTTCGTTGCGATTGGTTGAGACGAGGATGAAGAAGCGGAAACGCTCGGATTACTTGCCGCGATAGTACTTGAAGACGCCCCAGGCATCACGAAGAAGTACACGGCGACGAATATCGCCACAAACGCGGTGGCTGAAAAAACGGTTATAACGACACGCTTCATACGATGTTTGTTATGGATTATCGTATGCGAAGTTCCCTTTCGCAGGCATACTACGAGGCTCCCCCGCTTCGGTTTTCACCAGACCGGCTCACCGGGAACATGGGCGGGAATGAGTTTCTTTCGCGACCACGGCGCGTTGAAGGATCGCGATCTCAAAAGATAGGCCGGGTCTGATGCCTCATGTATGTATCGAATCTCATTTCGAGAACGTGAACGTGTCGATCAATGTCCCGTCGACCGAGAACAGCCGGACCGTTACCTCGCCCCCGTTGACGTCCACCATGACGAAATCATAGCCCTGATGATAGTAGGTCACCTGATTGCCGATGTTTACGAACTGCTTCTCGGTCGCGTCGGTATTCCCGATGATGAACTGACGTATATCGTTTTTCGCCGCCGGGAAAATATCGGGTCCGATATCCTCTCTGGAATAGATGTGCTCGTGACCGTTGAACACCGCCGTCACGTCGTGCCGGTCCAATATGGCCCACAACGCGTCGCGCTGCTCCGGCTTGGTATCCAGACTCTGTCCGACCTTGTAGCTCATCGGAAACGCCGGCTCATGATAGAAGACGAATATATTCTTCTTCGTGTTGCCCGAGAGATCCTTTTCCAGCCAGTCGAGCTGATCCTGTCCGATCGTGTGTTCTTGTGGCTTCTCGGTATCCAAGACGACAAAATGCGAATTGCCGACATCGAACGAATACGTCATCTTTTCGAAGCCCGACGGGCCGTTCGTCGGTAGATTGAAGAAGTTCCGCCACGCCTTATCGGCAGCCGCCTTGTGGGCCGCGCTGTTCCCGACGATCCGATCATGGTTTCCGACGACCTCGTACGTTATCGGAAGGAGCGGTTTGGCGACGTTCTTCCACATCTTGTAATTCATGCACTTGTCGCTCGTATTACACCCCTGTATCAGGTCCCCGACCGTCATGACGAGCGTCGGGCGCAGTTTCACGATACTGTCGATCGCCTTTTGAAATGAGCCGGTGTTTCCGGGAAAATTGAACATCTGCGTATCGCCCAAAACGGCGAACGAGAAATGTTCCGGATCGTTCGGCACGATCGGAGTATTCCCCGGTCCTACGCCGGGAGACTCGTCCTTGATCCAGGAAATATACAGATTCCGAAGGTTCGTGGTCGTACGATTATAGGCGGTATTCCACCGTTTATCAACGGCGCTTCTGAAGGAATGCGTAAAGAAATATGCGAAACAGAGTCCGAGCACGAAGAGCCCTACGATGAACAGAATTCGTATTTTCTTTTCCGACATGCGGTTATTCTTATTCTTACCGGATCAGACTGGCCCACGGCATACTCTCCTCATCATCCCCCGCGAAAGAATCCCGCGTTCGTGACAAATCGCAGACCGGCTCTCGGATACTACGATCCGGTCCCGGCCGGATTTTCACTCGTACCGCAGGGCCTCGATCGGCGGTATCTTCGATGCCTTCCATGCCGGGTACAGTCCGAACAGCACCCCTATCAAGAACGAGACGACGAACCCGATCGCGATCGACGAACCGGGCACGATGAACTGCCATTCATATCCGAGTTTCGGTATGATGATCGATGCGAGAAACGCGATACCGACCCCGAAGAGAATGCCGACAATCCCACCGAATCCAGCCACGACTCCGGACTCGATAAGAAACTGGATCATGATATGGTGTGGCTGGGCGCCGACCGCCTTACGCAACCCCACCTCGCGGATACGCTGGTTGACCGCGATCAGCATGGAATTCATGATACCGATACCGCCGACCATAAGCGAAATCGAAGCGATAGCCGTCAGGAAGTATTTAAGCACGTCCGTCACGCTCGAAAGCACCGCGAGCGCCTGGTCGGTGCTCCGGATGGAAAAGTCGCTGTCTTCCCCCGCCTCAAGCTTGTGCCGGTCCCGTAGCAACGATTCGATATCCGACTTTGCCACATCCATGTTTTTCAGGTCGTCCACTTTACCACGGACAAAGTTGAGGTAGTCGATGCCGAGAAGAAGTTTTTGCGCCGTGCCAAGCGGGATATAGACGAGGTCGTCCGGGTTCGAGAACGTGCTCCCGCCACGCGAAGCAAGCACCCCGACGACACGGAACGGGATCTTCTTGATAATAACGGTCTCCCCGATCGGGCTCGAGTTCGGGAACAGATCCTGCGCCCGCGTCGAACCGAGTACCACGATGCGGGACAGATTATTCTCCTCCTCGGGGAAAAAGAACCGCCCCTCCGCGACTTCCATATTCTCGACCGAGACGACCTCCGGCGAAACCCCTTGGAAACTCGTCTGCAGCGATGCCGCAGGCGACTCGATGGACGCCGATCCGGATACGTACCCACTCGTGGCAACCAGATTCGGAACATTGCGAGTCTCGCGCATCGCGTCGAGGTCCCCGTTCTTCAGGGTCGTGGTCACGATGCCGAGTGCCGAGGCCGGCGGACCGTTCTCATGCGATGCGCCCGGCAACACACTTACCAGGTTCGAACCGACTTTGGCCACCTGCGAGAAAATGAGCGCCTGTGCCGATGCACCGATCGACATGACCAGGATGACCGCTGCCACGCCGATAACGATGCCGAGCACCGTCAGGAAAAACCGCAGTTTCGCGGCGGCCAACGAACGATAGGCGATTTTTACCGGGTCGGAGAATTTCATGATAATCAGTCAACAATGAGCGGAAAACGGTCAACGGCAGACAAAGGAACCAGGTAAAAAATATTGATAATACCGAAATAGCTTGATCTGTTGCATATCGCTACCAAAGAAACTCGCCTCGCGAATGCCGGGGCGAACTCCTGAACGTAGCAGTGATTCAGTTCATTTGATATAAGACTTCATTCCGGCACCCTGTTTCACTTTCCCCGTTCCCTCTTTTACATGTTTCGTTTTACATTTTTCATTTCAATGTCTTCTCCCCGTCCCCCGCGATCTTGCGTCTGAGTACCGGCTCATCCGAGACGATCCTGCCATCCACCACCCGGATGATCCGCTTGGCATGTTCCGCGGTCGAGGTCTCGTGTGTCACGAGGATGATTGTCCGTCCGGCATCGTTCAGTCCCTGGAGGATCCGCATCACCTGCAATCCTGACTTGGAATCGAGGTTGCCGGTCGGCTCATCGGCGAAGACGATATCCGGGTCGTTCACCAGGGCCCGCGCGATCGCCACACGCTGTTTTTCCCCGCCGGAGAGCTGGTTAGAAAAATGTTTCGCGCGATGCGTCATGTCGACGGCCGCGAGTGCTTCCGCGATCCGCTTGCCATTGTGTTCCGTCGGATCATTGTCATACAACAGTGGCAACTCGACATTCTCCGAAACCGTCGTCTTCGGCAATAGATTGAACGCCTGGAACACGAATCCGATCCGCTTGTTCCGGAGATTCGCCAGCTCATTGTCCGACAGTCCCGCAACATCCCGACCGTCAAGGAGGTACTCCCCACCGCTCGGCCGCTCAAGCAGTCCCAGGATATGCATCAGGGTCGACTTTCCGGATCCCGACGGCCCCATGATCGCCACAAACTCACCTTTTTCCACCGAAAAAGAAACCCCTTGCAAAGCGGTCGTTTTCACCTCCTCGCTCTCGTATGTTTTGCTGAGATCCTTAACAGTGATGAGAGCCATAAAAGTAGTCGAAAGTCACGAGTCGAAAGTGAAAAACGGATAACCGATAGACGTTTACGATCCTATTGTAGCACACCTACCTCAAACATCGGTCGGACACCCGTTATTATACCGCGATAATCCGTTCATATCCGAAACGGGCGAGATCGAAGGCGATATCGTCATAACTTTTCCCGCAGAGCATCCCGCCAGCAAGGAACTCTTCCTGTGTCACCTCAGCGAGACAGAAGTCCGGCAACGGGAACACGTCCTTCTGTGCTTCCGTTTCGAACTCGAAATCGACGAGAACAAGTCCCGCGAGCGCGCCCTGGAATACATCCACTTCAGCGGTACGTCCGTTGAAGTCATAAACGTAGCGGGTCTTGCCAACCCACTTGCCTTCGATGGTCGAGAGCGCTGCATATTCTTCCCCGGAAAGGCGTATCGTCTGCTCTTCCATCTTGGAGGAATCCGTTCCCTTAACCGGAAGTTTCTTGGTCATTTCCAATGCGTCGCCGTTCCGGCGGATGCGGAGCACCGGATGCCGGGACGCGACGGGCAGGTAGATATCGATCATCTCCTTGCTCGGACATTCCGAGAGTCCGTCCGGCAGTCGTCTCGCAAGGTAAGTCCGTTCAAGTTCGATCATACGCATGATTTAAATCGGATTCGAAACCACCACTTCCAACAACGGCATCAGGTAGTGGTCGAAATGTCTCCCTTCTTTCGCGTACAAGGCGTCGATTTCCATTTTATCTTTCGACACGTATATGAGCGACTCGAATTCGGGCTGTTCCCCGTCATCCTTCAGTTTCGCTTCAAATTCGCCGTAATGATCAGAAAGCTCCCGCGAGGAGACACTGAGCTTCAATATGAATATCGCCGCGATCGAATGGACGCGAGAATCATACCGTAGGTACCCGACACCGAAATCCGAGACGGAGTCGCCGACATCGATCCCGACCTCTTCTTGCAGCTCCTTCCTTATATTATGTTCCAAGTCGATCACGACGCCACGAACATCATCCTTATCCAGACCACCACCGACGCATTGGATATTCCCGGGAACAGACGTCTGTTTTCCCATCCGGCCGAAGACCAACATGCCATCGGATGTCTCGAACAGACAGGACGTGTGAAGATTCTTACACGCGTACTCTCCGGGAAGGCCTACCCTTCTCGTATAGAGATAGTGCGCGTAATCGCTCAACTCGACGATGACCGTCGTCACGTCTTCGGTTTCCTCGATATCCGATATCGTGAACACCTCGCCTCTGGTGTATCCGTTTCCATCGGCGATCAACCCGTTCCAATACGCATCGATCGTATCTTGCAATCCAGTCGGCAAAACGAACTTCTTTCCGGTGAACACGACCTCCAGTCTCTTCTCCAGCGGGAAAAGCGTGTCCTGTTGCATAATCGCGATATGAGAATGAATGTGGCGTGCCAAGACCACGTCACCAGGCTTCGACCTATAGAGGAGAGATTCCGATTCGTACGATACCCCCTCGCCGTACTACCATATAACACTATATGGTAGTACCCCTTCGAAGAAAGCCGACGAGTATTCCCTTTTCACGCTTAGAACGGCGCGCATTCGTCGCCACAGTCGCCGTCGCAATCGCATTCCCCGTCGCAATCGTCGCAATCGCAGTCGCCGTCGGAATAGCCGTCATCGAGGCCAAGATCGAAGTATTTGAGGAAGACGGACGGCATCGTCCTATACTTTTCGGTCGTAAGCATCTTCGCCGCTTCCGTCACCCAGGCGACGTCATATTCGATCTCGTCGTCGATCTCCTTCAGCTCCTCTTCCGACATTCCGACGAACTCGCTCATCCAATAAGGCGCCCAGTCTTTCTTTTTTCCCACATGCTTGGATAGCACCTTGTCGTGCACTTTCTTTTCCAACGCCAGCTTCTCCAGTCGCATCCGGATCGAGTCGGCTTCCATGGTCAGGTCGTCGATCTCCCGCTCCCGGCGATCGATCATCGCACGAAGCAACAAATCCTCCTCCTCTTTCTCGTTCATCGGCTGATACAACAGGAACTCGCACTCCTCGAGTGCCAACAGGGCAACAGCACGTATCTCGGAATCGCTTTCCGTCTCGACGTACTTCCTCAAGAGGTCCACTGCATCCTGCGTACCGGCATGCGCCAGCTCCTGCAACTCCACCAGGGACAATACCTTCGGTGCAACATCCTTCTTCGCCACCGATCCGCCCTTCGGTGTGACATCCTTTTTTGCCACCGATCCGCCCTTCTTCGCTTTCTGTGCCATACGATTTTACGATTACAAGATTACCCTTCCTCATCCCTATTTTTCCACAAAAAAACCCGCCTGTAAAGCGGGTTTAGCAAAATCGTTATTGACTTTCTTCGTCCCCGTTCCCAACCCATTAACTCGTTAGCCCGTTAACAAAATAACTTTCTGTCTCCGTTCCAGCACTTTTCACTTTCCGTTCCCATACTTTTCGTTTTTCGCTTTACACTTTGCACTTTTTATTACGGTGCCTTCGCGGTAACGACGACGTCACCCTCGGACAAACCGCTCTTCACCTCGATCAGACCGTCATCACCTTCAAGACCGAGGGTCACTTCGACGCGATGCGAAGCGATGCCGTCTTGCGACAGGTCGACGAAGTTCTTCGTCCCCTCGTGGGCGACCGCACGGAACGGAACGGCAAGCACATTGTCCGCCTTCGCGGTCACGGTATCGACGGTGGTACTCATGCCTTCCCTGAGCCGCGCATCCGCATCCGAAAGGCGGAACCGCGTCACATACGACACGACGTCTTGTATGACGGTCGAAGACGGCTCGATCTCGGACACGGTCGCATGGAAGATATCATTTTTGGTCAGTGCATCGAACGTCACGGTCGAATCCATTCCGACCTTGAGCTTGGTGACATCCGCTTCCGGCACGCGTGCCTCGAGGACCAGCCCGCTATCCTGCTTCGAGACCCGTCCGATGACGGCCCCGGCGAGCGCGGTCTCACCCTCACGGACATCGAGCTTGGTGACGACCCCGTCGATCGGTGCAACGATGGCGCTCCGGGAAATCTGCGTCCCGATGATTCGGACCTGTTGCCGAGCCTGTTCCGTCGCGAGCTTTTTCGCGGCCTTCTCCTCCGGCTTCAGCATATTCCACTTTCGACGCGCGAGCAGTTCGTTCTCCACCGCGATGGAAAGCGAGATATTCGCATTGTCCAACTGTGAACGAAGCACCGACGTATCGAGGGTCGCGATCGTCTGCCCAGCCTTCACAGCGTCACCTCGGGAAACAAGGACTTTCTCGACGGTCCCGATGCCGGCAAAGGAAAGATCGGCGTACTCCTGCGGAACCAGTTCACCGGTCACCGATACTGTCTGCGATACGGATGTGCGCGAGACCGGTTCCGTCACATAGAGCGTTTTCGGCGGACGCGTCATAAACCAGGCCGTACCGCCCAAGACAATGGCGGTCAGAATGACGATCCAGATAATCTTGCTTTTCTTTTTCATAGTATGTTTCCGGGCGGACACGGGAACCCGCCATTACAACGCATTAAAACAAATTTTTCTGCCTGGCATGCGACGCCGCCTCGTCCATCGCCCGGTTCGCCTCGGCGTCCGCGATGGCATTCTGCTCGCGCGGGATATGCGAGAACGACACCTGCCCGAAATCGAGCGAGAGGTTCCACACCTCGAAGAACAGTGGTTGGAGCTTCGCATTCTCTATCTTATAAATATGGTTCAATTGCCGGCACGCGAGCTCGGAATCCATCCGGCACTCGATGCGGGTCCGCTTCGCCTTTTCCTTACCGATCGTCGCCTTGATCTTGCGGAGTCCCGCCGCGATCGCCGCGTATTCCGCCTCATTGTTCGTCTTGGTCCCGAGGAACTCACCGAACCGCTTGTCCAGGGTCTCGATGAACACGCCAAGGGCCGCCGGCCCCGGATTCCCCCTCGATCCCCCGTCCGAATACATGACAATCGTTTCCATAGTGTAGAGTATATCACATCTCCGCGCTCCGGCGCATGTCGACGAGTTTCAATTGAAGGTTTACCGACCCGTTCCACTCGTTCTCGTCAAGCTGAAACACGATGTCAATCGTATCGCCTTGGGATAGTCCCGGGATTCGGTCCGCGAGCGAAAAACCGATCGCGTCGAACTTTTTCCCGCCCGGTACCGTGAGTGCAAGCTTGAGATGCTTCCCATCCGACCCGACCAGACGCGCTTCCGCGACCCGGACCGCCTCGAGCAGGAAAATCGGCTCGGGATTTCCCTGGCCGAACGGCGCGAGCCGTTTCACCCGTCGCGCGAAATCAAGTGTCAGGAACGGGTGTGGCAGTCGCAGGTCGATCGAAGTCTCCGGTTCAAGCATCGTTCCCGTCATCCGCTCAGCCGTCAGTCGTTCCAGTCGTTCTTCGAGCGCGGCCAGATGCTCGTTACGCACCGTGAGTCCGGCAGCCTGCGCATGCCCGCCGAACCGTTCCAATAAGTCGGCACATGCCTCGATCACCTCGATGATATTGAGCTCGGGAATGCTCCGGAGCGATCCGCGACTCATCTCGACCCCCTTCGTGAGCACGATGGTCGGCTTGCGGAATTCGTTGGCAATCCGCCCGGCCACAAGTCCGACCACGCCGAAATGGAAATCCTCATGCGCGGCGAACACGAACCGCTTATCCGCGTTCTGAAGCGCGACCAGACGCACCGCCTTGGCGATCTCGGCACTCACCTTCTGCCGGTCGGTATTGTGTCCCTCGAGTATCCCGGCCATTTCGCGCGCCTGATCGGGATCTTCCTCGGCCAAAAGGTCGTACGCCACCCGCGCATGCGCCATCCGGCTCGCCGCATTGATCCGTGGCGCGATCTGAAAACTGATATCGCGCGCGGTAGGCGCTTTTCCGCCCCCGATCGGTATGCGCCCGCGGGAAACCATCTCGCGAAACCCGTGCCGCTTGGATTTCGACAGTACGACAAGCCCATACGTGACGATGGTCCGGTTCTCACCGATAAGCGGCATCACATCCGCAACCGTCCCGACCGCCGCGACATCGAGGAACCATTTCAGTTGTTCCCGTTCATCGGGGAAAAACCGTATATAGACGGCCTGAAGCACCTTGAACGAAATACCCGCCCCGCAGAGCTCCCGGAAAGGATAGGTCTCGCCGGGCAACCGCGGGTTGACGAACGCATACGCGTCGGGCAGTGTCTCGGGAACATGATGATGATCGATGACGATCGTATCCATCCCGCGTCGTTTCGCCTCGGCGATCGGCTCGTGATCGGTCATGCCACAATCGACGGTGACGATGAGCGTCACGCCGTCGCGCGTAAAAATATCGAGCGCGATTTCGCTCAACCCGTGCCCCTCGGTATGTTTGTCGGGAATATGGACCGTGACCGGTATGCCGAGTTTGACCAGCGCCTCGCGCAAAAGGACGGTCGAGGTGATCCCATCCGCATCGAAATCGCCGAACAGTCCCACCCGCTCGCCGGTATCCCGAGCCTTCGCGAACCGTTCCATGACGCGTTCCATCGATGAAAAGAGGAACGGGTCATGCAAGTCGCGATCGTAGTCCGGCTCAAGAAACCGCTCCCGCTCTTCCGGAGTCACGACACCACGAAGCGAAAGCAACGCCTCGATAGCCGCTTCGACCGATTCGGGAGACTGTCCCGTCCCTTCTTCGGATTTCAATTTCCAGATCGGTGGCATGACAGGAGCATGAAACGTGTTATGAGTACGAAACGCGTCCGGACATCCGTCTGGAATCCGGGCGCGAAACAATGATCATTCGTCATCGGAATGATCAGATACAGACGAGCTCCGCTTCGAACCGCCGCGTCGTTGCGTCCTTAAGCGTGATGCGGAACGCGAGCTTCTCTCCGCCGTCGGTACAGAGGAAATCCCGATTCAGATTCAGGTCCTGCGCGAGTCGTTGCGCGTCGAGCTCGTAGGGATTCGGGATGATGAGATACTGGGAATTGGAGAAAAGCGCGTTGACCCGTCCGATCATTTCACGAAGCGGCATCATCGTCGTCACGAAGAAATCGGCTACACCGAGCGACTGTGCACGGACACGGTCGTCCTCACGACCCATGTGCGACAGGAAAATGACGGGGATCTGCGCGGTCGCGACGTTCTTCCGAAGCGCTTCGACCAGCCCGAAGCCATCCATACGTGGCATGATGATGCCGGTAAGGATGATATCCGGAACCATCTGATTGATCTTCTCCAAACCGTCGAGCCCGTCCATCGCCTCCCGGACCTCGAACCCTTCGGTCCGGAGCGCCTCGGCATAGAGCGACCGTGATTCCGCATCGTCATCGATCACGATGACATTCCGCTTTATAGCATCCATAGCAAAAGAGAAAATGCTTATGATATTCAGAGCCTTTCCGTTCGAAGCTTGTACGCTCCAACGGAATCCTGACGGACAGGCTCTTATCCGGTGTTTAATCCGGTGCTTACGATTATAACAGAAATTCAAGCCAAAAGACAACGTAGCCGAAAGAAAGCGTATAAACAGAGACACTATTTGACACTCATTCACAGGAAGGATATCCTACAAAGCTCTTTCACAAACGAACTTCTTTCCATCAATCATTATCCGAAAAGGAGTACCCGGATGAGACATCAGAACGTTCCCAACCCGGCCATTTTTTCCCTTAGCAGATTTCTTGATCCCTTTTCCACTATCAAGGGAAATGGGTCCCACGCGGAATTCGGGAGTGCATCGTCCCCGACTGCGGAACCGCATCATGTAAGAAACTTTCGCGATGAGGATATCACCTTCGAGGACAAGATCGTCCGCCCCCTGATCCCCGACCGGAAAAACCGCCTCGTGCTCAAGGGCGAGTATATCGACGAAGATCCCCTTCTCATGGGGCTGCCTTCATACCGTATGCCGTGCCTGGACCTCCGCTCGATCGAGAAAGGCATCGGAAGTGTCTTCTCGCTCATCATTCGGAAGATACAGATAACAGGAAAACAGATACGCATCCCGAAAGACCTGCTCCCCGTTCAGAAAAGCATGAGGCCGACCGGAAAGGCGACCGTCATAGAATACATAATGAGGGATCCGCTTCCCGTCAAGGCCAAAATCGTCAAGACCTATTTTCGAGACGATCAGGATCTTATCCGGGAGGAATGCGCGGTATTTCACCGGGGGACCTGCCTCACGATCCTCATGCAAATGTTTTTCCGAGACGGGATATCGCCAAGCACGTTCTTTTCCCTTCCGAAGTTCACCCCTTCCGAAGAAAACAATCACCTGATCGTCTGTCGCGACCGATATCCGTCCGATGTGGATTCAAAGGTCCGTGACGAGATCATCCGACAGGCACGGACGGATACCGTCTCGCGTTTGGCCTTTTCGTCAGGTGCGTAAAGATACTCGTGTCGAAGGCTCTGGGAATTCCCGGAGCCTTTTCATTTTCGGCCCGTGAACCGCCGCCACTTTATATCGTTCTTGACATACATCCGTGGTCATCCGATGAAAGAGCCTTGATACCGCCATTTTTTCATGGTATCTTTTCCGTATGGCGGTTATCTCTCCGTATGCGGGAGTTTTTTCGAAGGATGTCCTTGCAGATCTTCGACTTGTGGCTCATGACCCGTTAAATCCCTCTGCCAGCTGACGATCGATTACGGGGCGCGTTTTCGACTTTAGACTTGTGACTATCTATCCCTATGCGCTTCCACAACACCCTCACGAAACAGAAAGAGGAGTTCGAACCGCTCCACCCGGGCAAGGTCGGCATGTACGTCTGTGGCCCGACGGTCTATGACTTCGCCCACATCGGCAATCTGCGCGCGTACGTCTTTTCCGACACGATCCGCCGATTGCTCGAACACGACGGGTATGAGGTCCGCCTCATCAAGAACATCACCGATGTCGGCCATCTGACGGCGGACGATTTGGCACAAGGAGATTCCGGCGAGGACAAGGTGGAACGTCGTGCCAACGCGGAAAAGAAGACTCCCGAGGAGATCGCCCGGTTCTACGAGGACGCGTTCCATGCCGACGAGGAGTCGCTCGACATCCTTCCCGCGCAGTTTTTCCCGCGCGCGACGGCGCATATCCCGCACATGATCCGGATGATCGAGACCCTGATCGCCCGCGGTCACGCGTACGAGGTGAACGGCAATGTTTTTTACGACGTCACTTCGTTTCCGGAATACGGAAAGCTTTCGGGCAATACGCTTGACCAGCTCAAGACCGGCGCCCGTCTCGAAGAGCATCCCGACAAACACAATCCGTGGGATTTCGCGCTCTGGCTCCGTGCACCCAAAGAACACCTGATGAAGTGGCCATCGCCGTGGAGCGAAGGGTATCCGGGATGGCATATCGAGTGCTCGGCGATGAGCATCGAATACCTCGGCGACACGATCGACATCCATACCGGTGGCGAGGATCACATCTTCCCCCATCACGAGGCCGAGATCGCCCAGTCGGAGGGCGCGACCGGAAAGCCGTTCTCGCGGTTCTTCATGCATGAACGTCATATCCTTGTGGACGGGACGAAGATGTCCAAGTCCAAAGGAAATTTCTACACGCTGGCCGATATCGTCGCCAAAGGATTCTCTCCCATGGACCTGCGACTCCTCTACCTGTCCGCGCACTACGGCAGCCAGATGAACTTCACCTGGGACAGCATGAATCAGGCACGGAAAAACCGCGAGACGCTCGGCTCCCTTCATGCGCGCCTGTCACGGAATACTCACGTGAGAGGAGAAGATATAACGCCTGAATATAGGGAGAAATTCCTTGAAGCACTCCGTGACGATTTGAACACGCCACTCTCGCTCTCGGTCCTTCTCGGCTTCGTGAAAGCGGTGAATACGGCCCTCGATGCGGGTACGCCGTTCGATGCGCGCGCGGCGCTCTCCTTTCTCGACGAGGCCTTCGAACTCTTCGGGCTTCGCTTCGAACGGACGATCATCTCGGCAGACGTACAAACGCTCATCGGCAGGCGGGAAGAAGCCCGCAAGGCCAAGGACTTCGCATTGGCCGACCGGCTGCGCGACGAGATCGCCGCCCTCGGCGTCTCCGTGAAGGACAGCGTCTCCGTCCGCGATTTGCCGGCAGGAATGAGGGCGAAGAAGAAGACGTGAAATAACTACCTGCACCATACGCATGACGGGTCGATTAAAAAAAACAACCCATATGACTTTCGGCATATGGGCATGGTTCGGGTTGTCTCAGACCGTCTCGACGGAAACTCAGCCGAAAAGCGACGGTACATTGATTGCCCCGGAGAAGATTTTCTGTCCGGTGGAAACAAAGGTCGCGATTGCGGATTCCCAGGATTCGAATTCCGAATATCCCCCGGTGATATCCGTCATATGACCGTACTCCGTGC
The DNA here is from genome assembly GCA_037139695.1 of Candidatus Moraniibacteriota bacterium. Classification (GTDB taxonomy): domain Bacteria; phylum Patescibacteriota; class Minisyncoccia; order Moranbacterales; family UBA1568; genus JAAXTX01. The sequence goes on along the minus strand of JBAXFX010000022.1, from coordinate 3,395 downwards.
CACCGTCAGTCAGACACAGGCTGAGCGTCGCTTTGCGGAATCCGTCGACCTCGAACCCGTACCGACGATAGACATCGACCGGAGTTTCTTCACTACCGATTCCGTCCGTTTCGGGAAGTTCGCCATCAAGGTCCTCATCCAAAACGACACGACTATCAAGACCGAGCACGTATGCGTCCCACGCTCCCAGGACCAGCTCAGCTACGGCATGAGACACTTTCTTTCCTCCGTATGAGAACATGAGAAAGGCATTGATACTGATTGACCCGTCACGCGGGGCCAGTGGTAATTCTATCGGCTTTCCAGACATGGCTTACTCCTTCGTTTTTCGGTTATGGTAAAATACAACGATTCTTCCGCCACGCATATTCAAGCACAGAATCGAATCAACATACCCCGCAGCAGAGCTGTCCCCTCACTACGCTCCGCTTCGTATCGGCGGGGTATGCAGGAGCTTCGCTCTAACTCATCTTGGAAAACCAACGGTTTTCCAAACCATTCCTTAGCGGTGTCCTCGGGGCAGAGCCCCGAGGTATTTCTCGAATAAATGTAAAGAGTCAAAAAAACGCCTTCATACGGCGAAGATCCACCTGTTTCCATTTCCGGAAATCCGTAGTAGAATGGAAAGTACTATGGCAGGAAAACAGGACCATCTCCGCATCCCCCCGCACAATATCGAGGCCGAGCAATCGGTGCTCGGGGCGCTTATGCTCGACAAGGACGCGATCATCAAGATCGCGGATATCGTGCGTCCCGGCGATTTCTACAAGAACGACCATAATCAGATCTTCGAGACGATGCTCGAGCTCTACGAGGACCGTGAACCGATCGACGTCCTCTCGCTCGCGAACCGACTCGAGGAGAAGGGAAAGATCGATGCAGTCGGCGGTTCGGCCTACCTCGCCTCGCTCGTAAACATCGTCCCCTCCGCCAGCAACGTCGCCCACTACGCTAAGCTCGTGCAGAAGAAATCCTTGTTGCGTCGGCTCATCTCGGCCGCGTCCGAAATCGTCGAGATGGGATTCAACGAGGAAGACGATGTACAGAAGGTACTCGACGAGGCCGAACAGCGGCTCTTCGGCGTCTCACAGAAATACATCAAGCAGGATTTCATCCCGATCCATTCCATCCTCGAAGAAGCGTTCAACCGCATCGACGAATTGCACAAGAGCGACAAACATTTCCGTGGTGTCCCGACCGGCTTTACGGACCTCGACAACATGCTCTCGGGACTGCAGAATTCCGACCTCATCATCCTCGCCGCCCGGCCATCCACCGGCAAGACCAGCCTCGCGCTCGACATCGCGCGCCAGGTCGGCGTGAGCGCCAAGGTGCCGGTCGGCATCTTCTCGCTCGAAATGTCGGCGGACCAGCTTGTGGACCGCATGATCTCGTCGCAGTCCGGCGTAGACCTCTGGCGGCTGCGCACTGGCAAGCTCAATACCGAGGGCGAAGGGAACGACTTCCAACGCATCGGCGAAGGCATCGGCATCCTTTCGGAGGCACCGATCTTCATCGACGATACGTCATCGGCGAATATCATGGAGATGCGCACGATGGCACGACGACTCCAGTCCGAACACAAGCTCGGTCTCATCATCATCGACTACCTGCAGCTCATGGAGGGCCGTTCGAGCAACAGCAACAACCGCGTGCAGGAGATTTCCGAGATCTCCCGCGGACTCAAGCAGCTCGCCAAGGAACTCAATGTGCCGATTATCGCCCTCTCGCAGCTGTCGCGTTCCGTGGAGTCGCGACCGGACGGCATGCCGAAGCTTTCCGACCTCCGCGAGTCCGGTTCCATCGAACAGGATGCCGACATCGTACTCTTCATCTACCGCGAGGACCGGGTCAAGCCGGACACCCCGAACAAGAATATCGCCGACATCATCGTCGCCAAACATCGTAACGGCCCCGTCGGCAAGGTCTCGCTCTATTTCGACGACAACAGCGCGAGCTTCAAGAACCTGGAGAAGTACCACAGCCCGGAAAATTAAGTATCCCGTTACATCCGACTACGACGCTATGGATCGTTATCTGTTACCTGTTGACTGACGCTTATGCGTTACCCGAAACCATTCCAAAACCTGATCACTCACTTTTCCGCGCTCCCCTCCGTCGGCCCCAAGATGGCCGAGCGGATCGTGTTGCACCTCTTTAAACAGGAACACGAGAAGCTCCTCGCCTTCGCGGAAAGTCTCGAAGGCCTGCAAGACCTTTCCCTCTGTACCCGATGTTTTCACATCGCCGAAGGACCCTTGTGCGACATCTGTTCCGATCCGAAGCGCGACCAGACGATTCTATGCGTCGTGGAGGAGCCGATGGACGTGATCGCTATCGAACGCTCCGGCGGACACGCCGGTCTCTATCATGTCTTGGGCGGGGTCATGCGCACCGGCAACGGGGATACCGATCCGACACTCCGGATCCACGAGCTCGTTTCCCGCGTCCGAAACGAGGACGTGAAGGAAGTCATCCTCGCGCTCAATCCGACCACCGAGGGCGACCTGACCACACTCTATCTGCGCAAGAAGCTCGAACCGCTCGGCGTCCGCGTCTCACGCCCGGCCCGTGGCCTCGCGACCGGGGGCGACATCGAATACGCCGACGAGGCGACGCTCACCTCGGCGATGAAGAATCGGGAGGCACTCGGATGATACCGACATTCGGTCGTTAGTTGACGGTTCAATCACGGGACATGCTTTACAGACGCTCATCCGTGCGGTATAACGAGGAAAACCGTTCATTAAAACCGCGCGGAAAACGGGACCGTCACCGCACCGGGCGCTATTTTTTCAAACAAGGTCAAACAGGAAAAACCATGAAGACGAGAACGCTTTTCGGCATCGCGTGGGTCGCCATCCTCCATCGCTTGTTCGGAAAAAGACTCACACGCAATCCGCAATATCAAGGCATCAAATCCGCCGGCACGAAATATCTGTGACCGTCGAGAAAACGTCCGCTTTCTTAGTATCTATCTCAAATCTCATGTCGAGCTGTAAATCCGAAAATTTCGTTGGAGCGCCAACCAGAGGTTGGTCACCCTCTGGGTGAAAAACCATGAAAAAGGAGAGAAGGCTACTGTCGTAACCTGACGAGTTTTGAATGGTTTGCAGCCGAAATTTTCGGATTTCAGCCGGCAAGCGGATTTTTTGCCTTATTATCGCGGTGAGATTTGAGATAGATACTTACAGCCATAAGACCCATCCGTCGATCGACGGTCTTATGGCTTTTTTCAACCACAGCCATCCATACTATTCAGCACTGGTTGGCTGAGAATCCCTCTTTGGTGCTAAAATAAGCACAGAATCGATGTTTTATATAAAAATGCTCAATCCGCAGTCACAAATCCCCCTTGCCCTCTCTTTTTTGGAGAGGGCAATCCCCCTTTCCGA
>JBAXFX010000021.1:0-17482 GCA_037139695.1 Candidatus Moraniibacteriota bacterium | reverse complement strand
AAGCGGATTTTTTGCCTTATATAGGCGTTGAGATTTGAGATAGATACTAAGACACTTGCTTGGTATGGAAGGGACCGTCTTCGACAAAATCATTTCGAGAGAGATTCCGGCGGATATCGTATTCGAGACGGATGAGATTATCGCGTTTCATGATATTCATCCGCTGGCTCCAGTGCATGTCCTCATTATTCCGAAGCGCCGGATCGAGACGATCGACGACCTTTCGGACGATGACGCGGGACTGGCGGGGCGGATGATCCTTGCGGCGCGCGATATCGCCCGGGACTTGAACATTTCCGGGAAAGGGTATAAACTGCTTTTTCGGGTGGGGCATGACGGCGGGCAGGAAATACCGCATATACACCTGCACCTGATCGGTGGGACCAGACTCTCGGAAGGGATTCGTCCTGTGAAATGAATGCATGAGACGCCCGAAAGGGTTGAGATAAAGGGGGGATATGAATCGAAAAACTAGGAAAGGAGGTCGGTATACATGATACAAGTACGAAAGAAGGATAAAGAGACACCGGAGAGCATGATCCGGCGGTTTTCGCGTCGTGTCCAGCAGAGCGGGACGCTTCAGCGCGCACGCAAACTCCGTTTCCGTCGCGATGAGAAGAGTAAGACGGAGCGCCGCAACGAGGCTCTCTACAAGACGAAGATCCGCAAGGAAATCGGTCGTCTGAAGAAATTCGGGAAGTTCGACGACGAATCACTTCGCGAGATCAAGAAGAAAATGAACCGTTAAATCGTCCGCTATGACCCTTTACGAAACGATGCAGGCCGACCTTAAGGATGCCATGAAGGCGGGGGACGCCGCGAAGCGTGACGTACTCCGCATGGTTGGAAGCGCGCTCAAGAACGAGGCGATCGAGTTGCGCAAGCCGGCAACCGAGCTTACCGACGCGGAGTCTGTTTCCGTATTGCGGCGACTCGCGAAGCAACGCCGGGAAAGCGTGGAGAGTTTCCGCGCGGGCGGACGCCCCGACCTCGCGGAGCACGAGGAATCCGAACTCGTGATTATCGGCGCATATCTGCCGGCGAACCTGCCTGACGACGAGATCCGAACGCTTATCGCGGAAGCGAAGGCTGAGACCGGCGCGTCGACGAAGGCCGACTTCGGGAAGCTTATGGGAGCGACTGCGAAGAAGGTCGCCGGTCGGGCCGACGGCAACACGGTGAAGAAGCTCGTCGAGGAAGCGCTCGCCTAGAGCTTATGGAAATCGAACTCGACATCGTGAGAAACGCGGACTGCGGATTCGAGGATGATTTTTTCGTGGCGGTCGTGAAACAGACGGTATCCCGATGCGGGATGCCGCCTGTTTTTTCATGCGGCAAGGTTTCTGTCGGTATCGCGCTCGTGCCAGATGAAGAGATCGCGGAGCTGAATCGGACGTATCGTGATAAGGATGCTCCGACGGACGTGCTGTCGTTTGCCGAGCACGAAGGGGAGGTGATTCGTCCCGACGCGGATGGAGGTATTTTTCTTGGTGATCTTGTGATTTCGCCTGACTTCGTGCGCCGCGCGGCCGATGCCGATGGCGTGCCGTTTTCGAAGGAGCTTCTCTTCGTCGTCTCGCACGGCATTTTGCACCTACTCGGGTTCGATCACAGCGAGGAGATGTTCCGCATCCAAGACGAGGTGACGGAATTTCTTTTCCGTCCCTGATAGGATGCTTCCGGTTGGCGGTGATGGCGTATCCGTTGTAGAATCTCAGGGAGAGATATCTAACGGATTTTTTATGACCAAATTTGCCAAAAGCTTCCGACATGCGACCGATGGTATTCGGAGCGCGTTCTCGACGGAGCGGAACCTCCGTATCGAGTTCATGTTGGGAGCGATGTCCATCATCCTTTCGTTTCTCCTCCCGCTTTCCATAACGGAACGCGCGGTCGTCTTTTTGACGATCGGCGTCATTCTCCCGCTCGAGATCGTGAATACCTGTTTCGAGCGCCTGATGGACGTGCTGAGCCCGCAGTATCATGAGAGCGTGCGGGTCATCAAGGACCTCACGGCCGGAGCGGTACTGATCGCGTCTATTGCTGCCACGTTCGTCGGACTCGTTATCTTCGTGCCTCATATCATCGCGGTTTTTTCGAAGTAGGAGAAGGGAAACGGAGTTTTTCCCGGAGCCCGCCCCGCTCTTCACGAAGGGCGGGACCCGGCCTCTCTGATCGTGTTGATTCGGTATCGTAGCCTGGCCCGGTCGCTCGCGAGCGACAGGACCGGATTGCTTCGTCGAAGGCTCCTTGCAAAGACGGATGATTTTCAGGCATTCGATTCCTTTTCGTTTTCCATTTTACACTTTTCATTTCCGTCGTTTTGTCTTCTCTCCGTTTTCGGGGTATACTGACAGGTATAAGCAGGGAGCATCCACGGGGGAAGGAATTCTCCATTTGTCCGTATGTCGAAAACGGTAAATTATCTCGGAATCGATATCGGATCGTCGCAGGTGCGGGCGGTCATGGCACAGGAAATCGCGGGCGAGGAATCGCTCCGTGTGCTCGGTGCCGTCTCGATGCTCTCGGAAGGGATGCGACGGGGAACCGTCGTCGACGCGTCCGCCGTCGCGGGTGCCGTGGCAAAGGCCGTGTCCCATGCGGAACGGATGGCAGGTGTCACTGCGAACGTGGTCGGCGTGGGTGTTTCCGGAACGGATATCTTTTGTCAGAAGACGCTTGGGGTTATCGCGGTTAGCCGGCCCGATGGCGAGGTCGCGGAAGAGGATGTCGAGCGTGCCATGGCCGAGGTCGAGGCGCGCGTCATGCTGCCCTCGAACCGCGAGGTATTGCACGTGATTCCCAAAAGCTACCGGCTCGACGATCAGAAGGATATCAAGGATCCCATCGGCATGCGCGGTGTCCGACTCGAAGCCGAGGCGTTCGTCGTCGGTACGAGCATGAACCAGATGAAAGGCCTCGGGCGCATTCTCGATCAGGTCGGTATCCGCCCCGATTTTTTCGCGGTCGAACCGCTGGCCGCCGCCGAAGCCATCCTCAATCCGAAACAGAAAGAACTCGGCGTTGTCTTGGTGAATGTCGGCGGGAGCACGACGTCGATCACAGTGTACGAGGAAGGGGAGTTGGTTCATCTCGCGACGTTGCCGGTCGGTGGGGCGCATGTCACGAATGACCTCGCGATCGGACTCCGGGTATCCATCGACACGGCGGAGCAGGTGAAGCTCCAGTATGGGACGGCACTGCCGGAAACGGTCGGCAAGCGCGAGGAGGTGGACCTGTCTCGCTTCGATTCACATGAGACGGAATCGGTCTCGCGGCATCATGTCGCCGAAATCGTCGAGGCGCGCATGGACGAAATACTGCGGTTGGCGAATGCCGAGCTCTCAAAGTGCGGACGCGAGGGAATGTTACCGGCCGGCGCGGTCTTTACGGGCGGCGGCGCATTGTTGCCGGGAGCGGTCGAGCTTGCCAAGAATGTGCTGCGTCTCCCGTCGCATATCGGTTACCCGAAGCCTCTTGGCGGTATCCTCGACTCGGTGGATAGTCCGGATTTCGCGACCGCCGTCGGGCTCGTATTGCTCGCACGGGAACGCGGACGGACGCGCGGGAGCGTCGCTGGGATCGGCTTTCTGGCAGACGGCGCGAAACGGGCCGTTCCGGAGTGGGCGCTTTCCTCGGGAAAGAAATTGAAAGACATGCTCCGGAAGTTCCTTCCGTTGGACTGAAAACGGCCGTAAAAAGCAAAAAAATCGGGAAAACCGGCTTGACACACGCTTTTTCCGCGTGCTAAAGTAGGACTTCGAAAACAAAAGGCGGTCAAAACACTTCGATCATCCTTTTAGCATCCTTTCCGTATGGCCGAAATCAAACCTGACATCGAGACATTCGCAAAAATCAAGGTCGTCGGCGTCGGCGGGGCCGGTGGCAACGCGGTCTCGCGCATGATCGACTCCAAGATCAAGGGAGTCGAGTTTGTCGTCATCAATACCGACGCGCAGGCACTCCACAATTCCAAAGCCGCAGAGAAAGTTCACATCGGCAAGAATCTGACGAAGGGACTCGGTGCGGGTATGAATCCGGAAATCGGTCGGCAAGCAGCCGAAGAGAACCGCGACGAGATACAGGAAGTACTCAAGGGGGCGGACATGGTGTTCGTCGCGTGCGGACTCGGCGGTGGCACCGGATCCGGCGCGGCACCGATCGTCGCCGAGACGGCCAAAGAGCTGGGCGCGCTTACCATCGGCATCGTGACCAAGCCGTTCACCTTCGAGGGCGCGCAGCGACGCGCCATCGGCGAGGAGGCGCTCTCGAATCTTCGCGACCGTGTGGATTCGCTTATCACCGTCCCGAACGACAAACTCCTCTCCATCATCGACAAGAAAACCTCGCTTATCAACGCGTTCCGTATCGTTGACGACGTGCTCCGTCAGGGTGTGCAGGGTATTTCGGACCTCATCACGAAGCCAGGTATCGTGAACGTCGACTTCGCGGACGTCCGGACGATCATGGAGGACAGCGGCTCCGCGCTCATGGGCATCGGTATCGCGTCGGGCGAGAACCGCGCCGAGGAGGCGGCCCGCGCGGCCATCAACAGCCCGCTCCTCGAGCTGTCCATCGACGGTGCGAAGGGCGTCCTCATCAATATTTCCGGCTCGGCCGACCTCGGTATGCTCGAGATCAACGAGGCGGCGAACATCATCACCGAAAGCATCGATCCGAACGCGAAGGTCATCTTCGGTGCCGTCGTGGACGATCAGGTGCATAAGGGCGAGATTCAGATCACGGTCGTCGCGACCGGATTCGACGCCGGTCGCGTCAAGGAACGCAATCCGGTCGGATTCGTTTCCCGCGTCGCTTCCGTTCCTCCCGTCCCTGCACCGGTCTCGCGTGCGACTGTCAATCCGAAGCCGGCTACGCTTCCGGAAGAGGAGGAAGATATCTTCTCCCGTTCCGCGTTCGAAAGCACCCGGCGCATGGTGGAGAGCCCCGCGATGATTATCGAGGAAAAAATACAGCCGGCACCGACGCCACTCCGCGCCGAATCGAAGGATTTTGCCGATGAAGGTGATGATCTGGAGATCCCCGCATTCATCCGCCGGAAGATGAAGAAATAACTCCGCTGACCCGCTCGTACGATAAGGAGGACCGGTCGTCCTCCTTTTCTTTTTCCCGGAACGTGGTATATTGATGGCGAGAGGGGTTTTTTGATGTCTGAATCCGTATGCGTTGCCCGTTTTGTGGTCATGAGGATACCAAGGTCGTCGATTCGCGCGAGACGAAGGAAGGTCGCGCGATACGACGGAGGCGTGAGTGCGAAAAGTGCTCGGGCCGGTTCAGCACATACGAGGAGGCGGAAACGATGGGCATTTCGGTCGTGAAGAAGGATGGCCGGAAGGAGGACTATGACCGAAAGAAGATCGAATCCGGACTTCGGCGTGCCCTCGAGAAACGACCCGGGTCCGAGGAGAAGACCGAGAAGATCCTCGAGGAAATCGAATATGAACTGCATGCGAGACGGGAGCCCGAAGTGGCGAGCAAGGAAATCGGCAACCTCGTCCTCGAGAAACTTCGCGCCGTGGACGAAGTCGCCTATCTCCGGTTCGTGAGCGTCTACAAATCATTCGGTTCGGTGAAGAGCTTCAAGAAGGCAATTGAGAATCTGGAATAAACGTCAGTGAACAGAGAACAGGGAGTACGGGAATGAGGAAATGAGGAGAAGAACGGTTCCCTCTCGTCGTTGATGTTGTCTGTTGACTGCTCTCCGTTACCCGTTATCTGTTGATTGGCAATGGATTTCGCTTCGCTTATACGGCGTTCGTTTCCGTTCGTGATTCCGGGTGTTTTTCTCGGGTCGCTTTTTCCTGCGTGGTCACCGTCCGTACCGCTTTGCGCGCTCGCGACCGGTATCGCGTTCGTCGCCGTCTGGTCGAACCGGAAGGGGATGACGGTTTTTTGTTGTTGCCTCGCATTCGCTTCGGGATGTTTCCTGTCCGCCCGCGAGGAAGCGTCGTGGGACCGCGACCGTCCGGTCGGACCCGTATCGGGAACGGTCACGATCGTGCGGATTCCGGAAACCGATGATACCGGTACGGCGGCAGTGTTCCGGTTCGACTCGTGCACGGACGGGGCCGTCTGCCCGCGGGAACTCGTCGCGGGAACCTTCTCGATCCGCTCCGGCGTCTCCTACGGGGACACGGGCGCACTCTCGTGCGCGCTTACGGCTCCGGACGCGGACTGGCGTATGTACTACGCGAAGGACGGGATCGCCTACAAATGCCGGGTTTCTTCGTGGGAAAAGCGGGGTACGAAGTATCCGTTCGGACGTGCCCTTTTCGGATTCCGAAGCGGGTTCGAGGAAGCGCTCTCGAAGTCGCTTCCGGAGCCGGAGGCGGGACTGGCCAAAGGACTCGTCATCGGCGGAAGCCGGCAACTGCCCGATGCGGTCGTCGCGGATTTTCGGTCGGCCGGGCTCTCACATATCGTCGCGGTGTCCGGGTACAATATCTCGATCATTGCCGAATGCTTCCTGCTTCTCGGCATAGTCTGTTTCCTCTCGCGTCCGCGGGCCGCCGTTTTTTCTCTTTTTGCCACCGTCGCGTTCGTGTTCTTGTCCGGCGCACCGGCATCCGCGGTCCGCGCGTTCGGCATGTCGTCCGTCTTGGTGTCGGCCGGATGGTTCGGACGTCGGTACGCGTCGCTTTGGGCCATCGCCTTGGTCGCATCGGTGATGCTCGTGCTCAATCCGCTCCTTTTGCGACATGATATCGGATTCCTGCTCTCGTTCGCGGCCACGGCCGGTATCGCGCTCTCATCGCCCTTCATCGGCCGGATCGTGAAGCGGATGCGATACGGAGGATTTTTTGCGGAGGCGGCCCTTCTGACATTCTCGGCGAATCTGTTCGTCATGCCGGTCATCTTCGCGAACTTCGGGACCTTCTCGCCCGTTTCTTTCCTTGCGAACGCCATCATTTTGCCGATCGTGCCATTCTCCATGTTCTGCTCGGCCCTGGTCGGAGCGGTCGGCATGATCTCACCATGGCTCGGAGGGGTGTTCTCGTTTCCCGCATACGCGGGGATCCGCCCGATCATTTTTGGCACGGAATATATGGCCGGATGGTCCCGTTCCGTGATGATTCAGACGGAGTTCGGCTGGGTCGCCTCAGTCGCCTGGTATGCCGCGCTCGGTCTCGCGTTTCTCTTTATCGACAAGAAACGGCGGATAGTTGTCCCGGAAGACAAAGTGGATATCTCCTTCAACGGTGAAGAACCCGACCGACACGCGTCGCGCCTTTTGTGAAGAATGGAAATGGTGGAAATGGGCGTAAAGGGAAAAAAAGGGCGAAAAGACGGAAGAAAAAAATAAACACGGAGGTTTAAGATCCTCGGACGACATCTTCGGGTGACGGTGGTGCCAATGATTCCGAGGTATGCGATAATGGAGTCGAATTATTTTCCTATGCGGCAGATTTTGTTTCGGACCCTGTTCGTCGCGCTTTTCCTTTCCGCGCTGGTCGGCGGAATCTTTTCCTATTGGGCGTGGCAGAATGCGCGTGAGACCCGGGTCGTCTTTCTCGATGTCGGGCAAGGAGACGCGATCCTCATCTCGCAGGGCGGGAATCAGATTTTGATCGACGGCGGACGGAGCGGAAAGCTTCTGCTTTCTCGACTGTCGCGATACGTACCCTTCTGGGATCGGACGATCGAGACGGTCATCACAACGCATCCCGATGCGGATCATATCGGCGGTCTGCCCGACTTGGTCAAAAATTACCAGGTCCGTACGTTCATTTCTACGAACGCCGAATCGTCGTCCGACGTGTTCAAACTCCTTCAGGATCGCCTCGGCGAGGGAGCGGAGTCTCCGGAACGCATCGAGGCGGACAAGGGACTCGCCGTGTCTCTTCCTGGGGGTGGCGTGCTGCGTGTGCTCTATCCGTATGGGTCGCTTGCGGAAAATACCGAATCCAACGCGGGGAGCATGGTCACCCGGTTTTCCTACCGCGAGACGGACTTCCTCCTTGCCGGCGACCTGCCGCACGAGGAGACCTTCCTGCCGGACGTTCCGGAGTCCGAGATCCTCAAGCTTTCCCATCACGGTTCGAAATATTCTTCGGACGAGAAATTCCTTACCCTCGTCAAACCCAAGGAGGCGATCGTTTCGGTCGGGCAGAATACGTATGGTCATCCGGCGGCTGAAACCCTGGCCCGAGTCGCCGCAACGGGCGCCATCATCCGCCGGACCGACGTCTCGGGCGACCTTTCATACCGCTGTTCGGCCGATCTCGACGGGTGCGTCTTCTCGGGCGCATCACGGTGATTCGGATTTGCCTTTTCCGGGGGCCTCTGCTGTTTTTCAGTCGTGGAACGGTTTTGTCACCTTAAAAATAGAGCGAGATGAAAAACATATTCAAAAAATGCTCTCTCCGGAAGATCGAGACAGTGAACAACTTTTGAGACGGTTGAATATAATCGGATGGCAGGAAGCAAGAAAGACGATGAAAGAAATCAGACGCGCGCGAAAAGAGATGCCGTCCCGCTGTGCTGTTGTTGAGTGATCATACTTAGTATCTATCTCAAATCTCATGTCGAGCTGTAAATCCGAAAATTTCGAGCGAAAATCATGAAAAATGAGGAAGGCTACTGTCGTAACCTGACGATTTTTGAATGATTTGCAGCCGAAATTTTCGGATTTCAGCCGGCAAGCGGATTTTTTGGCTTATATGCGCGTTGAGATTTGAGATAGATACTTATACCGACCGTTGAAAGAAACGGTCGGTATTTTATTTGACCGCGATACTGATGGTCGTATCGATGAGAAATATCGGACGGCTTTCCAATTTGACTTTTTTGCGCCTTGCCTTATGATGTCGGGGAAGAGTCCTTTTCCAGTCCATGAAACCAGAAATAAACGGAGACTGCGTATGAACATTCTTATCGTGAAGCCACCATGTACATTCGGTGACGGTATATGGAAGGATCATATCCGTAAAGAACATGTGGCACGTTTCGTTTCTTCGCGAGATGAAGCGGAAAAGTTGCTTCGGGAACAGCCCTGGCATACCGTCGTCGTTACCGATACGGTATTCGATACTGACGTGGAGCATATCGAGATCCACCGGAAGCTGGATGTAAAGAAGCGGCTGCTGGGAGAATTCGTCAATCAGTGCCGCACGATTTTTCATGAGGCCACGGTCGCTGTCGTAGCATCCTCCGAAGCCTTGCGGGAAGAGCTCCGCCAGGCCGGGCATAATCCGGTGCTTTCCCATGTGGAAACGTGCAAATTCCTGTATGATCTCGTCTGAGTCCGTTCCAATCAGCCCGCCATACGTTGTATGTGGCGGGCTTTCTCTTTCCCGATTTCCATGTTACAAAGGGATGAAGGCGGTAAATCAATCATCCGAACATATATGGCCGAAGCAAAACATCCGAAAAAGGAACGGACCCTCGTCGTGATCAAACCGGACGGCGTCCAGCGTTCGCTCGTGGGAGAGATCATCTCGCGCTATGAGCGGACGGGTCTCAAGCTCATCGCCTCGAAGATGCTCATTCCGACTCCCGAGATGGCGACCGAACACTATATGGTCGGCGGCGAGGAGTGGCTCGAGGCCGTCGGGGAGAAGGCTGCCGCCGCATATGCGAAGAAGGGCCAGCAGTCGCCGTACGCGACCTTCCGTGAGAACGGTCTTGCGATCCTGAAGTCGAACGCGACGTATCTCTCCTCAGGCCCGGTCGTGGCCATGGTCTGGGAGGGGAATGGGGCGACCGGCGTCGTGCGAAAAATTACCGGTTCGACCGAACCGATGTCGAGCGATGTGGGTACTATACGCGGAGACTTCACCGTCGACTCCTATCAGATTTCCGACGTGGATAGCCGCTCCATCCGTAACCTTATCCATGCTTCGGGCAATACCGACGAGGCGGAAAAGGAAATCCCGATCTGGTTCCGGGAAAACGAGCTTTTGAACTATCGGCATTTGCAGGAAGCGATCCTCTATGATGTGAACCTGGACGGGATCCTCGAATAGTTGAAAGTCAAAAGTCGGGGGGCGGGTGATGCGGGACAAAGTTATGAGGGGCTCCTCCGGCATTCGCCGGACTCCGTCTTGTATCGTACGGTACAGGATTTCGGGCTGTAGTATATCGGCAGTACGCGTGCATGGGGTGCACGTAGGTCGGGTTCGATTCCCGACAGCCCGACAAAGAAAGAGAGAAACCAGGCCGGCCTTGACAGGCTGGTTTTTCTTTGGCATGATTCCGGAAAATAGCACGTTTACAATAACCAAAACAAAAAGGCAGGTCCCCATGAAAACCCTACTTTTAGTACTTTCGCTTGCGTTCATCCCGTTTCAGGCATTCGCTGATCAGCCGATTCCGGACGGGTTCGAACCAAAAATCATCAAAAAAGGTGATACTCTTTGGAGTCTCTGCAAAGGGGACTCCGTTTCTCAGGCGGTCTTTATGAGCGTGAATCATCTTGACAATCGGCATCTGCCGACCGGAAAAAAGGTGTTGGTGCCGACCGATATCGAACAAGCGAATCGATATGTGCCGATTCCAAAAAAGCTTTCCGATAGTCGAGACAATCGGGAAATCAGGGTGTTCCTCGATACACAGTACTTTGGAGCATACGAAAACGGCGCACTCGTCTTCTGGGGTCCGGTCTCATCCGGCAGAATCGGAAAGACTACTCCGGCAGGGGAATATGCCATCGCCTATAAGCAGCGGTACAAGTGCTCCAAGAAGTATGACAATGCGCCGATGCCCTACTCGTTGAATCTTTCGAATACCGGGTATTTCCTGCACCAGCAGGCATTGCCGGGGTATCCTGCTTCGCATGGCTGTGTCAGGCTCCTTATGAAGGATGCGGAGCGGCTCTTCTTCTGGTCGCGGGTAGGCGATCCGGTCACGGTCGTGGAGAGGTCTCCATCCGTCATGATGTCGAAAAACTGAAATCGAACGCGCTCGTCCCGGAAAGGAATTTCCGGGACGTTTTTTGACCCGCTTTCGCACGCGGAGTACAATGAAGAAGAAATAAACGTATATCCGCCGCGCTATGGTTACGATCACTATCGACGGCATATCGGTCAAGGTGAAAAAGTCGGCAACGATTCTTGAGGCTGCAAAAAAGGCGGGGGTGGTGATACCGACTTTGTGTACTCATCCGGATTTGCCGGCTTCTGGTACGTGTGGGATGTGTGTGGTGTCGGTTGCGGGTCGGGAAGCATTTGTGCGCGCCTGCGTGACCGGCGTCGAAGAGGGCATGGATGTATCAACGAACACGCCAGAGCTCGTAGCGGAGCGTCAGGGTAATCTCGAGACGCTCCTTGGGCATCATGTACTCGAGTGCGACGACTGCGTCTTCTTGCAGAAGTGCCATCTTCTCGAGCTTGTCCGTGAATATAAAGCAAAGCCGACCGGAAAAAAACAGGAAACCGATCAGGTATTCCGTTCGGGAACAATCGTGTTTGATCAGACGAAGTGCATTGGTTGTGGAAATTGCGTTCGAGTATGTCCGACTGGCTATCTCTCGATCGATCCTTCGACGGGGAAAGTAAAACTGTCCGATGATCCGAATATCGAGTGCATCAACTGCGGGCAGTGCATCATCCATTGTCCGGTGGGTGCCATCGAGGGCGTGGGAGAATTCGAAGAGCTTGAGCGGATTTTCGCCGACGGGAGCAAGACGGTTGTCGTGCAGTTCGCGCCGTCGATCCGGACGAGTATCGGCGAGGAGTTCGGTATGGAAGCCGGATCGGTCGCCACGGGTCAGCTTGTCGCGGGACTGCGCCGGGTCGGTTTCAAATATGTGTTCGATACGGCGGCGGGTGCGGACTTCACGACGATGGAAGAAGCCGCCGAGGTCGTCGGTCGGATCCGCGCGGGTGGACCGCTCCCGGCGATGACGTCGTGTTGTCCGTCGTGGGTGAAGTTCGTGGAGTTTTACTATCCCGAGTTCATACCGAACCTCGCGTCGTCGCGCTCCCCGCAGATCATGCTTGGGGGGATCGTGAAGGAATACTGGAGCCATACGGTCGGTCTGCGACCGGAGGATATCGAAATGGTTTCTATTATGCCATGCGTTGCCAAGAAGGCCGAGGCGGGACGCGAGGAATTACAGATCGATGGGCGGTCTCCGGTTGATCGCGTGCTTACAACACGCGAGCTTGCACGACTGTTCCGTAAACGTGGTATTGATTTGTCGAAACTCGAATCGGAATCGGCGGATGATCCGTTTGGTGTACCATCAGGCGCGGGAGTGATATACGGCTCCTCGGGAGGCGTGTTTGAATCCGCATTCCGCACGGCGTATTATCTGATGACCAAAGAAGAACTACCCGAAGATGCGATGCAGGAGATCCGCGGTATCGATGGACGTAAGGAGAAAATCGTGACCATCGGCGAGACGACAATCCGGATCTGTGTGGTCAGCGGTCTCGATAACGCACGGAAGGTGCTCGAGGAATTGAAAAAGGATCCGCACAAATATGACGCGTTCGAGGTGATGACCTGCCCGGGCGGATGTATCGGTGGCGGTGGCCAACCGATTCCGACGTCGGCCGACATCGTGAAGAAGCGTTCCGCGGGACTCTATTCGATCGACAAGAAAGGGTCGCTCCGCGTCGCGCACCAGAGCAAACCGGTGCAGGCCGTCTATCGCGAGTACTTTAATACCGAAGCCACGAGAAAGAAAATCCTCCATACCAAGTACGCGAAGCGCGACAAGGCGGCGGTGGAGACGTTGAAGGATTCGAAGCAGACGTAGGATAGAGAACGGATAACAGTTAACAGGGAACAGGGAACAGGGAACAAGAAGAATTTATAATTTTTTTGGCAATGACATATGGCGGAAGTAGATAACAGTTAATATTAAACAGATAACATGGAAGTAATACGGTTTCCAATAAATGCATTCCCTATAATGTATATACGGTAAACGATGCACAAATCCCCCTCGTTCCCCCTTTCCGAAAGGGGGAGGCGCCTTATCCATCACTCGTATCGTAATCGATCTCTCCCTTTCGTAAAGGGAGTACCGAGTCTTCGAGGGGAGGGATTTGTTTCTGAGCGGATTCTGCTGGCATGACCTTTAGGAGAGCTCATTATTTTGAATGGTATAATATTGTTAATCGGAAAACATATGAATACGGAAAATTTTAAAGCGGAAGAAGGAGCGAAAGCGCTGTCGTTTCAGGGGACGGGAGCGATGCGCCTGTATCGGTTCGCGTTTTTGTCGGTGCTCGTGCTCGTGTCTCCTTTGGTGTTCTCGCAGCCGATCACCGGGTCGTTCGTGAACGCGGCGCTGTTTTTGTCCGTGGTGTTCTTCGGGTTCCGCAAGGAATCGTTCCTGATCGCGACCGTGCCGAGCTTGGTGGCGGTCTCGACGGGGCAATTGCCCGTGGCGTTCGCCCCGCTCGTTCCATTCATCATGGCGGGGAATCTGTTGTTGGTGTTTGTGGCGGACCGGGGATTCCGGAACGGTTTCTCCCACCCCTCACCCTCGAGGACTCAGGAGCTCCCCTCCGAAAGGGGAGCAGGAGACGCTTTAGGCGCGACGGTGCGTCCGTATGTGACGACTGCCGTTGTCGCCGCGGTCGCGAAGTCGGCGCTGTTGTTCACGGTCGGCCTCGCATTCTCCTTGACCCTGTTTCGGGGGACGTCGCTTTCCGGTACGGTATTGACGGTCTTCGGCTGGCTCCAGCTCGCGACCGCGCTTGCCGGTGCTGCCATCGCTTTCGGTGTCTTGCGGATCCTTCGTCGGGAAGAGCGATAACCCTATGAACCAGTACTCCTGGTACTCGTCACTTGCCAAGCCGTCGTGGGCACCGCCCGCGTGGCTGTTCGGTCCCGCATGGACGGTGCTCTATGTCCTGATCGCGATATCGTTTGGCAATGTTGTGCGATTGTATTTCGCCGGCAAGATCCCGTTCATCGTACTTCTGCCGTTCATACTGAATATCGTTTTCAATCTGGCGTTCTCGCCGATCCAATTCGGCTTACAAAACAATGCGCTTGCCGCAGTGGACTGCGTGCTCATCCTCGCGACGCTCGCGTGGACGATGATCGCGATCTGGCCGTATGCGCCGTGGGTGACGCTTATGAATATCCCGTATCTTTGTTGGGTTCTCTTCGCGACGACGCTTCAGTTCACCGTCACGGCGATGAACCGATAGGACGGAAAGGAAAATAAAAAAGCCCTCGGTATTATCGCGAAGGCTTTTTTGTTTTTATTCCGGATCAGGAAGGTCGTCCGAAATAACGAAAGCGCCTCCAAGACCGCTTATGAGATTTGTATTCGGCGTATTCAATCCGGTTTCGGTGTCGAGAGGAAAATCCTCCTCGTTAGTTGGTTGATTTTTTTCGAGTGGGATGACGCCCGTGATTTTTTTGTCATTAAGAGGATCCATGAGGTTCACTCCTTTTATTTTTAATGAATGGAAAATCGGCCAAGTATCAACATTCAAGACTAAAGCTGTCTCCACGTCAAGTTTTGACAATTGACATAAGTACGATTTTCTGTTAGAAAGAAGTCAATTTGAATGTTTCCTTAACAATCTAGCCCTATAACTATCATGGAAACTTTTGATCCGAACAAAGGCGTGCTTGAGTATGTTTCCGGCTTGATACCGGGTCTGGCCAAGCGATTAGGACTGATTCCGTCGGAGAGTGACGAACTGCAGTCCTTATTGACGGCGACTTATATCCGTGAGAGTACGCTTCAGCCTATCATAGAGCAGGACAGGACAAGGCGCGCATTTCTTGCCGCGACGCCGGAATCGAGGGCTTTGGTCGATTTTTTGCTTGATAGGTTGTTGCTTTCATTGACTATCGAGGGGAAAGAATATCTGCGTGCCGCGTTCGCGCATTATCGGTCCGGCGGCCACGTGGTCGTGATGTCGAATCATACCGGTCCGGTCGACGCGACGGTCGTTTGGCGCGCCCTCCGTGAACTCGGGGAATCGGATGATATCCCGATAACATTCGTGGCGGGCCAGCGGGTCTGGGAATCGATATTCCTGCGCATGTACGCGTCGTACGTGGATCTTGTCCGGGTGCATTCGAAAAAATATCTGGATGAGGCCGCAAGCAGGAATGAGGTCGAAAAATTGAGCGCGATGCGCAATCAGAACTTCGCGGCGATTCGAAGGATAAAGGAGGTGCGAAGCATGTACTTCGTATTCCCCGAGGGAACGGGTGATAATCTTTCCGGAAAGCTTAAAGAAGGGGTTCCATCGACAATGGCGATCCCGAGAGCCCTGGGAGGAGAACATTACCAAAACGTCATGGTACTGCCTTCCTTCCTCGTGGGACCGGAAACGATCGTTCCTCCTACCGAAAGGAAAAAACAATATGGGGAAGATGACTTCTTTGCATTCTTTAGTTCGCTTTCCAAGGGAAAGGTGACTTGTCGGTTCGGCTCTCCGCTCCTTGGTTCCGATTTGGGAAATACGGAGGAAGAGGGGATGTATCGGATTATGTGTGCCATTGCCGATCTCGCTCCGACGGAAGAAGCTCGCGGACGGTATGCGAAGAGTCTGAGGAATCAGACGTCGATTGCCGTGTAGTATTGGTCGTCAAGCTCCGGAACAAAACGTTCCGGAGTATTTTTCTATACGAAAACCCCGCCCTTCGCGAAGGGCGGGGTTGTCCTGAATCGTCCGGTATCCGCTTATTTAGCTGCCGCGGCCTGTTTGGCGAGGGTCTTGATGGCCTTGGCGGAGAGGCGGACGCGCTTGCCGTCGATCGTCTTCGTCTGAAGGTTGATGGCAAATTTGCGCTTGGTGGCGATATTGGAATGGCTGCGTGAGTTTCCGGAACGGGTCCCACGGCCGGTCATCTGGCATACTCGGCTCATAGTCGGGGGTCTTGAGGTATTACAGGAGACAGGTTATCATGAAGATTGCCGTCTGGCAAGGGGTGTCGAAGTCGGTACCGATTACGAAAGGCGGAAGGCGAAACGCGAATGAGGGAGGGATAGAGGAAAAGGGAGAAAGGATGTAAGGGGAGAAGTGGGACGGGAAAAAGGGGGTAGACAATGTCGGATTATTATCATTATTAATTTTTCACACCGTAACATTTCGATCACGAAATCATGGGGTATAGCCATCCCCTCGCTGTCCATGCCGTCGTTCGTCGCCGTCTGTTCCTGTTCCCATATTTTTACACTTTTCATCTTTCGCTTCCTCTTATGGCAAACGAACTCGTCATCGTCGGTTTCTATTTCCTGACCCTCATCTATTCGATCATCATCCACGAAGTATCGCATGGATGGATGGCCTTGTGGCTCGGGGACCTGACGGCCAAGTATGCCGGAAGGCTCAGTCTGAACCCGGTGAAGCACATCGATCCGATGGGCTCCATCATCGTACCGATCACGCTCTTTCTCCTGACCGGGATGTCGTTCGGGTGGGCCAAGCCGGTGCCGTACAATCCGTACAATCTCCGGAACCAGAAGTGGGGACCATCGCTCGTCGCCTTGGCCGGGCCATTGTCCAATATCACACTCGCTTTACTTGCCGTCGTGCTTAGTCGCCTGTTATCGATCGATTTCCTGACTCGGCGCGACATCTTCGCGCGGTTCGCCGGAGTGCTGTCCGGACAGGGTGGGTTCCTCGGGCGATGGAGCCTGTTTGCCGACTCGCTGTCGGGGTCGGTTCCACACGTGATTTTCGGGCTTTGCCTGCTCATCGTGTTCTGGAACGTACTGCTCGCGTTTTTCAACCTGCTACCAATCCCGCCACTCGACGGCTCCAAGATCCTCTATGCGACGTTCTCGTTCCGACCCGAGACTATCATGTTTCTCGAGCGGTACGGGTTTCTCATCCTGGTCCTCGTGCTCTTCATCTTCCCGATGCCAGTTTCCGCCGTCTTGGATACAGCCCTCGGTTTTTTCTTCAATTTGATGGTGTGATCAGATATCAGATAGCAGGGAACAGATAACACGTTATTTTGTTAACGGGTTGTAAAAAAAGGAAATAAAGAAAAGGCGCTCCTTCGGCGCCTTTTGGGTCGGAAGAAAACCATTCATAACTCGACCTCGAATTTGAAAACGTACTTTAAAAAAAGTCCGGCGAAAAAATCCCGTATGGTCGGAACCCGATTCAGTTCGTATTCCTCCCTGGCTGATTCCGTGGATCTCCACCTTGGACCATATGTATTCAGGTAGCCTAGGTAACCGAAATCTCGGATGAGTCGTTCGAGTGCTTCCGTTTCTTGCGGGTGTAGAATCGTCAATTGTTCGATAAGTTTAGTCATCCATCCATCCTCTTCTTCCACGATGTATCGGAGCAGGTCCGTCCTCAGTGTACCAACCCCTTGCTGTTGCCGTATCTTCAATTTCTTACCGTCACGCATGGTTTATCTCCGATATGTTGTTAACGAAACTCATGTCTTGTGACCAGAATATACGGAATGGGCGGAGGATTGTCAAACCACGAGAAACGTTGAGTTATCGGGTCGTTTATTCTCCTCTTAGTATCTATCTCAAATCTCATGTCGAGCTGTAAATCCGAAAATTTCGTTT
>JBAXFX010000020.1:0-19221 GCA_037139695.1 Candidatus Moraniibacteriota bacterium | reverse complement strand
GTTGAGATTTGAGATAGATACTAAGACACAGAACCATGTATTGCGTATGGTTCGGGATTTCTTTTTCGGTTCAGAAAAGGAGACGGCCCTCCGTATATGGAGAGCCATCGACGCCCTCCCGTACTGTGACAAGTGCGGGTACCTCCCTGGGGCATGTACATGCCACGAGGAATAGTTAAACGGTCGTCGGTTCGCACCAGGATGGTTATCTTGGTGCAGCTTTTTGAGAACTTGATCATCCGATCGAGGCCTCAAAGAAGTTAAAATATAGTAAACAGGGAGAGGAAGCTGCCTTCATCGCATCTTCCGTAGTTCTCCCACCCAAACAACCAGTCCGAAAGGGCGCCTTGCGTGGCAGTCATGCGCCACAGATGAACAAGGTCTCCACAAGGAGGTATGCATGATTATTGATTTAGGCTTGAAGAACGCAGCCCTTTACGCGGGTTGCGAAATTGAGGAGGCGGGTGGACGCCTCAACCTCGTCACGCCAGTGGCCGAGGCTATCAATATCGTTGGCAGGAATGCCAGCGCGTTGGTCGCCTCGATCCCCGCTGGCGAGCGGGATGAGGTAACGCTCACTGGCCCTATGGCCATGTGGGCATACCTCGTGGTGTTCCACGGGGTGGTGCACGCTTTCCGGCGTGTTTACTACAACGACGGCCGCGGTGCGGACGTCGTTGTAGCGGCACACGGTTAATCGGTCAAACACCCCCTCGGATCGCCCGAGGTTTCCTGAAAATCCACAGGAGTAAAAGCACAGGAAAAAGTTTTGTCCCCGTTTTCACAAAATGGAGAGCCCTGAGGGAGCAGAACCTCAACAACGGTTTAGGGGAGATTTACTTGGTCGTAAATCTCCCTCGCAATTGAGCATTTCTTTTTTGAAAAGGAATTCTCATAGTGAAAAAAGTTCTTTGAAAATTGAATAGTGAGAAATATTATGTTGAAAAAACATAATAGCAAGAAATTTGACTGCTTTTTATATTTTTAAAAAGTTATGAGTATGCTTGAGCAGTCAAATTTCAAAAACAAAAACGGGCCGGTTCGTGAGAGCCGGAAACGAATGAAGGTTCTTGGACATCACGGCGTCGTTGGCGCCGAAGTCCGTCCCTTGTATTTTCTCAAGGGTTTGGGCGAAAAAGTTTCCGATGCCCGAATAATTTCTTTCGGGGCTTGCAATTTTGCTTGCCCCTATTGCAAGCGGGACGGGGCGTTTCGTGCCCCGGACGGGTCGATCGTTTCGGCGATTGATTGCGACATCGAAGACCTATTGAAGGTCTGCGATGATGCGATCGCCAAGAAACAGGTCGTGCGCCTCAGCGGAGGCGACCCGGTCGTGTTTCCCGAGGCGTCCATTGCCATCGGGGAATATGTACGTGAAAAAGGTGGGCGACTTTCGATCGCCCACAACGGGTCAAGCCCGCAGTTTATCAAGAGGATGATCGACCTCGGACTCGAGTCCGCGGCGATCGATCTTAAGGGCACAAGCTCCGACCTTGGGCTTCGCGCCGGGCTGAAGAATGGTCTGGGTGTCAAAATGTATGAGAGGAGCATTGAGACACAGGACATCCTCTCATCTTCGGGCGTCTTTGTGGACGTTCGAACTCCGGTTTTTTCCAACACCACTCTGGATGACCTGCTCGAAATGGCAGCATCCATTATGAGTGGTGGGAACGGGGAACGGGAGTTCTGGACCCTCCGACTTTACAAGCCGGTTGTGGGGTGCGATTGGGATGCACCACGCAACACCGAGTCGGTCATTTGGATGATCGGGGAGGTGAAAAAGTCATATCCCAGTTTGAAAATGGGTCTTCGGGCAAAGTGGGAGCCCGAGGGATTCCTGTATTTCTAATCCCACAAAAAAATAGGAGGGCAGGATGAACAATTTCCTGCAGGGCGTGTCCTCCGCTTGGTCCATCATCGAGCCGCTGATGTGGCTTGTTGGTGTGATTTCCGCAGCCATCTACTGGCTGAGAGTGAAACACGCCAAGCGGAAAAAATATGCTAACAAGGGGGGCAGGGATTTCGTCATCGCCCTCCAAGTTGGCAGGCCAGTCAGTGAGGCAGTCAAAGCTCATTTCGGTGAGCTGGATTGTCTCATTGACGTGGAGACAGTTCTTGGAAAAAGCGTTTTGGAGTCCGACAAGGACTACAAAACGCTGGCTAGCGAGCTCTATCGAGCTATGGCTAGCAACCAGAACTGCCCGATCAAACTGGTTTTGTCCGGACCGGTTGGGTTGTCGTTCTTAATCGGACAGCTGGTGGGCCTCGCGAAGTTCGACGTCGAGGTCCATCAGTTCGACCCAGTTTCTAAAGGGTATCAGGCTTTACCTGAGCCAGATAGGAGCTGGTTGTAGTTGTTTTTTTAACCAGCCCACTATGGGCGCCTTGCGTGGCAGTCATGCACCACGGACAAACAAGGTCAAAAAAAGGAGGTATGCATGATTATTGATTTGGGGTTAAAAAACGCAACCCTCTACGAGGGTTGCGAAATTGAGGAGGCGGGTGGACGCCTCAACCTCGTCACGCCAGTGGCCGAGGCTATCAATATCGTTGGCAGGAATGCCAGCGCGTTGGTCGCCTCGATCCCCGCTGGCGAGCGGGATGAGGTAACGCTCACTGGCCCTATGGCCATGTGGGCATACCTCGTGGTGTTCCACGGGGTGGTGCACGCTTTCCGGCGTGTTTACTACAACGACGGCCGCGGTGCGGACGTCGTTGTAGCGGCACACGGCTAGTTCTTCTTCCGGCTGGAACCCGGGAGAATTGGGCGGGAAGCAATTTGGTTTTGCTTCCCCTCTTTATCAGACCCGCGAATGTTCGTTGGTCTGTAGAGAATTTTCTAAACAAAAATTGCCGAGACAAGCTCGGTGGGAAGAAAATTGAAAAAAATAAAAATCAAATCCGGGATGGGTGGATCCCGTTGCGGTCGTGGCCGGACCGAAAAAACGGCTACCTTGAAGCGCCTGTCCAAGAAGGGACGGCGTGAACAAGGGAAAAAGATCATCCGCGCGGAACGCGGGTGGTAAGCTTTTAACAAAAAAATGCCGGGCTCAACCCGGCAAGGAGGAAAATGAAATTCGTGCTATTAGTATCGGCGGTGTTGTTTTCTGCCGCCGCATACGTCTCATTTACCGCATCGCCGGTAAATGAGCTGGCGGGTGCCATAGCACTCTATGGCACCGTCCTAAGCGGCTATGCCGCCAGGAAGTGGAATACGCGGAACCAGTAGTTACGGTTCCGCCTTTTTTCCAGGTCGTTAAAAGTAATAATCTGAAAGAAAGGTTTTAATAATACTCCTCACGGTTCAGGGTCAGCTATGAATGGTATTCATGCGCTGGCCCAACTTTTTGAGAACTTGACCATCCGATCGAGGCCTCAAAGAAGTTGTCATAAATCGTAATCAGTAAAATATCGAATAAATATTTGCCACAAAATGAATCTCCGAAATATTGTTGACTGCCTCTTGTGTCCTCTTTCGAGGGCATTGTGAGACAGTCAACATAATAATTCAGAAATCAGCTTGTCAAAAATCACGACAAGCGCATCCCGCGGAGGATATCATGGGACAAACACTTATTGCCCACACCAACCACAAATTAGTGGTGACAGAAACGACTTGCCTGATTTGTGGCAAGTCACACAAAACTCACCAGCTTGTGCCGAATGTCGGCACAACGGTGTGGGAATTCAAAGGCAAGCGCACTCCGCGCAATGCCTACGGATTTTCAACAACAGGTTTCGTCGCCGAACATTACGATCGGTATGACGAGGACTACCAAGTCTTTGTTATGGCCGATGCGGCCGACGAACTTATTATGGAGACGGTAGCACGCAAGGATGCGTCGCTGTCGGAATGGGAAGACTGTGTCTTTACTCAGGATTCAGGCGGGTACAAGGGTGCATACATCGTCTTTTTTGACCGTCCTGGTGCCGAACAATTGGCACCAGAGGTAATCAAAGAAGAAAAGCCGCACTTCTCCTGTGCGGCGCCACTCAACCGCGACTCTATGCGGTCCGTGGTGAAAAAAGTTCGCCTCGGAAAGGCGAATCGCGGAGAGAAAATCGCGTGGCGGAAGTACGTCGCCACACAACTACCTCAGTATGCCGGAGAGGACGGTCTTCGAGTCGTCACAGGTGGCAACCCGTGGCGTAACGAGTCGGTGCTGGAAATTCTGTCGGTACCGGAAAATGTCGTGGAGTTCCTCGGACTCCGTAGCAAGTGCTCGATCATCAGGACAACCCACGGATATGTCCTGGCGGTCGAGCATGAGACCGTCCCGGAGACCGACACAGTCTTCAGGATCCGCGAGTTTCTCTCACGGAGTCACTATGGCGGTCTCCGTATCTTCGAGACTGGGTACATCGGGCCAATTCCGTGGCTCGATAACTCTCGGTACTTTTATCTCACGTCCGAGGGAGAGGTAAAGGATACCGATAGCGACGCCATCGGTGTCAGCTACGGTCTCCAGCCGACCGGAACAGGATATGAGCCTGTCAACGTGCGGGTTGGCCAATGGCCGGAAGACGCCGAGGTGGCGTTCTCGGTCGGAAACGTAGTTCATTACGTCCACCGCGACCGGCAGCGCGTGCCCAAACAGAGAGGCATAGCGGAACATATCGCCGCACTCGACGGCGTGCCGCTTCCGTAAAGTAAATTGTTCTTTGCATAAGTAAAGTAAAGCGAAAAATACCTAACATGGTCACTTTCGCGGTTCGCACCAAGGTGGTTATCTTGGTGCAGCTTTTTGAGAACTTGATTAAATCATCAAGTTTTCAAATGAGCTTTTCCTAACCAAAACCAAAAAAGGAGGGTGCGATGAACCCACTGGTAGTACCCGCGCGGGCAAATGTTACACGGAAATCAAATTCCGTCCGGATCGTTTTCGCTGAACCGGTGGAGACGTTTTGGGATGACGTCTGTATCGCTATTCGAGAGGCGTGCAAGCGTCACCCGAACTACCGCATTCCGGTGGACAATGGCGGCGTGGGCGGACGGACGGACCAAGGCGAAACAATCCCGATCAATAGCCTCGGGAAGTGGCTCTTCGGGACACCCGGGTACCGGAGTCACAAGCTTCTCGACGGCGAAATGAGAAGTGGACAATTCGTGGTCCGTTTTTATTTTCCGAACGAGGTACCGAACGAAGTCCAGGAAATGCTCGAGGCACTCACACCGGAATCAATCCGGAAGCAATGCCATTTCTGGGGCAACCGGGAGCATAAGGACCAATGGATCAGTACCCGCGGAGGAATCTGATCCTAAGAATCCCGTTCCCGCTGTCTCCGTGAGGATTTCACAGTTGGAAATCCGTGGCGGTCCACCAGATCTCTACCATAAATATTGGATTGCCACGCCCGAGTACGGACTCGCAAAGACAGCCATAGAAGATTAGAAATGGCATGAGTATTTCGTAACGCCAGGGTGAAGTCTCAACGAGACCGCTCCCCTGGCACAGTTTTTCGAGTCCTTGGACGATTCGAGGATTCGAAATGACTGCCGTATTGTTCTTTGAAAAGTCAATAAAAATATAAGTTGATTGCCTTGAGTATTTTTTTGAGAAGAATATTGAGGGCAATTTACTTATATTTCAAATAACACAGTTTCGTCGCTTAAAATAAAAGTGGCGGGGCACATCAGGGGATTCGATATGGCAGAAGTTTACTCACGGGAAGAGCTTGCCAGCGCAATTCTGGCACGGAAAACCGCAGGAAACATCATATATTATCCTGAAAAAGATATGTACGAGGTTGACGAGCGAGCCTTTCGAAAAGGTTGGCTTAAGAAGCGGAAGCTCACCGGCGTTACTGCCAGGGAGTATCAGCAAAGTATTTTAACTGGCCTTCCTAAGGAGGCAGTTGAATATTTTTTTGAGTGCCGTTCTTGGGTTGAGCCACTTGATGAAATGAACAGGGGTCAGCTCACAGCAACGGGAGACGAAGCTGTCAGGACTTGGGTTGGACACTTCGCCCACATCCTCAATCAGCTTGCTCAAGGAGAGGAGGTGGGCAAAGAGCTTGGCGTAGTAGGTGACGCGATCAACCTTCTCATCAAGTGGGTTGATACCTGGTGGCAGGAGGAAAAGCGGACTGATCCGCTGGGCGGGGTCATAGAATCCCTGAGGAAACTTAGGGATAAAGCGGATTGCGCCTACTCGGGTGATGACGGCTACCCAGATGTCTCCATAATGAGAGAGGAATTTAGGGTCCGTCTCATTTGGAGAGGCTCTGCCACGGAGGGCCGTTTTTTCTCTGTGGATTGGGATGTTATGTCCCACTCCATAAAAGCAGAGTGGGATACTGCGACGGGAAAAGAGAGCACTTTCCTCTCTTTGCCGTCGGCAGCAAGAAAGTTTGCATCTGCGAACAGCAAGACTGCGCTGTATCGCATTAAGCGCATAGTGTAAAAACGATTAACAGGGAGAGTTTCGGTTTATGCTCTCCCTCACAATTGAGTATTTCTTTTAAAAATAAGTAATACTCATAGTGAAATGTTCTTTGAAAGCCGAATCGAAATTGCTTCCTCTCTGTTTCAAACTTCCTGCATGGCCTTGGGTTCGGTGAGAGTCTTCTCATCCTCTCGCCGGTCCGATGCCGTGTGGCGAATTTTTTGAAAACAAAATATGCTCTTCGGAGCGAGGAGGTGATTATGGAAGTAGATGTGAAAAAATACGGGATAGGCGGAGGCGCGGCTTACTCCGTGACCGTCTGGATCGAAGACGGGCCCGAAGACGGAGGGTCTGTCGAAACGAAAAGTCTTACGGAGCGGGAGGCGGAAGCCTTTATCGCTTCCGTTTCGGAAGGGCTCTCCAAAGGCACAATCGTGCCCAGGAAGATAACCCTCCGCGGAGCCATCGAAACGGCGGTTGAGGGAGCGTCGCTGGTATTTTCTCCAAATGTCGAGCCGTTCCTCGACACGACGCTCGGATACGACCTCGTCGGGCTCCCGGCGGGTCGCTATCGGAAAATATCATACGATATTCCAGCCATGCCGACGGGTACAGTCGCCTGGTCCACGGACTGGGCAATTGTCGTTGCATCGGACATGTACGACGATGGAGGCGAATGTCTCGTCGTTCGACGTGTCCGTAGGAATCCTCCCACATAAAAAACATAGAGGGCCCCTGAGGAGCTGCCCCTGGTCAAAGCTC
Organism: Candidatus Moraniibacteriota bacterium; assembly: GCA_037139695.1. Taxonomy (GTDB): domain Bacteria; phylum Patescibacteriota; class Minisyncoccia; order Moranbacterales; family UBA1568; genus JAAXTX01. The sequence goes on along the minus strand of JBAXFX010000020.1, from coordinate 12,073 downwards.
CTCATGAAATTCGCCAGCAGATGAAAGGCTTGGTTTCTTTTCATTCTGCTGGCACAGTTTTTCGAGTCCTTGGACCATTCGAGGATTCGAAGCGACTGCAAAAAGCAGTAGCAAGAAGATAATAGACGGTAGACAGTAGTAAGGGAAAACATTGGAAGCTTTCTCTCCCCATATGCATACTACTTACTACTTACTACTTACTACTGGCTACTCACTTCCGCACCTTCCCCGATTCCCTCCCCCGTCCTGCGGACGAGCCGATCCGTGATACATACGACCCCGTACAGGTCATTCGCGGATCCACCATCTTCTGTGGCCGAGAACGGTATTCGATTATTCGGATACGTTCTCTCGGTCCTCCGGAAGATCTCTCTCCTTCCGGGAGACCGACAAGCCCTCCCGCTTGTCCGCAGAACGAGGGATGGAACAGAAAAAACGAGGCACGAGCCTCGTTTTTTTACGCCCCAAAGATTTGACTTAATGACCAAGATAATATACAATTAAGTCAGTTAAGTGACGTAAATGGTATATATTATGGTTAGCATAATCACTTCAATACTATGAAAATAGTCAGAACCATTCAAAAAGATGTAGAAGATCGCTTATTCAAAGGGAAAGTTATCATTATTTATGGCGCCAGGCAAGTCGGCAAAACGACGCTGGCGACGGCAATCATGGAAAAACATGCCTCATCCCAAAAAACACTCTATTTGAATTGCGATGATAGGGACGTCCGGAGTGAGTTGACGAACAAGACTTCGACCGAGCTAAAAAATACCCTCAGCCCCTACACGCTCGTCGTGATCGATGAAGCGCAGAGGGTTGAAAATATCGGACTGACGCTCAAACTTCTGGTGGATACTTATCCGGAAATTCAGATCATCGCGACCGGATCGTCTTCTTTCGACTTATCAAATAAGATTTCCGAGCCACTGACAGGCAGAAAATTTGAATTTCATTTATTCCCCTTTTCCTTGCAGGAACTCTCTCAGGAATATCAAAAACCGTTTGAAATCCAACGGATTCTCGAAAGCAGGATGCTGTTCGGGGCGTATCCGGAAGTCGTGGAAGCCGGAGCGGATGCAAAAAACAGACTCCGAGAAATCGTGCAAAGCTACCTCTATAAAGATGTCTTGGAGTATCAAAACATCAGACATTCGGAAGTTCTGGACAAACTGCTCCAGGCGCTGGCGCTTCAGATCGGTACCGAAGTTTCGTATGTCGAGTTGGCCGGGTTGATCGGAGTGAACAAAATAACGGTCGAGAATTACGTGAGAATCTTGGAACAGGCCTTTATTATCTTTCGCTTGCCGCCTCTTTCGCGTAATCTGCGAAATGAACTGAAAAAAATGCGCAAGATATATTTTTATGACTTGGGAGTCCGAAACGCCCTGATCAATAATTTCAATCCTTTGGAACTCCGGCAGGACGTGGGGGCGCTATGGGAGAATTACATGATCAGCGAACGGATAAAATTCAACAGGAATAACGATAAAAGTCCGAATATGTATTTCTGGCGGACACTGCAAAAACAGGAAATCGACTATGTCGAAGACGAGGGAGGCGTCCTCTCCGGCTTCGAATTCAAATGGAAAAAGGATACGTACAAACGACCGAAGGTGTTCCTGGAAGCCTATTCCGGGAGCGACATCTCACTGGTAAACCGTGAAAGTTTTCACAAATTCGTCGGCATCTGATACCAAATCAAATAAATCTATTTCAGTTCACGTGAGGGACCGAGTCTCTTCTGCAAGGTGCCAGTAATCGTATTGATTTAGTATGATACGTATCTCTCTCCTTCCGGGAGACCGGCAAGCCCCTCCCGCTTGTCCGCAGAACGAGGGACGGAACAGAAAAAACGAGGCACGAGCCTCGTTTTTTTTCGTCATATATTCCACCAGGACAGTTCCAACCTTTAATTCGACCTCTTTCTTGTTCTATTCGCCTGTCTTTTCACTCGCAGTCGTTATTTCTCCAGAAATGAAAACGCTTCGACGCCGGAAACGGGGATGAATTTCGCGTCAGGATACGAGGCCGCCCATCCGCCCGGGATCTTGGCGACCTTTTTCGAAGAATACTTGCACTCATATCCGACGAGCGTTCCCTCCCGTTCCTCGATAAGATCTATCTCCTGTTGGTCATAGGTCCTCCAGAAATAGAAATTCGTCGGCCGCATGGCATTGTCGGCCGCCTTCATTCGCTCAACGACGAACCAATTTTCAAAGAGCGCCCCGGCGTCATTTCGCAGGCGCATCGGATTGAAATTCCGGATGACCGCGTTCCGAAGGCCCGTGTCGACAAAGTAGTACTTCGACGTCTTCGAGATCTCTTTTCGGAGATTCCGACTGAATCCGCGCACGTTTATGATGACGAACATCTTTTCCAGGATGTCGAGGTACCGTTCGACGGTCGGCTGGCTCAAGGAAAGCGTCCGTGACAGTTCGGCGACCGAGACCTCGTTCCCGACCTGCAGGGCGAGTAGGGAAAGAAGGTCCAGAACCTTCTTCGGTTTGCGGACCTGTCCGAACATCAATATGTCCCTGGAAAGATAATTTCCAAGATATTCGGAAAGATATGATTCCTTTTCCGTATCATTCCCAAGCGTCTGCGCCTTCGGGTACATGCCAAACCGGAGCACATCATCAAGCGCATCCGCCGGAAGCATCTTTCGGTATCGCGAAGAGACCTCCTCCCACGAAAGCGGGTGTAGGTGAAATGTTTTTGTGCGTCCCGTCAAAGGCTCGCTTACCTTGTCCGAAAGCTCAAAAGAGGAAGACCCCGACAACACGACCTTGACCGGGAGTTCATCGACGATCAGCTTGGCCGACAGCCCGATATTCGCTATACGTTGCGCCTCGTCGATGACGATGATATCCTTCCCTGAAACAGCCCGCCGAAGCGGGTCCAGACTGTTTCGCCCGAATGTCTCCTGCACGAAGAGATCATCACCCGAGAAGTATTCCACCTCTCCTCCCTTAAAATCCGCTATGATTTCCTTGAGAAGCGTCGTCTTTCCCGACTGGCGCGATCCGAACAAGAGCGTGACCATATCCTTTTGAAGAAATGACTTCTCTAAAGCATTTCTTAGTTTTCTTTCTATCATCATATATGTATCTATTAATATTAATTGATTACACTATAATTATATATTTTTACGCCATTCAAGTCAATGGCGGGTGACCATCAGCTCTGCAGAACGAGGGACGTCATGTAAGTATCTCTCTCAAATCTCACCACCACTCTATTCCGAAATTTCGGCTGCCCGCTCGAAATTTTCGGATTCTCAGCTCGATATGAGATTTGAGAGAGATGCTAAAAACGAGGCACGAGCCTCGTTTTTTGTCTTCTATGATTCTTTCATCTCCACATTAACCGATTAACCGGTTAACTTTGCCAAGAAATCCTCCGCTCCGTCTCCGATATGGTCTCGAGCGAGATGGTGACGAGATTATCGGGAAGCAACAAATCAACCCGCTCAGGCCATTCGATAAGGACCAGTCCTTCCGGATCGGTTATCCATTCCTCGAAACCGAGACGGGCGAGATCGTCCGGATCGTTGATACGATACGCGTCGATGTGATAGATACGGCGGATACCTTGCGGTGACGGAGCAGAAAGGCCGTAGCGGTGCATGATAACGAAGGTCGGGCTCGGGAACGGCCCTGTCGCGCCGAGCGCGACCAAAACACCGGCAGAAAACGCCGTTTTTCCCGCGCCGAGATCGCCTCGAAGCGCAACGACGCTCCCTGCAGGAATATTTGTGACAAACGTTCCCGCGATTCTCCGCGTTTCCTCTTCCGACCGTGAAATGATTTCAGACATGTTCTTTTGAGGTTATCTCCTCCTTAATAGTAGCAGATGTGCGAGATATACACATAACACTATGAAAGAGTGCTGTCATCCCAGGCTTATGACTGGCGTATGCCGGTTGACCCGGGATCCATGAAATACTCCTACACGTCCAGTGTTCTTTCATACTGTGATATGTATTTATAGCTTCCATCTTTTGTTTCTAACACTTTCAACTTTTAACTTTCGACTCTCTCCCTTCATTTGACACGACCGTTTTTCCCTGCTATTTTACCTCTTCACAGGCGTTTTCCGGCGTATATGAAGAGGGGTTCCGGAGATGCTGCGAATACCGACCTCTGATCTTCTCAGCCTTTCCCGCCTATGTCCCTCTCCCCGACCGGCCAGTTCGCCGAACTCATCCGAAAGAGCGTCCATCCGCTCATCCTCCTTCCGGCTCATCCGTCGAAAGACGCGGTCGCCTCGGCACTCGCGCTTGAGCGGTTCGTCGCGAAGCTCGGCAAACAAGTGACTATCGCTGGCGATGATTTCTCCGCCCATGCGAACGAACTTGGCTTCCTCGGAACGCCGGGAGACGCGCTCGATTCGCTTTCTGGGACGCGTGAATTCGTCCTGTCATTCAATACGGAACGGAATCCGATCCTCAGTGCTCGGAGCGAACAAGTCGGGGACGAGTTCCGTATTCACATCACCCCCGAACGAGGAACCATCGATCCGCGTGATTTTTCCTTCATCCCGGCCCGACTCCAGTACGATGTCGCGTTCGTGATCGGCGCCACGGACAAAGAAGCGCTCGGCTCGCTCTATGTCGAGAACCCGGATATCTTCTATGAGATTCCGATAGTGAATATCGACACGTCCGCGGGGAATGAACACTTCGGGCAGGTGAACCTGGTCGACATGACGGCATCCTCGATTGCCGAGATCCTTTTTGAGACCCTTTCCTCAACCGACAAGACCGGCATCGACGAGACGGTCGCCGAAGGTCTTCTTACCGGTATCATCGCCGCGACCGAGAGTTTCCAGCGAAAAAATACGACCCCAAAGGCTCTCCAATCCGCCTCCCGGCTCATCGAGCTCGGCGCCGACCGTGAGAAGATCGTCCTTACCCTCTACAAGACACAGCCATTCGGCGTCCTCAGGCTCTGGGGACGGTTCATGTCAGCCCTCAAGTGGGACGAGGGGCTCCGTCTCGCGTATGCGACGCTCTCGCTCGACGATTTTATCCAGAGTCGTACCAGGCCCGAGGACCTTCCCGAAATTCTCGACAAGGTTCGCGCCAATTTCTCTTCAGGAACACTTTTCGCGGCAATCTACCCCGAATCGCCGACAGTGTCCGCTGTCATCATACGCGCCACGGAAGCGGGTGTCGCGGCGACGCTCGCCGCCAGGATCCCGGGAGCCGGCCTTCGCGGAGATATGCTTTCCTTTGCGCTCCCTCTTCCGGCAGGACCCGACGCGGAAGCGGGGCTCTTGGACGCGATCCGAAACGAGACCGGCTTTCGTCCGACCGTTTGACATTTTCCGCATTTTCCAGTTATCATCTCCGTGAAGCATGGCTTTCCATGCTTTTTTTCGTTCCTTACCATCCTTTGTCAACCCTCAAAACCCCTGACATCATGATGAACGCTCCCTCCCATCAGAAAACATGCGCGACATGCGCCAGCGCCAATCACATCCTGAATACGATTCTCACGAATCTTGATCCAAAAAAAGAAACACATCATCTGTTAATGCCGGCTGTCATACAATTGCCGGAAACGAACACCTACCTGTACTACCGTTCGTTCATGGTTCCCCAAAAAAATACGTCTGCCACCTGGATTGCCGTCTTGGGAAAAGAAGGCCAGATCGGCATTTCGGATCGCGGACACGAAATCGTGTGGCGGGATCGGTTCAGCGTAGCGTTCGTACCAGCCCCGAACACACCGGCGTCCTGGTTTGTCCTCGACAACAGAGGGGAACAGGCAAAGAAGTCTTACAACCGGATTTCCAGGAAAATTCCATCCAAATACCTTGAAAGAGAAATCACTCTTGCTGTGACGAATGGACATGCGCCACTCGTGCTTACTCTCACGAAGGACCTGTTCGCGTGTCAGGTAAGACATGCTTTCAAATCCGAAAAGGAGCGAGACTCATGGCATTCATTTCTCAAAAAAATAGGGCTGGCGATAGATAAGGCTTATCCGGGTTATATAGCTAACCGGATCAATTCGACGCTCGTCTTAGCCTAGCCGGATCCAACGAAGAGCTATCCGTAAAACATTCCGCTTTCATCCCTTTTCCGGTACAATGTACATGGAAGGTGAGTGAAGGCGGTTTTTTTCATACTCCCGTCGCGAGGCATGTCCCGCGCACATCCTAAACACGAAACTTTATGGTCCAAGTCATCCAGAATACATCACAGGATTGGAAAGACGCAAAAGCGAAGAAAACCACGACCGTTCTCCACCAACTCGAGGGAGAATCAAAGGAACAGGAAGCTTCCCGGTATGCCGCCTCGATCGGTCTTCCGTATCTCGACCTCAATGTCTTCCCGGCGGATCCCGGACAGGTGACCGCTATCCCGGAAGAAGAGGCGAGACGGCTCGGCATCGCTGTTTTCGACAAGACGAAGAAAGTCGTCCGTGTCGCGTTCGCAAATCCGGAAGACGGGGAAGCGACGGCATTCGTGGACATGCTCGCCGAGGAGCGCGGATGGACGATCGAACCGTATGTCGTCTCGATGCAGTCGCTTGAGAAGGTCTGGCACGTCTATAAGACCGTCCCCCTCCTCAAGAACCTGGACCTGCTCAAGGTCTCACTCTCCGGCGAGGATCTCCGGCAGTTCGAGGAAAATTTCAGCGAGCTGCTCAAACTGAAAAATTCCTCCACTATTTCCATATCCCAGACGATAGAGATTATCCTCGCCGGGGCGAACAAACTCCGCGCGAGCGATATCCACATCGAGCCCGAGGTCGACACCGTACGGCTCCGGTATCGCATCGATGGCGTTTTACAGGATGTCGGTGATATTTCCAAGGATATCTACCGCCTCACGCTGTCGCGGGTAAAGATGCTTTCAAAGATGAAGATCAATGTCCGGGATCGCTCCCAAGATGGCCACTTCGGCATCGAGATCGACGGCAAGAAAGTCGATCTCCGGGTAAACATCATCCCGGGCAGTCATGGCGAAAGCATCAACCTGCGTATCTTGAACGCCGACAGCGTCCTTCTGGATATACGACTGCTCGGCCTCGAAGGCGAGACGCTCGAGAAGGTTCTTCATGCCGTGAACAAGCCACATGGGATGATCCTCAATACGGGTCCGACCGGTTCCGGAAAAACGACCACGCTCTACAGCCTTCTCCATTCCATCAACAAGCCCGAGGTGAAAATCATCACCATTGAGGACCCGATCGAATACCAGCTCCCCGGCATCGTTCAGACCGAGGTCTCGAAAGATAAATCCTATACCTTTGCGGCGGCACTTCGAGCCATCGTCCGCCAAGATCCGGACGTCATCCTCGTCGGTGAAATCCGCGACGAGGAAACGGCGGATATTTCCGTAAATGCTGCCCTTACCGGACACCTCCTCCTTTCGACGGTCCATGCCAACAGCGCCCCAGGCGCCATCGGTCGGCTCATCGAACTCGGCGTAAAGCCCTCGCTCATCGCCTCGGCGACAGACATCATCATCGGACAACGGCTGGTCCGGACGCTCTGTACCGAATGCAAAGAATCATACGAACCGGCCAAGGAAACGATCGACTCCATCCGCCAAGTTCTCTCCGTCATCTCGCCGAAGGCGCATATCGAGATTCCTCACGAGATCAATGCGCTCTGGAAACCGATCGGCTGCCCGAAATGCAATTTGACCGGCTACCACGGCCGGATCAGCATCCTCGAAGCCTTCACGATCACGAAGCCGATCGAGGAACTCATTTTGAACATGGGAACGGAGCGCGAAATCATGCGTGCGGCGATCGAAGACGGCATGGTCACCATGCTCCAAGACGGAATCGTCAAGGCAATCCGAGGCATAACGACCCTCGAGGAAGTCTGGCGTTCGACCGGACAAAAGGATACCATGCAAGAGATCTACGAGGAACTCATGCCGAGCCTCCTTTCCAAAGCGTCAGTCATATCGGCCTCGGCACTCACGGCAGCGAAGGAAAATCTCGCCTCTTTTGAAATATTCCAAAAATACGCGTCCGGACTCAAGGATAGCGACATGCTCCGGTCTATTTTCGCGGCGGCGCTCATACTCCATGCCGGAGACGTACATCTCGAGCCCGCGGACGATGTCATTTTCGTCCGATTCCGAATCGACGGCATCCTACAGACCGTCCTTTCGATCCCGAAGAACATCTACCCGTCCATTCTCGGCGAAATCAAGCTCTGGAGCGGACTGAAGACCGGGGAACGATCCGGTGTCGTCGACGGTCGGTTTTCCCTCTCAGTAGAAGAACCGTTCGACGATATCAGACCGGGAAAAACGGACGTCCGCCTCTCCATCATCCTTGGTGGCTACGGTGAGACAGCCGTGATGCGGATTCTTGGCGGTTCTTCCGTCAAACTTTCACTCGATTCGCTCGAATTCCGAAAGGAGAACCTGGACCGGATCAATACTGCCCTCCGTAAACCGAACGGGATGATCGTAAACGTCGGTCCGACCGGTTCCGGAAAGACGACGACGCTCTACAGTGTCCTTTCCAAACTCAATACCTCTGAAGTAAAGATCATCACCGTCGAGGACCCGATTGAATACCAGCTACCCGGCATCCTACAGACCCAGGTGAACGAGGAGGAAGGATACACATTCGCCGGTGCGCTTCGGGCCTTACTCCGGCAGAACCCGGATATCCTCATGCTTGGAGAAATCCGAGACGAGGAGACGGCTGTCATCTCGATCCAGGCCGCCGTTACCGGACACCTCGTCCTTTCGACCGTCCATGCCAATAGCGCTGCCGGGGCCGTCTCCCGCATCCTCGGCATGGGGGTCGCGGCCGACGATCTTGCGAACGCGATGAACTGCTTCATCTCGCAGCGCCTCGTCCGAAGGCTCTGCCAACATTGTCGCAAGGAAGACTCTGCGACCGAGGAGGAATCGGCAATGATAGGACGTATCCTTGAAAAAGCTCCCGAAAGTTTCCTCAAAGGCATCACGGATAGGAATAAGGTCTTCCGAACCGTCGGTTGTCCACAGTGTAACGGCGTCGGATTCTCGGGTCAGGTCGTCCTTTCGGAAGTCCTCCTCAACGATGCCGATATCGAAGGACTCATCACTGGAAACGCGCTCACGTCGGAAATCAATTCGACCGCCGTCAAGAACGGCATGATTCCCCTTCCGGTCGACGGCATACTCGCCGTCCTCGAGGGTCGGACGACTCTCGACGAAATCCGCCGCGTCACGGACGAATAGCGAAGGAAAGTAAAAAGACCCTGCTATATGACGGGGTCTTTTTTCGATTCGCAACACTTCACGCACCGACAGCCGTGTGGGCGGATGAACTCATTCACATACTCACGTCCATAATCGTAGCACAATTCCTCGCCCGGTTGGATGCGCCGACGGGCCACGATGAAGATGCGCCCTCGCCGGTTCAATGCCTCACAGTTCGGACGACAGGAATGATTCGCATACCGGGCGATATTCCACCGCGGGCTTCCGTCGATATCCCATTTCATATTCACCTGAAAGAGATACCGGTTGGTCCGGCCGGCCTCCTCGCACGCGGCAATCCGGTTTCCAACATATTCGATGGCGGTCTCACCCGACATAAACGCACGAGTGGCAAAAAGTCCGAGTCCGGCGGACGAACGACGGACCGTAACACCTTCGTTTTCTCCACGAACGGTCTTTTGTGCCTGATAACCGGTTCCTATTCTTTTTTTCATAATAACATTTGACTCGTGTAGTATCGGCAAAAAGAAGCCCCGCCTCTCGCGGAGGCAGGGCTTCTATCCCGAAGGATCATTCAGCTGCAGGCAATCCGAAACGTCAAGGACATCTCGGGAAGGGACAGTGTCGAGGAGGAGCGCAGCCGAAACCACCCAACCCATGTCTGGACGTCTCGCGCTTGCCGCTACCCGCATGATATGCGGAGAACGGTAAGCGCGAGGGTAAGCCCCCGGTCTTGAGGATAAAAGATAGTAATCCCCAATTCGCCTGCAGGTGAAAGAGCCCTTGGAATGTCGTCCGTTTTTCTCAACGCGACCTTCAATCCTAGCATAGGTTTGTAATACTGTCAAGAAGTGGTAGAATGGCAATGTAACACCTTCAGCACGGCTTACGAAAGGCATAATGACTACCATCACTTCTCCTGAGAAAAACGAAGTGGAAGACGAAGACGTCGTCCTCGAAACTACCCTCAGACCGGGCTCTTTCGGCGAATACGTCGGCCAGGAAAAAATCAAACGGAATCTCGGCATCTTCATCGAGGCCGCAAAACGACGCCAGGAAAGCGTCGATCATGTCCTCCTCTACGGTCCGGCCGGTCTCGGCAAGACGACACTCGCCAACATCATCGCCCGTGAGATGGGCGTCAATATCCGCATCACGTCCGGTCCGGCCATTGAGCGCGTCGGCGATCTCGGCTCCATCCTGACCAATCTCGAAGAAGGCGATGTACTCTTCATCGACGAGATCCACCGGCTCAACAAGACTATCGAGGAGGTGCTCTACCCGGCGATGGAGGATTACAAGCTCGATATCATCATCGGCAAGGGGCCATCCGCACGGACGATCCAGCTTGACCTGCCACGGTTCACCTTAGTCGGGGCGACCACCCGCCTCGGTTCCATATCGAACCCGCTTCGGAACCGCTTCGGATCGACGAACCGTCTCGAATTCTACGAGCACGACGAGATGTGCAAGATCATCACCCGCTCGGCAAGGATTCTCGATGTTCCTATAGACGAAGGTGGCGCGGACGCGATCGCCGCCGCCAGTCGCAAGACGCCGCGAGTCGCGAACCGGCTCCTGAAACGGGTCCGTGACTTCGCCGAGATACACGACCGCGGACGCGTCACACGCGAAGTCGCCCGCGAGGCACTCACGCTTTTCGAAGTCGATGAGATCGGCCTCGAGCCGACCGACCGCAATATCATCACCGCCATCGCGAAGAAGTTCAACGGCGGTCCAGCCGGCGTCCAGGCTATCGCGGCCGTCACCGGCGAAGAAACGGAGACTATCGAGGACGTCTATGAGCCGTATCTCATCCAGCTTGGCTTCCTCATTCGCACCCCGAGGGGTCGAGTCGTTACCCCGGACGGATTCACACATGTCGGACTCCCTGTTCCCGAAGACCATCAATCAAAACTCCTATGACAACGATCATCCACCTGTTCTATCTCATCCTCCTCCTCGGCATCTCCGTCGTCGGAGTATATATCTGTTATCATATCCTCCGGTACTCCCTCTCCAAAAAGAACGCGCTTGCCGTCGTTTCCGTTTTCGCGGGCGTATTCCTCTTTCTTCTCCTCACGAACGCGGTCATCTTTTCCCAGGTCGACTGGAATAAGCTGTTCTCGACCACTGCGACCTTTCCATCGTTCCCCTCGGTTTCTTCCCGTTATTGAAACGTATTATGAGCGATTTCTCCGGCATCCGCTTCCAAGGCAAACATGACGAAGAGCAGGTTCTCGCCGTCTATCACCGGCACTGGTTCGACCTATTCACGCATCTTTTCCTATCCGTTTTCCTATCTGTCCTCCTGCTTGGCGGGTTCATCATCATCCCGATTCTCTTTCCTGGAATTATCGGGAGTCCGAACGCGGCGATCTTTTTCTTCCTCGAGAACTCTTTCCTCCTTTTCCTCTGGATCACGCTCTTCCTCATCTGGATCGATGTCTATTTCGACGTCTGGATCATCACGGACGAACGCATCGTGAACATCGAACAGAAAGACCTCTTCACGCGCCGTGTCAGCGAGCTCCGATTCCATACGGTCCAGGATGTGACCAGTGAGGTGAACGGATTCATTCCGAGCATCCTCGACTACGGCGACGTTCTCGTACAGACCGCCGGAGAAAGTCCCCGTTTCATCTTTCGTAATGTCCCGAATCCGATCGGCGTGAAAGACCTTATCATGAAGCTGGCCGAACGGGGCCGAGCCCGACACGAAGCCGCTTCCGACGCGGATGTCTCCGAAATCCCTTCGAAAGGAAACCTCTCCATCTCCCGTTGACAACGCCTTGAAACAAATCTTCTTTCACGCTATACTGGATTGTTGATTGTTGATTGTTGATTGTTGATTGTTGATTGTTGATTGTTGATTGT
>JBAXFX010000019.1:0-19584 GCA_037139695.1 Candidatus Moraniibacteriota bacterium | reverse complement strand
GTCGAAGTCAGCATATCGTTTTTAAGAATATGTCGAGTAAAATATCTTTAAGAAATCACCTCATCGGGAGCCAGTGCCTATCTTTCGTCTCGAAAATCGTTCCCCGAGGAGTCGCATCGAATTTGCAATCGGCAGGAAATCGGTGAGGAAATTGTATGCCGCCGCGCCCTCCGGCCCGATCAGCCGACCAAAAACGAGCAGGAGTCCGATCGCGTTCACGGTCCCCCAAATGACGAAGTCCTGACGAGCAATCGTCGAGACAGCCTTGCCAATCTCAATCGCCTCGGGAATCTTGGAAAAATCATCCTGCATAAGGGCCACGTCGGCCGCCTCGATAGCCGCATCCGACCCGATAACTCCCATCGCGATACCGACATCGGCAAGCGCGAGCGACGCCGCATCATTCACACCGTCACCGACCATCGCGACCTTGCCGCGATCGCGCGCAATGTATGCCTTCAGATGTTCCAGCTTGTCCTCGGGCAGAAGATTCGCATGGTACACGGTGATACCGACCGCGTGCGCGACCTGTCGTGCCGTCTTCTCATTGTCTCCCGTCAGCATCACGATATCGCGCACGCCAAGCTCCCGCAACCGAGCGATCGAATCCTTCGCCTCCGGACGGATCTCGTCTTGGAGCAGAATCGCCCCGACCAAATGTCCGCCATAGGCGACCGGCAACACGCTGCCGGCACCGTCTTGGGCGATATCGGCGATCCGCTCGCGCTCAGCATCAGAGACGGACACGCCCTCTGATTCGAGAAACGGCAGCTTCCCACAGACGACACGCTTCCCCTGAGACATCGCGTAGGTCCCCTTGCCGGACTGTTCGCCAGACTCGGATACTTCCCCGATGCGTATCTTCTCCTGCTTCGCATACCGGACCACCGCACGGGCCACCGGATGAGACGAGACGCTACTGGAACCCGTGGCAAGCGCGACCAGGTCATGTTCCGTCCGTGCATCGAACACCGTCACCGACGAAACGCGGAGCCTGCCACGCGTAAGCGTTCCGGTCTTATCAACGATCACCGTCCGGACCTGTGTGAGTCCCTCGAGGAACGAGCCCCCCTTCACGATGATTCCCCGCTTGGCGGCATTGCCGATCGCCACGAGAAACGCCATCGGCAACGCGACGGCGATATCGTCCGCGCAGGTCACGAGGAGCACGGACAGAACGAGATCGAGGTCGCGCGTGAACGCGTAGAGCAAGACAGTAACAAGAAACGAGAAACTGATATACCACGCGGCGAACCGGTCGGCTGCCGTCTGCACGCCCGCCTTGTTACCCTGCGATTCCTCGACAAGCCGGATGATCTTCTCAAATGCGGTATCCTTGCCCACCCTTTCCGCCCGCACGACGAACGAACCGGATACGGCCAGAGTCGAGCTGAGCATCCGGTCACCGACGCGTTTGTCGACCGGCAACGATTCCCCGGTCAAGGATGACTGGTCCACCTGGCCCTCGCCCTCGATGATGACCCCGTCGATCGGAATCCGCTCCCCGATACCGATGATGATCAGGTCGCCCTGCCGGACGGTGGCGACCGGTTCCTCGACGACTGTCTCGCCATGCCTGACTCGGACCGTCTCGGGTCGGAGTTTCATCAGGCTTTGGATGGCGTTTCTGGCGCGGTTCTCGGTATAGGAATCGAAAATACGCGCCGAGGCGAGCATGAGACCGATGAACGTGGCCGATGCCCATTCGCGATTCAGGAGCGACACGATGAGCGCCACGCTCGCCAACAGATCGACCGTGATCCGCTTCTCACGGAGCGCCAAGATAGCACTACGCAGGACCGGAATGGTCGCGATGCCCGCGAGAATACCAAGCGCGACATCACCCGCTGATACGGGAAGCACCTGTGCATAATGCAAAACGAGCGCGACGGCGAGCACGGCGAAGAGCGGCTTGTCGAAACCGATAGTCCGAACCGTATTCATGAGATTCCGCATAGACTTCTTCTTGTTATTGTGATCCGACTGAGACTGTTCCGCCACTATGTTTTTTCCGAACCAGTCCCTGATCCGTTCCCAGAATATAGCCCTCAGACCGAGCAGTTCCAAACCGATGACGATGATCCAGGAAGCCGGAAAGAACGGAATCAGATGCAATAACACGCCAAGCACGACGAGAAAAATGCCAAGTGGTTTCCTCAGCCATCCGTCCCTTTTCACCGAAGCCACCTTTTCATTCACGGGATCAGACATACTTCAAAACAGCTTTCCACCCGGACAGTATACCAGTATACCCCAAAACGATGGCTTATGAAAGCGCGGCGACACCGAAAATTCACACCTTTAGAGCCCTGGCAATCAGAGACAAAGACTTTCCCATTGTCAGATATAGGCTTATACTGACGATATGAACCATGAGATTCCGTCACTGGAAAAAGAGCCCATAAAGGAAAATGACCCGATACGTATCGTCGAATACGATTTTCAGGATGTTCCCAAGATCCTCCGACATTTCCAGGAGACTCCCGAGGAACTCGAGCGGATTCTTCAGGACCCCGTCTTGTTTTTCAGCCTCCTGCGTGGCATGGACCGTGTTACGGCCTCGGACCATCCGGAAAAAGAACGGCAGCGAAACGAAAAGACCTCCGGACTCGTCGACATGCTCCGCCATGCGGACATCGTCGGAGAAGGGACCTCGAATATTTTCCGCGTCCCAAAAGACGAACCGTCACGGACCATCCTCCGGGAACACTTCGGAAAAAATGTCGGCCTCCGCGAACTGAAGCGGGCCGAAATCATCGACCTAAAAACCGGCTCTCCATATCTCGGCATCCCGACCAATCATGACCAGCCGGACCCTGTCGGCGCTTTCCGTCGCGGTTCGATGGCACAGGCGGTCACCGCCACGACGAAAGGCATACTGCCGGACATCTATCACTATGCCGAGGAACACGGCGCGCGCGACCGGCGGACCGGGCGGATCATTCCCGGACTCGAAGACGAGATCGTCGGCATGACGACGGTCATGGAAGTCCTGAACGGACCGTCTGTTGCAAAAATCATCGACCGCGACGGTGTTTTTTGGAACAGGCGCTATTCTGCCCGGAATCCTGTAGAAATTATCGACTTCCTCAAAAGTGGCGAGTATCGGGAGTATATCCGAAACAGTATCGAGGATTCCGTTACGAAGTGGCCCGGACTCCTCGACATCGACTGGGAAAATCTTGGCGATGTTTTCGAGGACAAGATGCGTTTCCTCAATAGCCTGGAAGGAGGCATTTCGACCCTGTTGCGCGATGGACATTTCGGGAACACCGCCATCATCTTTGCCGACGAGGATGGCCATGTTCCCGACCCTCGTACGATCGCACTGATGGACCCCGACCTTTCCTCATTCTCAATCCGTCCCGGCTTCGGAGACCGGCTTTCCGATTACCTCAACGAGGCGAAGTCGACATCGCTCGGCGAACAATTCTTCATGCCGGACCACCTCTCGGAAGCCGATACGTCACGGCAGCCCCTCCGGAAAGTCCTCACGATGGATGCCGTCACGCATCACCGGTTCATGTTCTCGATCATCGGCGAAACCGTCCGTGATATCCGAAAAAAACGGTCTTCCGACCGCATCCGTGCGCGCGCCTGATTATCCCGCGATACTCAAAGAAGAGGGGCTCTCTCAATGGGCCAGCGAGACCAGAACCGCGCCGGCGATGGCGAGCGCTATACCGACATACTGTTTGGCCGAAAGCTTTTCCCCGTACGCGAAATGTTCGTATGCCGCCGCGACGACCGGATTGGTCATATTGAGAATCGCGACGACCGCCACCGCTGACGTCGTTAGTCCGAAGTCATAGGCGATTACGCCGATCACGCCGAAGAATCCAACAGTGGCGATCGGCACTCGGAAACCTTTCGGTAATGTGAACGGTTCCCGCTTCAAC
Source organism: Candidatus Moraniibacteriota bacterium (assembly GCA_037139695.1). Classification (GTDB taxonomy): domain Bacteria; phylum Patescibacteriota; class Minisyncoccia; order Moranbacterales; family UBA1568; genus JAAXTX01. The sequence goes on along the minus strand of JBAXFX010000019.1, from coordinate 15,685 downwards.
CGGAGTCGTGCCGTGGCGGACAGGAGGATCATGGCTTCGATGATGAACGCGGTAAAGATCGGACCGATGAGAAGCACCGGGTACCGGAAGAGGAACATCACGATGCCCCACCCGAGACAGGCGGCGACCGCGAACGGAATCCCGCTGTCGTGCCGAAGCAGGGCCGAGTTCTTCCAATCACGGAAATCGACGGACAGGAGGATGATTCCGGACAATGCCACGAGCAGACCGAGGACACGGAACCCACCGAACGGCTCGCCGAGCACGAAGACCGCGAGCATCGCCGTGATGACCGACGACGAGTTCGAGATCGGTGAGACTACGCCGACCCGACCGCGTGAGATCGCCCGAAAAAAGAAATAGATCGGCAGGTATCCGACCGCGCCGACGCCGATCGCCCAAAGGATCCCCCACGCCGAAAGATCGCGGGGAAAGAATACGACAAGGAGCGGCACCTGGAACAAGACCATGGCGACCGCACGCCAAAAGAGCGCCCGGTCACTCCCGAGCGCCCGCACGGGTTCACGTGCGAGGGCTCCGGACAACCCGCTCCCCACCATCGCGATGAGGCCGAACAGTATGGCATACTGGATTCCCATAGTTTTCTTTCACTCATAAACTCAGTGCATCCGATCCTTCTCTCTTCCTGCTCCCCTTTCAAAGGGGAGCTGTCACGTCTTCGTGACTGAGGGGTTCAGGCTCTTTTCTTCCTTCATCTCTTTCCTCCAAGATATCATAGAACGGGTCCGCCTTCAGACTGTACCCCCGATATCGACCAACGCGTACTGATGGATATAGACCGAGATACCGCGATACGGCGAATCCGGATTCCAGAAGAACATCCGTCCGATCATGACCTGATTTTCCGTGAACATTCCGGAGTTCACCAGGATTGATTTCAAAAGACGGTTCTGGGTGTGGCACCACAGGAAACAGTCCTTATCAATATAGTGCTCGGTCGAAAAATCGCCGATCTGAAGCAGGGTCATCAGGTTCTCCCGCAGCCAGATCTTGTCGTCACTCGCATGATGCTCGCGCAGATATGCAAACGCGTTCCCGAGCGTCTCCCGCCTATCTTTGCCCCGAAGCTTTTCCGACAGCTCCACGAGCGCCGGATACCGCTCCACCTTCCCCGGCAACATATAGTTCGGGTACAAAACGAACGGCATGCCTTCAGGAGCAGGACGTACAGGATAGGCGCGTAGAGGAGGATCATATTTTACAACGGAAAACCGCCATTTAATTTGTCATCCCGGGCTTATGACCGGCGTATGTCAATTGACCAAGGATCTAGATTCCGGCTCGTAGGCCGGAATGACAAGGGCTGATTATACATACAATTTCTCAGTGAGGACCGATTCGGCCCCTATCAAGAATGAACAGATTCCGCACAGGTACGCTCTTATCAGTATACCCCACGTTTTCCGAACCCGAAACCCGAATTTCCGTTTTCGACAAAAAAAGAAGGCTTGTTAAGGCCTTCTTTACGTTGAAAATCCGATTTCGGAACCATGTGCGCAACCGACACGTATGAGTCAGCGGTTCGTCACGATTATCCGTGAGTCCCGTACCACTGTTCCACACGGTTCCTCCTCGTACGGAAGCAACAGCGTCGTGTCGCCGAGGCAACCATGCATATACGGAGGCACGGCGCCGCGGTCCTTGCACGTACACACGCCGGTCATTTCGCATGTCGATGGCGAGAAATCCTTCGGTTTGACTTCGATCGGCTCGATGCCTTGCAAGCGGCATTCTGCTTTACGAAGCGATTCGTCCAGAAACTCTTTCGGCAACGCCTTCATTTTCTCCTTGATTTCTTTTGCCTTCACGATGCAGCGGTGTATCGCAAATATGATCCGCAGATCTCGGTCATGGGTCCCGATCTCATCAAACAGGTCCGGATACTCGAGCGCTTCAATGACATAAAACTCAAATCGTCTTTTCACCATCTGAAATGCCTCGTACCAGGTTCCGTACTGTTTCAAGAACGCACAGGAACAGCCGTTGAACGCATCCGGATGCATCGTCTGTTCAAGAAGTGACTGTGCCTCGTACGGAGACAATACCCCGCCGAATGGCAGACGGTCGACTCCGCCGCAAAATACGCCAAGTGTGCTCATGTTTTAATCGTTTCGTTATTGTAAAGGATTCTACATTCATCAGAAGCACCATACCTCATCCTTGGAATAGAATCAAGGCTGTCGGATAAAAAACGGACGGCAAGGTGTTCCCCTGCCGCCGCAGATTCCGACCGGATCGGACGTCAATCATCCGTTCACGGGTGCGTAGCATCCGTCGTCCCCGCGCCACTCTTCCGGATGCCGAAGCCGTGTCTTGTCGAGCGGACAGCACTTCATGAACGGAGGATGTTCACTCCCGTCATGGAAGCAGATGCCTGTTTTCTCGCATTCCGAGAACCCAGCCCACCGCCAGTTGTTCATACTGACTGTTTCCATCACGTCCGGATTGAGCCGTAACTGACGGATCATCTGCCGACGCGAAATGATCGAAGGAACCCTCTCCATCTCACGACACAGTTTTCCGAGCAGGCTGCCACCTGCCGCAATGCAGCACTTCATCGCGTACTGCAACCGTTCGTCACGTTCGAACTCCCCTATCACTTTCCCGTATCGTGCAATCAGGGCCGGGGCCCCGTCGAGAAGCGCGCCGTAAAAATCATGACGGACACCCACCCGCAGGAGTGCCTCATACACGAGCGATGCGTCTCGAAGCACCGTTCTCCGTTCATCGTCGTCCATGCCATCCGGCACATATTGACGGATTCCCTGGGCGTACAGGATCTGTCCCGACAGGACCGTCGGAACGATTGACTGCGTTCCGTATACGACCAATGATTTGTTATTCATCTTCCCCTCCCGAATACGTTAAGTAACCGATTCTACACTAGCGTCACTCTACCTCGTCTCGGCGCGGAAATCAATACGGCCACAAAATTTCCACACCTTTCCGATTTCGACGAAAGAAGAAGGCCTTAATAGGCCTTCTTTCCGGTCAGTTTTCGATTTGAGGGAAACCGGATGAGCTACTCCGTCAGACACCGGAATCGATAGCTGACCCTGATGCCGGGAATCGGTCGTCGATCACCTTGCGTGCGAGCGACAGGAATCGTTCCCTCCCCTCGTTCGCCTCGGGAGCTTCGGTCGACACCTCGTGATCGGAAAAACCGAATGTCGGGTCTGCCGATTTCTTCGTTATGTCGTTCCCTCCCCGCCACCGGTTCAATGCGCGTGAAGGGTCACCTCCGCGATAGTAGACCACCTTCGACGGTCGCTGCTCCAGATTCCGTTGGAAGTACCGCTCCCAGTATTCCTTCGATGGTATCGTCTCCTTCGCCGTCTCATATCGATCCGCTGCATGATCGTCGAAATATTTCCGGAGAATCTTCACGTACTCCTCATGTTCATCCTTCGCTCCCCAGATATCGGCCAATTTCGTCCATCACCTGCTCCGCAGCGAAGTGCACCGCCGAATCATCCGCGAATCCGTTGTCCGAAGTGGCATTCGGTCCGAATTTGCTCTCCAACTTATGGAGTGCCTCTTCCCTCGAGCTAATCCCGTCCAGCCGCAGGAATTTCGCCATCGCAGCCTCTTTCTCATGTTCCTTGAGCGTGATGCCCAGGTTCGAACGAAGTTTCCCGTCCTCAAGCATGGACTCGAAGCCTCCTTGAAAATTCCCTTCACCGGCCGTATGCCACATGCTCCCCGCATGATCACGGATACCCTGCCGCGTCACGTGCGTAAGCATCTCTCCCGGGAAACGTCGCATCAGAAGCGCATAGTCCTCGACGGACAATGACGACAGATGCTCCTCGGAGAAATTCTCCGCGATGTCCTCCGGAGTATGTCCGGCATCGGCCCATTTTTTCTTCTCACCTTCATAGAAACCGTCCAGGAGTTCGCGCGCCTCGGCAAAATCCGGCTTCTCTTTCTCCGAACTGTTCACGCTTTCCTCCGCCAGACCGAGCGGGCCAAGTTTTTCCTCGAGCTTCGCCTTTGCGGCACGATACGCGAGATAATCCTTCACCTTGGTCACGAGGTTCCCATTTTCATACGTGCCGATCTCGCCACGGAGGCCATCCATCTCTTCGACAAGCTTGTTCTTTTCCCCCATCCGGCCGTCATGCTCTTTCTGCCATCCGTCACGTTTCCTTCGACTCTCACGGATCGAGGCCGCCAACATGTCACGCTCTTCCGATGAATTCGCGCGGGAAAACGCTTTTAGGAATTGTGGAGCTTCCTTCGACAAATTCCCACCCCCGGGACCGATCATGGAATCTTCCTTCATAATGGTATTTCTTCGAATTGAACTGATGCTTCCAGTATACCCCACGTTTACCGGCCCCGAAACCCGAATTTCCAATTTCGACAAAACATGAAGGCTTGAGAAAGCCGTCTTTAACGTCATTTTGTGGGTTCATGGGACCCGAAAAACGAATGACCGCAGTCGCCGACTCCCTCGCGGAGACGGGGGTATCGCTTTCCGAAATTCCCCTTACTTCGCCAAGGCGCTCACCGCGAGGCCGATGTAGTACGGCCACAAAAGGATCGCGAGCACCCCCTGAAAGAACGGGAGGTGCAGGAACCCGATCGTGAACAGCCACCCGGCGAACCACGAGAACGCCGTGAACCCGTGCTGCTCCACCTTTATCTTTTCCATACGATTATGGATACGGATTACTATATAAGACTGTTTTTTTTCTTCGAAACGGTAAATATGTATACGATTCCACCATCATACATATCTTCGATGATCAATCCCTCCCGATCAAAAATATCTCTCAATTCTCCTTCGGTAAACTGCTCCGAAACATTGTCGCCGATACTCTCATCGAAATATACCGCTCCGCCCTCGATTCGTTTCACCGGGACACCGGCGCTTTCGTATGCCTTCAGACGTTCCGGTAACGATCGTTCCGAAAAAGAATCCAGGATGACCTTACCGTCATCTTTTAGCACCCGTTTCATTTCCCGAAGCGCCTCCGTCCTGTGTTCCCCAAGATTCATAAACACCCCCATGCACGTAACAAAATCGAATTGTTCATCTTCAAACGGAATCTTCGTCGCGTCCGCAGTTTCAACATGCACCGACGGGAAATCCTTGAACCGTTCCTTGGCCCGCTCGATAGCGGCAGTGTCGTGATCGATACCCGTTATATTCTTCGTGACCGGCAACAGATCGTTTATAGTGCGGCCGTCCCCGGAGCCGATATCGAGCACGGAGGCCGAGCGGGTGACATGAGCGACGAGGTATTTCACCTCTTCTTCAAACCAGACCCGGTACGATTCCGGCAGGTATGACTCCATGATCTTGTTGTGATAATCGTTGTTATTCATACTCCTCCTATTTCTTCAGCACGAGCGCCTTCCCGTAGCGGACGGGAACCTCGACGAATTCGATACCAAGTGCCTTCAAGCGGTTCTCGTATTGCACAAGTGGAACGGAAAAGTACCCGTCCGATTGGAGCTTCTCCTCCGTCTCGTAGTCCGAGGAATCGAAGACGTGTATCGCAAGTCCACCCTCCGAGAGTGCGGCATATGAATTCATGATCACGTCCCATTGCTTTTCCGTCTCGATGAATTTCAACAGGACATGAGAATAGGTAATGTCATAGGGCATACCCGGGAGCGATTTCGTGCAGTCATGCAAGATCGCCCGATCCTCCCCTTCCAGGTGTTCGGTCGTGATGTTGAATGTCGTCACCTCGACTCGCTTCCCGAGGAGTTCCGTGAAGATCCGCTCATGATGCTGCACGAATCGCCGGTCGCCGCTTCCCATGACCGCCACCTTCACGACCGCGCTTTCCGTCTTCAAGGGAGCGTATTCGAATATCATTTTCAATTCGGATTCTTTCACGTCCGCCCGTATCCAAATCTCCTCATCCGGATATCCGGCATATTTCTGATGGTATGGGGAAAGGGTCATATGGTTTCTTGATACGATAATCATTCGTTTTCCGAATCCGATCATTTGCTCTCAAATATTGCTCCCCCTCCGGAAAATCGCTCAAGTTTTTCCAGGACGATCTTCGCGTATTCCGCGATCGGAATCGCCGTACCACCGTGCCGTTTGGTATTCCCCGCGTTCCACCGACCTCCGAAATCCGGCAAGCCGAGCGTGTTGATCATGAATCCCTCCGGCGCCCTTATGCCGAGTCGGACCTTGATATACGTTTTTTCCGGATGATTTTTCATGGGAGAACCGACAAGGATCACCGCGGCTTCCGGCAAGAGTGACGGGAAAAATACGGAGTCATGCGTGTCGGGAAACGAGGCGTAATAGACGTCGCCCGTTGTGTTGAACGCTCCTTGGGAAACGAGTTTCGCGACGAGTTCACGCCGTTCCAGTCGCCCGAGCACGAGTTCGTGCGCGTCCTGTCCGATCGGTTTACCCGAAAGCGACAAATCGAGATTGCGGAGCGAGAATTCGATATCGCGCAACTTCTGAAGTGGCTGTAACAGATCGGCGATATCGTCCGGTTCCCCGGTATGGTCCGCCGAGATCGCCGCGTCGTTGAAGCGGTCTTCGGGCGGCAAGAACCCGCTCGCGATGAGCGAGGAAAGAAGACTGTCGCAATCGGTATGATGAATGACGACCTTCCCATCCGCCGGAAAGCCACCGTTTCGGGCCTGTTCGATGGCAAGCGTCGTACTCGAGATTTGTCGTGCCATCCGCGCGGTCGGCGCATGATGATCGATCGAAAGCACACGCCCCTGCCGATACCCGCCGGGAATCTCCTCCCCGTTCTCGACGCCACGAATCCCGAAATCGCACGCGATGATGAGAAAGTCGCCCGGAAACCGCTCCTCGAGTTCCCCGACCGTGATGTCGGAAAATTCCTCCAGGAATTCGATTGGTCGCGCACGAAAAGCCTCCACCAAACTTCTTCGTTTCGTATGCCCCTGATTTTGTCGTTCGTCCGAAAAGTCTTCCGATCGAGTCATATCGTTCCGAACCCGAAAAAGGGTCAAGTACATTTATTCACCTCCATTTTCCTCCTCTTCGCCCCGGTTGTAAAGCGGATATAATCCCCCTACAACACCGTTTCTTCCCCGTCACCGATTAAGGTCGCTTTGCCGTTGTCGACGAGGATGCCCTGTCCGTCACGAAGTAATCGGAGCGGAAAGTGCACGGTCTTTATTTTTTCCCTCACGGTTTCTTCCATCTCATCCTTGTAATGCGCTTTCAGGACAAACGAGACATAATTGAGGGCGGTGAAGTCCGTAACCCCGAACCGGGAGCAGAAAAGGGGTCAGGTACTTTTTTCGTTGATACCGTCACCTCCACCATACCCCTCCGGGCCGAAAAGGCAAGGATTACTAAGAATTTAGCGATTTTTTCGAAAAACGCCCGGCCCGTTGTCGGGCAGGCGCGTCGTGCTATCGCCTCTCGACGACGATCAGGCTCTGGGGATTATGCACGTCCCTATTGTCTGGAAATCCCAGAAATCTGGTCTTTTTCACCGTAAATCCAGCCCCTTCGAAAACCCTCGCCCACTCCTCCAGCGTCCTATACGCGAACGGCACCGGCATCGAGGTCCGCATGCTGAAAATCCGGTTGGCGATCCAGTCGAGCGCTCCCATGATTTTGTGCCGGTCCTCGAGATTCCACCGCATGAACGCCAGGGCACGCTCCCTGCCGGACTCGGGTGGCAGGACCTCCGAATACGAGTCTTCCAGCGCGACAAGGGTCGCTCCCGGCTTGAGGGCGTCGTGAAGCGCGGACAGGTATCGCTCCTGCTCCCCGTATTCCATATGATGGAACACCCACGTCGCCGCGGCATGGTCCGGCTGTTCCCGTTTCAGATATGGAAGGAATTCCGATTCCCGTACCACTTCGAGCCGCGCATCTTCGGGAGCGATGCCGCTCCAGCGCGGGTCGGCCACGATATCCGTACCGACAATTTCCGAATTTTCTCCCCGTTCGATAAGACAGCGGATCAGGATGGCTGAGCCGCATCCCAGATCAAGCACCTTGCCGTTGGCCGGTATTTCGGGAACCACGTTCTCTTTGAAATACACCGGGACCAGTTCCCCGAAGAAGTGTTCGTTCTGGACCCGCTCCAGCTCGTTCTTGTGTCGCCCGATGAAGTCGGCGATGTCGAGCGTATCGATGTTTCGCAGGAATTCGTCGCGCAAGGCATCAGAAAATCCGAGACGGGTCATCGAGTCGCGAAGGCTGTCGGTTATGAACCGCTTCTTCTCCCCGTCCGAAAATACGTCGCGTACCAGGTCCGAATATTCCATAGTTCAACTCTCGGCATGCTTCTCGACGATGTCCCGCGCCTCCTGATCGGTGTACTGACGCAATGGATGTTTGAAGAAATACGAACCCCATTCCTGATATCCGGAAAGTCCCCTATCGAGTGATATCTTCATGGAACGGATCGCGTCGACCATCACCCCGGCACTGTTCGGACTGTCCTCGACACTGAGCTTCGCGTCTATCTCGAACGGGATATCCCCGAACTGTCGTCCCCGGATATTTATATAGGCGACCTTGTTGTCCTTGAGATGCGGCACGTAATCGACGTTCCCGAGCTTGATCGCGCCGATCTTCCCGTTCCAGGCGATCGCCTTCGTCTTCGATTCCCGTTTCAGCGCATACCGTTCGCCGGTCATCATATTCTCGAAGTCGGTGTTGCCGCCGATATCGAGTTGGTAGGTGTCATCGACCGATTGGCCGCGATCCAGGACGAGCTGAGTAAGCACGCGATGCACGATCGTCGCCCCGACCTGGCTCTTTATGTCGTCGCCGCCGCACGGAATAGCCGCCTGTTCGAATCGCGCGGACCACTCCTTGTCGCTACACACGAAGACCGGAATCGCGTTGATGAAGGCGACTTTGTGTTGAAGTGCCTTTTCCGCCCAATAATAGGTCGCCTCCTGGGAGCCTGCCGGCAGATAGCTGACCAGTATCTCCGCACCGCTCTCCTTCAGGACCGCATCCACATCATCAGGCTCCTGCACCAAGGGGAACCTGTCTTTCATATGCGGAGCAATCCCGTCAAGTAGCGGCCCCGCAGAAACCTTCACGCCCGTAGTCGGAACATCGGAGATCTTTTTCGTACAGTTCGGTTCGGCAAAGACCGCTGCCGAAATATCCTTACCAACCTTGTTCGCGTTCACGTCGAAAGCCGCGACAACTTCGATATCGGAAATACGGTACCCGCCAAGAACGTTATTCATGAGTCCGATGACCCGCTCGGAGTTCTCATCGACGTCCTTGTAGTATTCGAGCCCCTGGATAAGGGAGCTGGCACAGTTTCCGACTCCGACGATAGCCACCTTTATTCCGCCGTTCTTCATATGTCCTTTCGTTAACAGTCGGCTGAGTAGACAGAAAAATACTTGAGTGCTTTTGGAACCGAGAAGGGGCCAAGTACTTTATTCCGCTCTTTAACCTGTTTTCTACTTCCTTCGACCCGCGGTATTAATCAGATCCCCTTCTCATACAAAAGCGTGTCGTAGCCCTTGGTGACGATGTCGTCTTTGCCGATGCCGAGTGACAGGAGGAAGGCTTTCAGGTCTTCCTGGACCGCTTCGTCGTTTTCTCCTTCCGACAATTGCTCGACCTCGATGAGCGCCCCGAGTCCGGTCACGTCGTCGATACAGACGGTCATGCCGTCATGTTCGCACTGCATCCGTTTCTTCCCGAACCCGAAAAAGGGTCAAGTACCATGCGTGTCCCATTAAACTAAATTCAGAAAATTAGATACTTTGTATAAGCCTTAAATTTACAAGGTCTTCCAGAATTTCAATTGAAGTCGTGCGGAAAATATTCCTAAAATTATAGCTATATAGAAGCAAAAATAAGCTATTTGATAAAATTTAACAGGACACTAATGGTCAAGTACATTTATTCACCTCCATTTTCCTCCTCTTCGCCCCGGTTGTAAAGCGGATATAATCCCCCTACAACACCGTTTCTTCCCCGTCACCGATTAAGGTCGCTTTGCCGTTGTCGACGAGGATGCCCTGTCCGTCACGAAGTAATCGGAGCGGAAAGTGCACTGTCTTCATTTTTTCAAATCTTTCACCCCTATTTTCCTCCCTAATAACCTCATTGTAAAGCGGTCAAGTAAATCGACCCCTATTCATAAAACAACTTATTCCTCTTCAAAAAATACGGCTTGAGTGGACGGCCGTCAGCTCGCGTCACCTTTTGTTGCGCGATTTGCGTCGACCGAAGAATATGCGTTTCAAGTCCGCCTCGTTATCCATCCAGGAAACCGTCATGATCCTGACATACGGCCCAGCCTCATACAGCCGTATCAGTTCCGAAAACGGTTTCTCATACGGGTACGGAGACACAAACACGCTTTGCTGAAGCTGGTAGAACTCCGCCTCATGCAGATGTTCGCGCAAGATAGCGCGAAATGCCCGACTCCTCTCGGGGATATCAAATGCGACAACCCTCCATTTCCCATCCCAGACTTTCGGTCTCTTGAGCCGTATGCTCGGACCGAAGAGACTCAGCGAACGCGCTATTCGATTCCCTTCGGCGGTAAGCATGAAATTGACCGACCCGTCCGGCAATATATTTTCCGTAACGAGCTTTTGTTCAGAAAGGCGCGTCAAGGATCGATTCATACCCCTCTTATCGATCTTCTTCCATTCTTTTCGAAGTTCGGAAAACAACCTGGCTTGCTGTACGATCGTACGCGGACCACTGAGCGCGATGATGCCGAGAAGAATGAGAAGCGTTTTTTGCTGTACCGGGCCCAGTCGTTTCATATATGTCAGTATTCGCTTTTCGAACAAAGAGGCACGAGTGGACGGCCGTCAGCTCGCGCCACCATCGATGTATCGTAACGATAAGAACCGGCCAGAGAGGTAAGGCACATTCACTCCTCCTCTTTCGCACCTCCATTTTCCTCCCATACTCCCCTACTGTAAAGCAGATACTTCCCATCCGAAACCGCGAAAATCCGATTTCATCGAAAAAGAAAGGCTTTTATTGGCCTTTCTTTTCATTCGAACATGATTCGGTGAAACCGGTACTCCTACTTCACCTCGATAAACGTGCTCCCGGGAACGCCGCAGACGGGGCACTTCTCCGACCGGACGCCGATCTCGGTATGCCCGCAGACCGGGCAGACATAGAACTTCAGATCCTCGATATCGTGCCCTGCCCGCACTGCCTCAAGCGCCTGCTGATACAGATCGTGGTGTTCCTTCTCGACCGCGTTCGCATTGGAAAACGACTTAAGCGCCGCCACGTTCCCCTCGGCCTCGGCCGTGGCGATGAACTCCGGATACATTTCCGTGAACTCGTAGTGCTCACCGGCCACGGCTTCCCCGAGATTCGACGTGGTATCCTTGATACCGCCCGCCACGCGCAGGTGCGCGAGTGCATGGACGGTCTCGGCCTCGGCTGCCGCCCGAAAAAGCCTCGCGACCGCCGGGTATCCGTCCATTTCTGCCTGCTTCGCGAAGGCAAGGTACTTGCGATTCGCCTGGCTCTCGCCCGCGAACGCCGCCATCAGGTTTTCTTGTGATGCCATATTCGTGTGTTTTTCCACATTAATTACGATATCCTACTGTGTCGTTGCTCCGGCATTGCTGACAAGACTGTCGAGATCGGTAAGCGCCTTGGTCGCGTCGGCCTTGCTTTTCACATACGATACAGGCGCCAGCGTGGCGGACTGATCCGGCTGCGTTTGAGCTACCGAGCCGGGATCCGATGCCGGTTGCTGACCCGACTGGTCCTGAGCCGAACCGTTTCCCGATATCTCGGCCCCGCTTTCCCCGGAAAGTCCGGCAGGAACATCTCCTGGTTTTGCGACGTCTCCCTTCTTCCCGAAAATCAGAAACCACGAAACGGCGACTACGAACATGATAGCGACCGCGCCCGAAGCGATCATGACGATCTTTTTCTGTTCCATATTCCGGAAATTATTCGTTCAATGAACTGACCGCCTTCCCGATGGCCGCCCGAAGCGTATCATGGAAATAGGTCCGCATATCCGCACCGGACGTTTTGACATTGGCAAATGCGGAAGTAATGTCAGTCGCGCTGCTTCCATTTGTGTTTAGGACCGCGATATACGCGTCGATCCTGCTCAATAGTTCGTTCGCCTTCGCCGTAAAGGTGGCGAGCTCACCTGAAAGGGTGGTAGTATCGACACCTTTCGAAGCGAGGAACGTGATGATCTTTCCGATCCGGTCCTCGATATTCGAAATCTGTGCCACCTTCTGCGTCTTCATCTGCTGTGCCCGCTGCAGGCGGGTCTGTCCGTTAATGGCTCCATCTCCACGGACTCCGGAAGACTGCCCTTCTTTGCCGCTATTCTTCCGTGTCGGAACGCATGATAAGACGGTATCGGTACTGCCACTCGCCACGGAAGGACGATTCATACAGGTACCATCGACGGAAGCCGATGAGCCACTACCGGAACCGGTGAACGAAAACGTACACGAATCGTCCACACTCTTGCCACTACAAGCCGAAACCGAGGCGTCCGACGGACGAAACGGCCCGCCGCCGTGACGCAGAAAACCCGCCCCTCTTCCGCCCTGCATGCCTCTTTCCGGCCCACCAGACGATACATCTCCAGCGCCAGCACCGCTTTCCTGAGCCACAACACGATTGGCCACGAGTCCTGTCACCGAGACCGCAAGGACCACCAGAACAACTACCATGGATACTTTTTTCGTATTCATAACGCTTTCGTCGGTGTCCCGACATTTTTCGGATTATACACACTACCCGTCGCAGGGAAAAACCTGCCTTTGTATGATACCACGAATCCGAACGCCGTTTTCTTTCATCTGAATAGACGCTCCTGGAATCGCATATGGTCAAATCATTCCTTATCTATCGATCCGTTTCTTATTCGATGTCTACATTGACCGGAAGATCGAATAAAACAGCACGAGTGCCGCGAGTGCCATCAATACGAACGCGAGCCGGACAAAGAGATTCGAGATCTTTCCATTCGTATACTCCCCCATGACGTCGTGATTACTGCCGACTTTGGCGATCACGAACAGGAGCGGCACGGCGGCTACGCCGTTGAAGACGGCCGTGAAGACCAATGCCTTGATCGGGTCCAGCCCGATGAAGTTCAGACCGAGACCGACCAAGGCTGCCAGGATGATGATGCCATAGAACCCCTTTGCCTTGTTGAACTTCCGATAGAGGCCTTCTTTCCAGCCGAACGCCTCACTTAGGGCATACGAGGACGAACCGGCCAACACCGGTACTGCCAAAAGGCCGAGCCCGATAACACCGACCGAGAAGATGATCTTCGCCACGAGGCCGGAATTCGGAAAGCTCCGTACCAGAGGCTCGAGCGCCCGCGCGGCATCTGCGGCCGTGTCGATTTCCGTGATGCCACTTTTGTGCAGGGTGGAGGCGCAGGCGATCACGATGAACCACGCCGTCAGACTGGCAAGCGTCATGCCGACGAAATTATCGATCTGCAAGTTATGAAGAAACCGGCCGGTCGCCTTCGGAACGGTTCCGATTTTCGTCCGGTTATGTTTCATGATTTCCTCCTCGACCACTTCCGAGGTATCCCAGAAAAAAAGATACGGCGAAATGGTCGTTCCAAGCATGCCGACAAAAAGGTACATCGTGTCGAAATCGATCTTCGGCGTGAGCGTGAACGTGTTTCGGAATACCTCCAGCCAATCCTGACCGACGACGAACGCCGTCACCGGATAGGCCAGAAGCGCGAGGGCGAGCCACTTGAGCAGCTTGGCGTATTTCCTATAGCTCACGAAAACCACCAACAAGACGATGATGATCGTATAAAGAACGGCCAGGAGCGCGAACGGAAGGTCGATGAAGAGTTGCGTCGTGGCCGCCATCGCACCCAGGTCGGAACCGATATTAACAGTATTGGCAACGACGACGAGCCCGACCGACATATACAGGATCTTCCGGCTATAGTGTTCCTTGATGACCGCCGCCAACCCTTTGCCGGTGATCGCGCCGATACGCGAGCAGCTCTCCTGCACCGCGAGCAGGAACGGATACATGAGCGGAAATGCCCACAACAATCCGAGGCCATACCCGGCTCCGGCCTGTGAATAGGTCGCGATACCCGATGGATCGTCGTCCGCGGCCCCGGTCACCAGACCCGGCCCCAGGATACGCAAAAACCGGCCGTATCGCTTCCGATTCAGCATGGTCTTACAGAGATTGTACGCGATACGTTCGGTCTTACCGAGCCCCCGAAGGATGCCGTTTCCTTTCTTCGTCGACAGGTTCGTCGCCTTGTTCATAGCTGGAATGATTCACTCGCCTTCCCTTCAGTTTACTCTAAATCCCGCGTTTACGAAAGACAGTCTGCTCAAAATAAAAATCCCGTACATTGACGGGATTCAGAAGGGTGCATACGCGTCAGGAAGATCCTGTAGTTTTTTATACGTTTCACATGCCGCATCGTATTCGCTCTCACTCGGCACATCGTGCCTCCGTGCAGAAAACTTCTTGCGAGAGCGACGATTCATAGCCTGTTCTTTCGCGGTCGCCCAACGAACATTTCCAGGTTCATAGGGTCCATTGAAATCCATGCGATCGATACTCCAATGGTCTTTTCCATCAGGCGGATCGCCGATGTGTCCGTAGAATGGCGCGAATTCTTTTCTCCATTCCTCACATACCCATATCCCCCTTCCCCCGTAATCAGGGTAGGCGGGATGATTCCCGTTATGACATCGCTGAATCATATCCAGCCATGCACGATACACCTTGGTATTACTCTTGCCGTGCGTCACGCACGAACACCCGCAACTTTTCGACTTTCCTGATTTCAAGGTCGAAGCATACACGATCTTCTCCGTACCACACGCGCATGCACAACAAAATCGCACTTCCCTATACTTCCCGTTCGGGCCTCTCCGGATAACCGTCCAGAGTCCGAACACGTCCCCGGTACGGATATCCGATTTTCCCATCGCCTCTCCTTGTTTGATTGTCAATGAAATACCAGCCTTTCACCGTACCGGAAATCACCCAGGAATGCAAATACGAGACAACATTCAGGGTCCCGTATTTCTTTCACTGCGGGGACAAGGGGATGAAGTCGGGAACGGGGTTGAGGATCGTGGAGGGGTTGGAGGAGAGGTGGGACACGGTCTCGCCGCTTATCGGACGAATGAAGGAAGTCATGCGGGAAGTCGGGAAACCAAGTAACAGGACGCCGAAAGACACTGTCTGCCGGAATTATTTCAACCCCGAGAGGGAAGGCGATCATCAGTCTGCAATTCGGCCACTTTTTCCCTCGCGCGCTTATCCCGTATTTTTTTGAGCACAACCTCACCATATACGCCGAATCTGTCGAGAATCATCTCCACCTTCTCGTCCGACAGATCCTCCCCGGTCTTCATCTGATACTGCGCCCGCGGCTTCTCCTTCAACTCCGGCGAAAAAATAGATTTCACATCGATACGATTCAGAATGACCTATCATAAAAAAAGTACCTGGTACTTTTTCTGTTTTGCTCGTACGCTCCAACGGAGACCATACTGGGATAGGCTCTTAGTATCTATCTCAAATCTCAACGCCTATATAAGGCAAAAAATCCGCTTGCCGGCTGAAATCCGAAAATTTCGGCTACAAACCATTCAAAACTCGTCAGGTTACGACAGTAGCCTTCCCTCCTTTTTCATGGTTTTTCACCCAGAGGGTGACCAACCTCTGGTTGGCGCTCCT
>JBAXFX010000018.1:0-19694 GCA_037139695.1 Candidatus Moraniibacteriota bacterium | reverse complement strand
CATCACCGCCCGTCGGTCTCTCAGATACAGTATATACGGATTCCTTATAGTAGGGGAGAGAACGTTCTTTTTTCGCTTATACACTATCCAGAGTCTCCCTCTTTGACCCAAAGAGGGACTGATTCCGATAACGAAAGGAATCAGGGAGATTGGGATGAGTAGGAGCAAGTTATATGGAAAGTATTTCGATTCTATATCTTTATTGAGAACCCATTATTGCGTATGACCCGAGAAAGATTGCTCTGGAGCAGGGTACCCTCCAAAGGCGGGTAGGCAACCCTGCTCTCACAGAAGTCGGAATGGGAAATGGGGACTGGACCGCCACAGGCTCGAAGACTCACCCTCGCGGAGACGGAAAAGGGAGTGTTTTTTTCTTGAAAACGACGACGGTTCCCGTAGAGACGCAAGATTGTAGGGACACAAGAGTTGACAAGCCGGTCCGCGGTCCGTATGATTGCGGGGATCTTTAACAACCTATCGATTCGTCAACCTGAACATGGAGGAACCATGAACATACCCGAGGAAAAGAACTTCTTTTTTCGGACGGCATTTCGCTGTTCCGATAAGGATCATATACCTTATACGATGAGATTCATCGAGATTCTCGGTCTCTTCGTGCTCAATATCGTGTGTATGATCGTTACACAGGTAATCGCATATCCGATCATATTCGTCTGGGGGTATGTGTTTGCGAGGCGGAAACGGGAAGAGCGGGAAGAACTGTCTTCCATCAGTGAAACGAATTTTCGTCAGATGAGAAGGTATGATGAGACGATCCCGTTTATGGTTATAGGCGCATGGGCGACGTCGGGAATCGGTGCCGATCGTCTTGCGAATCCAGTCGGTGGAATACGTTTTGTTTCCACATCGTTTGGCGGTATGAATGGCGATACCGGTCTCACGGTTCTGATCGTGGTATGTCTGGTTATCGGTTATGCACACATCGCGAGGCGGAGGAATTGAATGTGTGGCACTGGTAGGAGATTGGGTTAGTTTTCTTGAAGTTTATTAATCGACACGTTCTAAAAAAAGATCTGCCGACTTCAACGCATCCGACACGAATTCCTGCGCCTCCGCTAAAAGCTTTGGCGGCACGCGGTCCCCTCAGCACGGTCGTTCGTAAACGACGTGCCTCGAAGACTCGGTACTCTTTTTTCGAAAAAGATATCGATTACAGTACAAGCGAAAAAAAATACGTCTCCCCCTTTCGGAAAGGGGGATTGCCCTCTCCGAAAAAGAGAGGGCAAGGGGGATTTGTGACTATGAGCGGGGCATTTTTTACAAATATAAAACATCGATTCTGTGCTTATCTTAGCACCAAAGAGGGATTCTCAGCCACCTCATCGGGAACCAGTGCCTCTTTATAAGCCACTTTTCGACTATTGACAAAAAGACTGAAAAGGTGTATGATGGCATCACTTTCAGTACCTGTTAACAATCAAAACAAGGAGGGTATTATGGGAAGGCTCACGTACGAGGAACACCAGCGGGAACTTGGCGTAACACCGCAAGAATCTGTAACTACTCCGATAGGCGTCGAACAGGCTTCGAAGTCGACGGTTCCGCAGTTGCCTCTCGGTAGCGGTCATGCTCTTGGGGAAAAGCCGGAGGACACTCCTCCCAAGAACGATGAATTGCTTGTTTATTTAGGAGTTTTCCCTGGTGACGAGGGTGATGAATAGTAGATATACTATTGATCCCGGGTCAACCGGCGTGCGCCAGTCATAAGCCCGGGATGACGGTAAGAGTGATGGAAAAAATAGAAGACGGCTAGGAATCAAATGCTAGCCGTCTTTTTTGTTGCATTCGGAGTCCCGCCTTTATACCAAATCAACATAATCGATGATACCTTATACCAGATTAACTTAAACTATTACTCTTTTATCCCGCTAAGATTCCCGCCTTCGCGGGAATGACAGTGTGGTAATCGTCCTATTGATTAAGTTGATTCGGTATTATTGCCGAAGGGGTCGAACTCCGATATCGGAGTTCGACTCCTGAATACAACAGTGATTCAGTCGATCCGGTATGAGTTTCTGGGACGTTGGCCATCAAAAAAACTCCCCAAAGGGGGAGTTTTTGGTGACTGATGGGAAAGGAAAGTCAGGTTACTTCGTCTTTGCAGTCTTCGCTACGACAGCCACCTCTTCCTTCGGGGTGACGTTCACGAAGATGCGCTTGGCGAGCTTGCCAGTGAAGGCGAGCATCTGCTTCTTCTTGAAGGAAACGATGCCGTCCCGGACTGCCATAAGGGTGTCGTCGCTCGTGCGGACGACATTCGTTCCGGGGTGGAACTTGGTACCACGCTGACGGACAAGGATATTGCCGATCTTCGCGGTCTGACCGCCGAAGAGCTTGACGCCGAGGCGTTGGGCTGCCGATTCGCGACCGAGTGAGGTTGAGCCGCCTGCCTTACGATGTGCCATAGGGGTGAATTTATGATGAAGCCGATGTGTGCTATGATAGGACAAACGGGAAAAAGTGTCAATCAGACCGCCATATGCCACGCTTGGGAAGGGTATTTTCCGACATGAGCGCGCTCCTGGTACGGGAACGGGGGAGAATCCTCCTTCTGTCCGGTTTTGTGCTGGTCGGGGCAATCGCGTTTCAGACCGGGTTCCTGCAAGGGAGCGCCATCGCGGCGAAACCGGTCATTGTCGAGCGTCCGGATACTTCTTCATGCCAAGGCGGGCAGGTTGCCGGAGTATCGGCTGAGACAGTGGCTCCGGGAACGAAGGCCACCCAGGCGGGATCGGTCGGAACGGTCAATCCCGCAGGCTGTGCGTTCGTCGGGAGTAAGAACTCGACCCTGTATCATCTGCCAAGCTGTGCTTCGGCGAAGCGGATCAAACCCGAGAATTTGGTCTGCTTTTCATCGGTGGAAGACGCGACGGCAAGGGGATATAAGGCGGGATGCGTCAAGTGAATCGAAAACCACCGGCCAAGGGTCGGGATTGGAATGAGCGTGACGGCCGTTATGACTTTGGACTTGTGATTCTCGATTCATGAAAACAAACCTATGGAACGAAAAAAGAAACGGAAAGCAGGAGGACATAAGGAGAGAGCCGATCTGAGGGGCGCGCATGTCATAAATGCCCTCTCGTTCATCTTCGGATTCGCGGATTCGTTCTTCGTTTATGTGCTCTCGTCGTTCTTCGCCAGAGTGATCGGATCGGACAATGTGGGAATCTTTTATCTGGTAACGTTTTCGGTCGTCTTCGTGTCGCTTTGGCAGTTGCGGGCGTTCATCCGCCGGGTGGGCGGGAGTGTCCGGACATTCTTCCTGCTTATCCTCGCGGCGATCTTCACCTCGGCGATGCTGTCGGTCATTCCGGTCGGTTGGCCGGCGGCCATACTTGTCATGTTCCTCTTGGTCGTGACGAACCTCGCCTGGGTCTCGCTCGATGTCGTACTCGAGGAATTTTCCGAAGACGGCGTGACCGGTCGGGTGCGTGGCCTACATCTGACCATCATGAACGCCGGCATCATGCTCGCGCCGTTCTTCTCGACCAAGGTGCTCGAGATGGCGGATTTCAGTGGGATCTTTTTCGGGATCACGCTCGGGTACGCGATTTTGCTTGCCACCGCGATCGTCCTGCTTCGCAATGGACGAACGCCCGAGACTGCGGATATGGAGGCGCGGAGCGCGTGGCGTAAAATGCTCCGGGAGCCGAACCTGTTCCATATCTATATCGTTTCGTTCGCACTCGAGTTTTTCTATGTCATCATGATCATCTATACCCCGATCCATCTTCGGGCGATCGGATTTTCCTGGGAGGATATCGGGCTCATGTTCACCGTCATGCTCTTGCCATTCGTACTCTTGCAGTATCCGCTCGGCGTGCTCGCGGACAAACAATTCGGCGAGAAGGAATTCCTGATCATGAGTCTCGGGCTTGCGTTCGGTGTCACGGTTGCAGTCGGACTATTTTCTTCGGCAAGCCTGTTTTTCTGGGCGGTGCTGTTGTTCTTGTCGCGCGTGGGCGCGGCCGGAATCGAGGTGTTGCGTGACGCGTATTTCTACAAGCAGATCGACGGTGGGGATGATGACCTGATCGCGTTCTTCCGGACGGCCCGACCTGCGGCGAACATCGTCGGCGCGCTCCTGGCCATCCCTCTTCTGGCATTCTTTCCGTTACAGAGCGTGTTCTTCTTGGCGTCAGTGGTCTTGCTTGTCTCAATCTTCTCAGCTTTCAGGCTCGAGGATACCGCGGCCGAGGCCGAGCTCGGGCGGCATCAAGGGTAAAACGCTCGCCTGGAATCCTTCCTGAGAATATGGTATTCTCGTAAGGAGAGGCTTTTTATCGGGAGCGTACCGTTATGCCGTATCATGTCCGAATCAGGCAATTCGAGGGTCCGCTCGAGCTCCTCCTCACCCTTATCGAGGGACGAAAGCTCGATATAACGCAGGTCAGCCTTGCCGAAGTCGCCGACCAGTATCTGGAGCGACTCGCTTCGGAGCGCGAGTCCATCTCGCTTTCGAACCTGTCCGAGTTCCTCGTCATCGCCGCCAGACTCATCCTGATCAAGTCCAAGATGCTTCTGCCGGTCCTGCAATTTACCGATGAGGAGGAAGAATCGATGGAGGATCTGGAAATCCGCCTTATCGAATACAAGCGGTTCAAGGACGCGGCCGAGGCGATAGGAAAGATGCTTTTAAATAGGAAGCGTTCGTTCCCGCGCGAGAAATTCCTTGGCGCGCCGGAGACATTCTCCCCGCCGAAAGGGCTTTCTACGGACGTCCTTAGGCGCCATTTCCTATCAGTACTCGGGGACATGCCGGTGAAGGAAGCACTGATCGAGGAAGTGATCGAAGAGGTTGTGAGCCTTGAGGAACGGATACTGACATTGCAGGCATCGCTTCGGAAGCGGGCCGAGTACGGGTTCCGGGAACTTATCGCGAATGCGGAGGACCGGATGGACGTGATCGTGTCGTTTCTCGCGGTACTCGAACTCGTGAAGCAGCGCTTCGTCGTCGTCTCGCAAGGTAACGCCTTCGGTGACATACGTATCGCCACCAGCGCCGTGGAATCGGATCGGAAAAAAGAATCATAATCGAATCCCATGAAAACGGAATCCGCCATATCCATCCAGTCGAAGATCGAATCACTCCTGTTCTTGCACGGGGAACCGATTTCGGTCGCGCGTCTCTCGAAGGCGTTGTCCGCTTCGGAGGCCGAGATCGAGGTCGGACTCGAGGACCTCGCCCAGCGCTATGTGCTTCCTGAGTCCGGGCTTACGCTCATCCGAAACGGCAAGAACGCGGAGCTGGCGACCCGGGCCGAAAACGCGCCGGACGTCGAGGCGATGCTCGTGTCCGATCGCGAGGAGACGCTTGGCAAGGCGACGATGGAGACGCTTTCGGTCGTGGCGTATCGTGGTCCGGTTTCCCGCGCGTCGATCGATGCCATCCGCGGTGTGAACTCTTCCTTCGCGCTTCGTAGCCTGCTTCTTCGCGGCCTGATTGACCGGAGGCCGAATCCGTTTGACGCGAGGGAATTCGAATACACGCCTTCGTTCCGTCTGTTCGAGTTGCTCGGCATTGGGTCGAACGGCGAGCTGCCGGAGTATGCCACACTGTCGCGTGATCCGCGTCTGGCTGCCCGCGAGGAACATTCCGATGCGACCGATGCCGACGTTCCCGAAGAGGATGTTCCTGAAGATGCACGGACCGAGGAATAAGAATATAAACGCATGGAAAGACGATTCATCCCCATCGCCGCATTCAGTCTGATTCTGGCCGCCCTCATTACCGGAGGGACGGCCTGGTTCTCGAAGAACAAGGCGGCCGTCGCGGAGCAGAACCGCTTTGCCGGAAAGGTGGCCGGGGTGTCCGACGAAAGGACGACGCCGGCCGTCGTGGAACGGCATGACTTGTCTTCGGAGTTTAAACCGGTGAAACGCGATGGCGTGGGTTCGCTTGCGGTTCCGACGGCGCATTCGGCCGTTCTGCTCGATGCGGCTTCGGGCATACCACTCTTCGAGCAGGATGCGGACGCGCACCGTGCGATCGCTTCCATCACCAAGCTCATGACCACGATGATCGCGATAGAGACGGCAAAAAGTCTCGATGAGCCGGTCACGATTCCCGAGGACGCGGTGTATGCCGAAGGGACCAGGGTCGGTTGTCCGCGTTCTGGATTCTGCAATGGGGAGCGGTTGCATGTCGGCGAGCAGGTGTCCGTGCGGGACCTTCTGAAGGCGGCCCTGATGAACAGCGCGAATGATGCGGCAATCTCGCTTGCGGAGCATGTCTCGGGGAGTCAGGACGCGTTCGTCGAGACGATGAACCGTCGCGCGGCGGAACTCGGTCTTTTGAACACACATTTTTGCACGCCGTCCGGGCTCGAACTCGATGACGTGGCTAAAGAGGAAAACTGCTATTCTTCCGCGCTCGACGTGGCCAAGATCGCGGCATACGCCCAGCGATACGATATACTGTGGAGCACGATGCGTATGGACAAGACCGTCATCTCGTCCGTCGATGGGCAGTACCAGCACGAGATCTTCAATACCGACCAGATACTCGGCTATCCGAATCTGCGCGGAACGAAGACCGGATTCACGCCGAGGGCCGGATATTCGCTCTTGGCCGTGGCAGGCGACCCGTCTGCGGACAAACACCGGCTGATCGCGGTTGTCCTTGATGACTCGGCACGGTGGCAAAGCATCCAGGAAATGCTTTTATGGGGATTCTCGTCTTACCAGTGGAAATAATACGTTACGATATATATATGCAGGAAGCCGCCGACATCGTACAGGTAGCCAGGATTCAGAACATTCCCGACGTCGTGAACACGCTCAAGGTGCTCGGGACGGGGTTTCTCGCGTTTCTGATCGCGTTTGCCATCACGCCACTTTGGACCAATATCCTGTTCAAATATAAGATCGGCATCAAGATCAAGGAGACTTCGGTGCAGGGCGAGAAGCTGTCGGTCGTGAACCGGCTTCATGCCGGCAAGGCGGGAACGCCGACGATGGGTGGCGTGATTATCTGGGTCGCGGTACTCGCGCTCGCCTTCGCATCCGAATATCTTTTTTCGCCGATCGCACAGCTGACCGATCACGCATTCGTCGCCAAACTCGACTTCCTGAACCGTGCCCAGACCTGGTTGCCACTCTTCGTGCTCGGGGCTGCCGGCATACTCGGGCTCGTGGATGACTATATGAGCGTCCGGTGCAAGGGAGCGAACAAGGGTGGCGGGATGCGGTTCGCATCGCGATTCTGGTGGCTCATCGCGATCGCCGGTACGGGCGCGTGGTGGTTTTATTTCAAGCTTGGTTGGGATTCCATCCATATTCCTGCGGTGGGGGATTTCACGATCGGCTGGTGGTATGTCCCGCTCTTCATCTTCGTCATCCTCTTTACCGCGATCTCCTCGAACGAGACCGACGGCCTAGATGGACTCAACGGTGGCGTGATGCTTATGGCGTTCGGCTCGTTCGCGGTCATCTCGTTCTTTCAGAACCGGATGGACCTCGCGGCGTTCTGTTCCGCGGTCGCCGGCGCACTCCTCGCCTTCCTGTGGTTCAATATCCCGCCGGCGCGATTCTTCATGGGCGATACCGGCGCGATGGCGCTTGGGACGACCTTGGGGGTGGTCGCGATGATCACGAACTCGGCGATCGTGCTGTTTATCATCGTCTTCATCTATATACTTGAATCGGGGAGTGTCGTGATACAGCTTTGCTCCAAGAAATTTCGTGGCCGGAAGGTCTTCCTTGCGGCGCCGCTCCATCATCACTTTGAGGCATTGGGATGGCCGGAGTCGAAGGTTGTGATGCGGGCGTGGATACTGACGGGCATCACTTCGGCGGCGGGCATCGTGATCGGCATTCTCGGTATGGGAAAGTACTAAGTGACGTATAACGTAATAAGATAAAAATATTTGAGTATGGCGAATATACGGGGAATCGAAGGCGTGGATTTTTCCGGGAAGACGGTACTGTTGCGGGTGGATTTCAATGTCGAGGTCGACAGTAAGGGACAGGTGTTGGAACGGTTCAAGATCGAATCGCCCAAGGAAGCCCTTACGAAGATCCTCTCGTATCCCGGCGCGCGTGTCGCGCTCCTCTCCCATTTCGGCCGGCCGGAAGGCAAACGCGACGAGACCTATTCGCTTCGGGCAGTACTCGAACCCGCCAAGGCGATACTCGGAATGCCGTTTTCGTTTGCAGATGACTGCATCGGTACTTCTGTTACGGAGGCGCTTTCGGCGCTTCCGGAAGGTGGGGCGGTATTGCTTGAGAATGTCCGTTTTCATGCGGGGGAGGAACAAGATGATGCGGCGTTCGCGGCCGAGCTCTCGGCCCCATTCGATATCTTCGTGAACGAGGCCTTTTCCGTGTGTCATCGGAGCCAGGCGTCGGTCTCGGCAATCACGGAATTATTGCCGTCGTACGCCGGCCCGCGACTCCTCGAGGAGGTCGCGACGCTTTCTTCCGCGCGTGAGCATCCCGAGCATCCCGCGGTCGCGGTCATCGGCGGGGCGAAGATCGAGACGAAGCTGCCACTTTTGCGCGAGTTCGAACGCCTGTATGACGCGGTGCTCGTGGGTGGGAAGATCGCCAATGAGGCGATCGATCAAGGAATCACTTTTTCGGACAAGGTGCTTCTGCCGTTCGATTTTCAGGGCGGCGAGGCGCGCCTCGACATCGGTCCGAGCACGATCGCGATGTATTCGGAAATCGTGAAGCACGCGAAAACGATCGTTTGGAACGGTCCGTTGGGAAAGTTCGAAGAGTCGCCGTATGACCGGGGGACGAACGCCGTCTTGATCGCGATGATTGAAAGCGGCGCGAAGGTCGTGAGCGGTGGCGGGGAATCGCTGGCCGTATTGGAGCATATGGGGCTGATTGGGAAGTTGGGGTTCATTTCGACCGGTGGTGGCGCGATGCTCGAGTACATGAGCGGCAAAGCATTGCCGGGATTGACCGCGCTCGAGGCGGCGGCTGGTCGGGAAGCGGGGAAATAGGGTATACTGGAAGCATAAATCGGATAAGGTGAAGAAACGTATGTCGAAGATCATGCAGGTGGAAGGGCGGGAGATACTTGATTCGCGGGGGAACCCGACGGTCGAGGTGAAGGTGACGCTTGAGGACGGGACGGTCGCCGTGGCCGGAGTGCCGTCGGGCGCGTCTACGGGAAAATTCGAGGCGGTGGAGCTTCGTGACGGTGACAAGAGTCGCTACCGCGGGCTTGGGACGCTTCAGGCCGTAGCGAACGTGAACGGCGAGCTCCGTGAAGCGGTGCTCGGAATGGAAGCCTCGGAGCAAGAGGCGCTCGATACAAAGATGATCGATCTCGATGGGACGGAGAATAAGGGTCGGCTCGGGGCGAACGCGATTCTCGGTATCTCGCTCGCGACGGCGCGTGCGGCCGCGCAGAGTGCCGGGAAGCCGCTCTATATGCATATTCGTGCGCTTGCGGGACTGCCGGAAGCGATCGATTCATTCCCGGTCCCGATGTTCAACGTCATAAACGGTGGGAAACACAGTGATTCCGGATTGTCCGCGCAGGAATTCAAACTCGTTCCGGCCGGCATTGCCAATTATCCGGACCAGCTTCGCGCCGGGAGTGAGACGTTCCATGCGCTCAAGGGCATCCTCGAGAAGGAGGGCCTTTCGGTCGGTGTCGGTGATGAGGGCGGATTCGCACCGCACATGGAAAGTCATGCTCAGGCACTTGAGACATTGCACCAGGCAATGACAGCCGCAGGATATGCTCCTGGCAAGGACATGTTCATCGGGTTCGACGTGGCGGCGAGCTCGTTTTATGACGAGACCGAGGATAAATATCTTCTGAAACCGGAAAACGTCGAGCTGACCCGCGAGAGCATCATAAACCTGTATCGGGATTGGATCGAGAAGTACGCGGTCGTCTCGATCGAGGATGGCCTGCACGAGGAGGACTGGGAAGGCTGGGCGCAGATGAACGCGAAGCTTTCGAAGGAACACGCCGCGTGGGGTAAGGAAACGATGTTGATTGGTGATGACCTTCTCGTTACGAACCCGAAGCGTCTTGCGAAGGCGATCGAAGCCAAGTCGTGCAATGCCGTGCTCATCAAGGTGAATCAGATCGGGACACTGTCCGAGACGATCGAGTGCATGAATCTCGCGCGGGCGAACGGGTTCGCGTCGGTCGTGTCGCACCGTTCCGGCGAGACGGTGGACGACTTCATCGCGGACCTCGCGGTCGGCGCGAGTGCCGGCTTTATCAAGACCGGATCACTCTCGCGCGGGGAACGCCTCGCGAAGTACAACCGACTCCTCGCGATCTGGGACGAGACGAGGAAATAACTTCCGATCGGAAAACGAAAAGATATGCTGTTCCGAAAACACCATGACGTCATCTGTATCGGCTCGACCTCAAAGGATATCTTCTTTCCGACGGACGAAGGCATTATCCTGGAAACGCCGGAAGACCTGACCGCGCAGCGCAAGGTCGCGTTTGAGCTCGGCGGGAAGTACCGCATCGCCGAGCTTTACGAGGCGGTCGGTGGCGTGGCGGCGAATGTAGCATGGGGACTTGCTAAGCTTGGGGTCCGTGTCGCACCATACAGCCGGATTGGCGGGGACGAGACGGGCCACTGGATTCTGCGCGAGCTTCGTCATACAGGTGTTTCAATAGACAAGATATTCGTCGATCCGGCGGTTCGGAGCGACCTGTCCGCGATCATCGTCTTGTCACAGAGCGGTGAACGGACTATCTTCCACAATCGCGATGCGAACGACCATCTGGAAATTCTTCCCGACCGTCTTCGCGGGGCAGAGTGGTTTTTCGTCAGTGCGCAGAACGGGAAGTGGGAAGATAAGATTCGGACGATTATCGAGACAGCCGGAACTGAGGGGACAAAGATCGCCTACAATCCGGGACAGCATAATCTTCGGGAAAATCCGGCACTCGCGATGGAGATGATATCCCGGTCGGAACTGCTTGCGCTCAACAAAGACGAGGCACTCGAGCTCGTCATGAAATCAAATCCGGAAGCGACTCCGGAACAGCTGAACAGCGAGAGATTCCTCCTCTCCGCCCTTTTGTCTACCGGCGTGAAGACTATCTGTATGACCGACGGGAACCGTGGTGCGTGGGGAACGGACGGGACGGGCTTCTGGCACTGTCCGATCGGAGTCGTCCCGAAGGTGGTCGACACGACCGGCGCCGGCGACGCGTTCTCGTCCGCATTCTTTGCGGCGGTCATCTTCCACGGGAAGTCCGTTCCGGACGCGCTCCGGTGGGGTATTGCCGAGAGCGGAAGCGTCGTTTCGGAGTACGGGGCATCGGCCGGACTGCTTGACTTGGCCGAATTGGAGCGTCGAGCGGATCTGTTATCCGTGAGCGAATTATGAGTCGCCGTTTAGAACGGGCAAGTGTGCTATACTGACAGTAAACATACAAACACAACCGGATGCCTATGGGTTTGTTTTCCAAGAACGGGAAAAGGGAAATATTTCTTGCACTCGATATCGGGACCGAGGTCGTAAAGGCTTTAGTCTGTCGTCTTGACCGCGAAGCGTTGCGTGCCGAGGTTATCGGCGTGGGGCGGACGTTCCAGAAAGCCGGGAATATGCAAAGTGGGGCCGTGTCCGATATTTCCGGCGTCATCACGTCGGCCCGTGAGGCTATCGCGCTTGCCAAGAAGAATGCGGGCGTCAAGGATGTCAAGAAGAGTATCATCGGCATCGCCGGCGAGCTCGTCAAGGGGACGACCACGACCGTACACTACGACCGCGTGAACCGCAATATCCGCATCGGGATGCAGGAGCTTCGGATGATCATCGAGAAGGTGCAGGAGAAAGCCTTCGAGCGTATCCGGCGGCAACTCGCTTGGGAGACGGGCCAGAGCGATATCGAGGTGAAACTCATCAACGCGGCGCTCGTTGATGTCCGCATCGACGGGTATCGTAAGACGAGCCCGCTCAATTTCCAGGGTGGCGATGTGTCTATGAGTGTGTTCAACGCGTATGCGCCGATGGTGCATCTCGGTGCGCTTGAGACGATTGCTGGTGAGCTCGGTCTCGACCTGCTTTCCATCGCGGCCGAGCCGTACGCCGTCGCGCGGGCAATCGAGGTGGAGGACATGATGGATTTCAGCGCCATCTTTATCGACGTCGGTGGCGGGACAACCGATATCGCCGTGGTGCGAAACGGTGGCCTTGAGGGGACCAAGATGTTTGCCTTGGGCGGGCGGGCGTTCACGAAGCGTCTCGTGCAGGTATTCGGTATCCCGTTCGACGTCGCGGAGAAGATGAAGATTGACTATGCGTTCGGAACGCTTCCAGCGGATCAGACGGAAGAGATAGGGCATATTTTCGAGGAGGACTGTCGGGTGTGGCTTGGGGGCGTGGAACTGTCCCTGCTCGAATTCGCCGAGACCGACCTTCTCCCGAATCGGATCTTCCTGTGTGGTGGCGGTTCGGCCTTGCCCGGTATCCGATCGTCGCTCCTGTCCGGAGAATGGTCAGCCGGACTCCCGTTCGGCGAGGGGGTCGAGGTCGGATACCTGCAGCCTAAAGACGTTGTCCGGGTGGTCGATACCACCGGGTCGCTGACGAATCCGCAGGATATCCCGCCACTCGGTCTTGCGAATCTCGTCTTACTCGACGAGCTCGAAGGCGAACGGATGCTGACGGACCTGCTCCGCCGGAGTATGGAGTCCATCGACAAGAAATAAACAGGTACGCCTATGCCGCAGACATTCTATGTCACGCAGGACGAGGAGATCCTCTCAATCGTCGGCAGACTCCGCTCGTCGGAACTGTTGGAGAACGTATTCGTGATACCGAAACGCGCCCTGGTCCTGCAGAGCATCGTCAACCTGCGCATGCTCTCACGAGAGGCGGAAAAGAGCGGAAAACAGGTTATCATCGTCACGCAGGACGAGAACGGCAGGCGACTGGCCGAGAAGGCCGGACTCGGTACACGGGCCTACTCCGAAGAGGCGCTTCGGGAGGCGGAGCCGGTTATCCGAGAACTTCCACCGGAGGAATCCGATCGGATCTATCACCCCGGAATATTTTCCGACTCCATAGGATCGGCTGGTTTTTTCGCGACCGAGGAAGAATCTTCTTCCGCCGAGCGATCGGCACCACGTCGAGTCGCGACTTCACCAGCTCCTTCTGACCACACCACGGCTGACGGCATGCGCCTCAGGATTCGGAACGCATCACCCGGCTCCCGGACTTCGCTCAACTCTCTTCGTCTCGACGATCCCTCGGCCGATGCTATTCCTCCCGTAGTCCCGACGCTTTCCCGTCCTATGACGCGTGTTCAGGCGTCGCCGACCCCTGCTTATCATCCGGTTCCGACCCGATTGACGCAATCCGGCAATCCGGGGCGCCTGTCGCAGGTATTCACCGGATCGCATCCGACCGACGGGAAGACAGATGGGTCAGAACGGGAGTCTCGACACCGGCCGAAACGCCCGGCCGTCAGTCAAGCACCGAGCGTCCATGTCGATGGGAAAGGAAAATTCCTCTTCGGATTCTTCGTGACGATAACGATCATCTTTCTTTTGGGGACCGGCGCCTTCATATTCCTCCCGAAGGCGGTCATCTCGGTGACGCCTCAGTCAGTGTCGCAGGATCTTTCGATGGAATTCGAGGGGAGAACGGACGCATCCGCGACCGGCGACACGGTCGTTCCGGTCCGACTCGTGGAAAAAGACGAAGAAATCACGGTGACCGGGACGACCTCCGGCTCATCGGCTGGGAACGGATCCAAGGCTACGGGGAAGGTCATTATCTATAACGAGTACGGTCCCGACGCACAGCAGCTTGTCGCGACCACGAGGTTCCAGTCCGACGATGGTAAGGTATTCCGCCTGTCCAAAGGGGTGACAGTACCGGGTATAACGAAGCAGAACGGGCAGAATGTTCCCGGGGTCGTGGAAGCGGATATTGTCGCTGACGTGGCGGGGAGTGCGTATGATATCGGTCCGACGAACTTCTCGATTCCCGGTTTTTCCGGCGGGCCGAAGGCGGGAAAGATTTATGCCAAGTCGAAGTCTGCCATGACCGGCGGAAGTTCGTCCGGTTCGTCCGGGGCCGTGGCCGTGTCGGCTTCGGATATCGACCAGGCAAAGAAGGACGCCGTAGAGAAATTCCGTGAATCGTTCGCCACATCGCTTGGCAGCGAGGTCGCCTCGGATGAGCGCTTCATCAAGGAGACGTTCGACATCGCTGTCACGGGGAATCCGACGGTACCGCGTGCCGGAACGGTTTCTTCGTCGTTCGAATATCGTGCGACGTTCCATGGCAAGGCATTCGTGTTTTCCGAGGACAAACTGCACGATGTCGCCGTGGCGATCCTTCGGAAACAGGCGACGATCGGTGACGGGTACGCGGCGCAAGGCATCACGTTCCGGTACGATGGAGGAACCGCGGACTATCCTTCCGGAGCACTTCATTTCAAGGTCGGCGTCAATGCGATCTTCGTAGCCGGAATCGATACGGCCACACTCCGCGCGGATTTTCTCGGGAAGAACCAGGACGAGATCAAGCAAGCGCTCGAGAATCATCCGGAGGTCAAGAATATCGAGATTGACCTGACGCCGAAAGGATTGTCACTTGCCGTGCCGAAAGATCCGAACCGGGTCACCGTGACAGTGGTTGCGCCGTAAAAACCGTCGGAATCTTCACAAAATCGAACCTATACGTTATGATATCGAACCGATCAGGAAGAGGGGATGCGGCAGGTGACCGGGATCGGATAGCCGCCTATCGTCGGGCGCAGTCGGACTATCTCATTTTCGACCAGGATATAAAGAAAAAGACCCGATACCACGAGGCGCTTGTCGCGGAAGTCCGCCAGCTGAAAATGAACCTCACCCGGATCGAGATCACCCTGAGGGATAAACAGGCCGAGGAGACGAAGCTTGCCCGCGAGCTTGGAATCCTTCAGACGGAGGCGAACCGGCTCAAGAAGCGCATGAATATGCTCGGATGAAAAAGCTTCTTTATTGCAGGATTGAAAGGGGTCGTTTCCCGTCATTTCCGATATTGAATCAAACCGTATGACCATGACCGCCGACGAACTCCGCAAAAAATATCTCGACTTTTTCGCGTCCAAGGGACATGCGATTATTCCTTCCGCATCGCTTATTCCGAACGAGACCGACGCGTCGACGCTGTTCACCACGGCTGGGATGCATCCTTTGGTGCCGTATCTTCTGGGTGAGAAGCATCCGGGAGGTACGCGTGTCACGGACGTGCAGAAGTGTATCCGCACCGGCGATATCGACGATGTGGGCGACAACCGTCACCTCACTTTTTTCGAGATGATGGGGAACTGGAGTTTCGGTGATTACTTCAAACGCGAGGCGATCGAGTGGAGTTTCGAATTTCTGACCGATTCCCGGTGGCTCGGACTCGATAAGAATCGCCTCTATGTGACGGTCTTCAAGGGGGAGAATACTATTCCGCGCGATGAGGAATCGATTGCGGTCTGGAAAGAGGTTTTCGAGAAGGCTGGGATATCGAACGGTATCGCCGGCGACGATGAGCGCATCGGCGACAATATCCGCATCATTCCGCTCGGGACCGACGACAACTTCTGGATCGCGGGGGCGACCGGACCATGTGGTGGCGATACCGAGATGTTCTACGACATGCGACCCGAAGAGGGGCCACTTTCGGGGAAATTCGGAGATCTCGTCGATTCTTTCCGAATCATGGAAGTCTGGAACGACGTGTTCATGGAGTTCAATAAGACGCCGGAAGGGACGTATGAGAAACTCGCGAAGCCGAACGTCGATACCGGTATGGGCGTTGAGCGGACTCTGGCCGTGCTCGAAGGAAAATATACGGTGTTCGAGACGGATCTGTTCAAGCCTTTGTTCGAAAAGATCGCGACGATTTCCGGGTGTGGCTATCAGGATAGCGACGAGACGACGAAGGCGTTCCGCATCATCGCCGACCATATCCGGGCGAGTGCATTCATGATTGCGGACGGCGTGACGCCGCTCAATACCGGGGCCGGCTACGTCCTCCGTCGACTGATCCGTCGCGCGGTACGATACGGGAAACTGATCGGTATCGAACGGGAATTCTCGGCCGAGTTCGCGAAGATTATTATCGATCAATTCGGTGGTTTTTATGAAGAACTCGGTGAACGTGCCGATGTTATCTTAGTCGAACTTGCGAAAGAAGAAGTGAAGTTTCGTGAAACGCTTGAGCGGGGTATGAGGGAATTCGTGAAGCTTTCCGAGTCGGGAATTTCAGGAAAGGAAGCGTTTGATCTCTATCAGAGCTATGGGTTCCCATTCGAACTCACTCGTGAGCTTGCGACGGAGCGTGGAATCATGATTGATGAGAAAGGATTTCAGGAAGAGCTTCAAAAGCATCAGGAACTGTCCCGGACCGCGTCGGCCGGGATGTTCAAGGGGGGACTCCAGGATCAGGACGAGAACACCGCGAAGCTTCATACCGCGACACACCTCCTGCAGGCGGCTCTCCGGACCGTGCTCGGACCACACGTGTCACAGAAGGGATCGAATATCACACCGGAACGCTTGCGTTTCGATTTCACCCATCAGGTGAAGATGACTTCCGAAGAGATCGCGAAAGTACAGGACCTCGTGAACGAGGCCATCCGCGCGGACGTTCCCATGATATGCGAGGAACTTCCGGTCGACTTGGCTAAGG
The DNA here is from genome assembly GCA_037139695.1 of Candidatus Moraniibacteriota bacterium. Lineage (GTDB taxonomy): Bacteria > Patescibacteriota > Minisyncoccia > Moranbacterales > UBA1568 > JAAXTX01. The sequence goes on along the minus strand of JBAXFX010000018.1, from coordinate 3,050 downwards.
CGAGTGGCGCGCTTGGCGTGTTTGATACGAAGTACGGCGATACCGTGAAGGTCTATACGGCGGGGGAATATTCCAAGGAAATCTGCGGCGGTCCGCATGCCTCACGAACCGGTGAACTCGGACATTTCCGCATCCAGAAAGAAGAAGCGTCCTCGGCCGGTGTGCGTCGCATCAAGGCGGTGTTGGAATAATACCAAATCAATTGAAATTTCGAGTCTGACGACTCCCTGGACCGCTTCTCCGCCAGCTGACGGACTCGCGCCTGCCTGCAACGATAGCATTTCAGGCAGGGAGACGGAGGGAAGAGGTCTCTTAGAAAAGGCAGAAGTCGATTTGATAAGCTGTCGCGCACGATTGACGAATCGGTTCCAGCATGATAGTAAGGGTACGGAAGTTGTTTTTTCACAATGCAAAATAAGGAGGCTCGTATGCTTGATGATTATCGGACGTTCTCGTTCCGTCGCGCGGTTGTCGGGGCCGTCTCTCGTAGCATGATAGTTTCGATAGCCGTGTCGGTTCTCTCTTTTTTTGTATGCCTATTCGTCATCATAACTACCTTGTCCGTTGGCGCCCTGGCCGTTTTTTCATCCGTGGCATTGCCTCACGCTATCGCGAGTATCGTTGATATCCTGTTTTTCTGGGGCGCGCTTTCCTCCATAGGCTTCTTCATCGCATGCGTACTTGGAGCCGTGATATTTCTTGTATCATTTTGGGCATACGATCGGTTGCCATCGGAGTGGCGGTATGCGTATTGGCGCTCGGCCGCATGGTGGCTGTCGCGGAAGTATCCCGTTCTCGAATCGGATGCGAAGGATATCGTCTGCTGCGATATCGGGACGATCCGGGATTGGGTATGCGAACTGTCGTGGAGGGGTATGCCGGGACTTCCGGGTAAAGTTTGGAACGGCATCTTTCGTTGGCTGGACAAGAACCTGTTCTTTCAAAGGAGGAGCGGGGAGACAATAGCGAGGATAGTCATGACAGCGAAGGCGGCGCATTGTCCATACTGATATCGGTATGAATACCTCACGAAACAAAGCGACGGATATACTTACCGTCGCTTTTTTAATAGATCTCTTTCAAAAGTGTGGTTTTCAAAGAAGAAATGCCTTATTCAGGATAACTTTAGAAGACTTTTGAAAGAAGTTTAATATATCCGATTGGACGGCGCCACGAGGCCAGCAAGCATGCTGAATCGGAAATATGGCCTTCTGTTGACAAAAAACGGGGGAAACGGTAGAATGGACACATTGTAAAACTCTCACGAACAAGGGCTATGTTGGCTATTATCCGTACCGGTGGCAAGCAGTATCTGGTTTCCGAAGGGGAGAAGGTGAAAATCGAGTCGTTGGAAGGGGAAATCGGCAGCCCGGTCTCGTTCGAGACGCTCTATGTCGGTGATGGCAAGGAGGCGGTTGTCGGTGTTCCGGTGCTCGCCGGAGCGAAGGTCGAGGGCAAGATTCTCGCACACGATCGTCACGACAAGGTGACCGGCATCAAATATAAGCCGAAGAAACACTACAAGCTCAAGTTCGGCCATCGGCAGAACTACACCGAAGTCGAAATCACCAAGATTTCCGCGAAGTAGCGAAAATCCCCCGCCCGGGGGATTTTTTTTATGGAACAGTGAAGGCGAAAGTCGCTCTGATAACGCATCGTTACGTATTCTGTTTGGAGTTGACAGTGATTGACATATGTTATATGGTGATTCTTGTACTTTTACGGAATTTTAAAAAATAAAAAAGGAGGTATTCATGGAAGAGTCAAACGTGACGAAAATCAGGAAATCGCTTGAGAAGATCCGAGAGGTCTCCGGAACGCGGAATCTTTCGGAAATAGTTGAAAAAGATTGGCGCCCCGGATTGGGAAGCTGTTTCATCAATCTTTCAGGGGATAATCGGGATAATCGGCCGGTTATCGCATTGGAACTCTGTCTTATGGCGATGAATGATTTTCCCGATCTGGAATTCTTGAAAATAGAATTCGTTTATGGAGACCGGAGTTTCGGAATCAGATTCCCGGCTCCTCTGCAGGAAGAGATCCCGGAGGAATATCGGAATCCGGCGCAGATGCATATGATCCGATAAAAGTAGCCGAAAAAAAAGCCGGTCCGTAACTATTCGGACCGGCTTTTCATATATCATCGAAACGATCGGTTTCTTATTTCGGTCGGAAATTTTTGTCGTATCGGCCGGCCCAGTTGTTCCAGCGGATGCGTAGGAGGGCGAAGAGCATATTGATGGAATCGTGTACCACGCGGACATTCGTATTGCGCGTGTCCTTGCGGATGAGGACGGGGAGGATGGCGACCCGGTACTGGCGCTTACGGGCGATGAAAAGGAGTTCCGCGTCGAAGGCGAACCGGCGGATGGTGATTTTCCCAAACAGGTCGCGGGCGACGGAGCGGTTGAACAGCTTGAACCCGCACTGCGTGTCGGAGAATTCGAACCCGCCGAGGATGAAAATCTGCAATAAGTGGAAACCGCGGGCCGTGAGGACGCGATACCAGGGCGAAGGTTCCTCGAGCCGGGCGCCGGGAGCCAGGCGCGACGCGATGACGATGTCCGACTCGGACTGATTGAGGACGGACATGAATTCGTCCAGCTCGTCGATCGGGATGGTGAGGTCGGCATCGATGAAGAGGATCGGATTGTCTTTCGCGGAGAGCACGCCGGCCTTGACGGCGGCGCCCTTTCCTTTGTTCACGTCGAACCGGATATGGATGAGCGGTATTTCCGGATGGTCCTTGATGACCCCCTCCACGATGTCCGGTGTGCCGTCGGGACTGCCGTCGGTCACGACGATAATCTCGTAGCGGTCGAACCGCTCGAGCAGGTAGGCATGGACCGTCAGGAGATTCGCCGCGATGACTTCCGATTCCTTGTAGCAAGGAATAACGACGGAAATTTCCGGGTATTTCATAACGTTGGTTGTCCGGATAATCCGGTTAATCGATTATGGACAGTATAGCAGAAAACACTGTTCTGGAAAATAGGCAGTCTTATACACTACAGAATGAGCCCCAAATGAAATCCCATTCCTACGCAAAA
>JBAXFX010000017.1:0-21072 GCA_037139695.1 Candidatus Moraniibacteriota bacterium | reverse complement strand
CCGTCTCGCCAAGCGATCGTCGCGGGCGGACAAATCATTCAAAAATCGTCAGGTTAGTTAGCGGGATCCTCATCTCCTTCGGATACCCGTCCTCATTTTTCATGGTTTTTCACCCAGAGGGTGACCAACCTCTGGTTGGCGCTCAAACGAAATTTTCGGATTTACAGCTCGACATGAGATTTGAGATAGATACTAAGCTAAGCACAGAATCGATGTTTTAGCATACTGATTGATAACCTGAAGCGCATTATCATGAATATTATCTTTGCGCAGAAGATAGATATTCTTAGTTGCACCGTCATCTCGTACAAGGATCTTTATGTAGTCTTCCTGAATAGTAGCCGTCTTTTCTTCGATCCCTTGATTCTGATTCGCGATCTCACCCGTAAAAAACCGTTCCCATTCGTTATCGGTAAAGGTATAGTCATTAATCTTCTCCAACTGCCGGCGCAGGTTCTCTACCAAATCGGTTTCCGCGGTGATAGGCAGGTACTCGTACGCTTATGTGGTGAGTTGGTCGATAAACGCCCGTTCGAGCTCTGCCTCGCTTTGATACGAACGGTCGCGAACACGGTCGGCAAGCGCGCTGTATTCTGCGACAACCGTGCTTTCCGGGTTACGTGAGACAAGTCTGTATATTTCCCGTTTCATGGTCATAGATTGGTATCGTCAAGGCTTTCCTGCATATAATCATACACGGTCCTTATGACTTCCCGAACCGAACCCGAGCAATGCGAATACTCCAGATTCTCCAATGCCACGTCCCGGTATCGTCGGATCGGTTCGGAGATGAGCGCATGAATAAATGACTGGGTCGTTCCGCTTACGCCGAAAAAATCTATCGTTACAGTCTGATTCCGCGCCAATGCCGGAAGGATCCTCTCGACTCGTAATGATTTGGCGATATCCTTATTCTCAGCAAACTCCCCTGCATAACCGAGTATCCTGATGCGTTCCTTTTTCATATGAATTTCGGTTCCCTATATTTCTTCTTCTTCCGTTCTCGGATAGCTTTTCCATACACCTCGCGGATCAATGCGAGCAGGCTTGTAAATTCCGATTTGCTCTCCAATGAGAGGTCTATCGCCACGAGCGTTCCCTGGAAATACGGCGCATCATTCCTCTCTGAATGACGATCATCGTCAGGGTTCGAATGTAGCCGTGGATTTTCGATGCGCTTATCGTGCAAGAGCAGCTTGTATATTCCGGATCCGCTGTACATCATGAAGTAGTTGCGGGCGACATAGGCAATGGACTTGATGAAGAACAGACCCGCGCCGGCATTGTCTTCCGTTCCCCCTTCCCGTGCAGTGGTTCCGGAGATGCCGGGTACCAGCGCCCATTTGATGGCGTCGAGATCGGTTTGAGCATGCGTAGACCAGTATTTTTGCAGACTTCTTTTGATTCCAATCCCGCTGTCGCAGATACCGATACGGATGGTATTGGATTTCTTGTAGTACTGGGCCGCCACGATGGCTCCCTCCTTGCTTCCCGAATGCTCCAACACGTTCCGTATCAATTCGCCGACCGTGTATTTGATGGCATCCGTCTCGCCCGCGGGCAGATGTAGGAGCGGAATCATGTCGGTGATGAATCGCGACTGTTCGGTGGAATTCCTGATAATGGTAATAGGGATAAACCGGCCCACCTCTTCCTTCTTGTTGATGCGATACGGCGACGGCTGAGTCGTGAAATCGAACAGGCCCATACGGTCAAGGTATGAACCGGACAGGGCGGTCAAGTTATCAAATCGGACATTCTCCTTTCCGACCTTCATCGCCATCGCGGCCAACAACGTCAAAATTGCCGGATGAACATTCAACCACTTCGGATTGGAATATATCGTAAAAGAATGCGGGTCGGAAAAATCCAGCCCGTCAATGAAACGGTCTGAATTGCGCAAATAGTCCGATGTTGAGAGTATGGCTTTCATGCTCGTATTTTACCTGTAGAGCGTGTTTATTGTCAATATACGCTCTACAGGGATTTTAGAGGCTTTTTTGGCGTAAAATCGAGGAGTTTTCCCCGATAGTACTCGTATTGCCGTCTGCGAGCAGAAAGTTCGGCTGGCAGACCAACCGAAATATCATTCACGAGTGCGTCAAACTTATCCAAAATCGCGACTATTCGTTCCTGTTCAGCGAGCTCTGGTGCAGGTATTTTGATTTTATTCAAATTATCTTAAGAACGACTCCCTGATCGAAGGATAAACAGGGTCTTTTAATTGATATCTCTTTCAGTTCTTTCGTCTCATTTGAATATCGTGCGGAACAAAAAGAGTCAAAAAACAGCCCTAGAGAGGGTTATTTTGTTCGATTCTTCGTTATTTTTGGGACACGTATGGTTCCCAACCCGTGAGCTCGTGAACAGCGATTCTCCCTCCTCCTAAAAAATCTTCCTATTCAGCGCAGCCCACAGCCCACCCTTCTTTTTCGACTGTTCCGGATCGGAAAATGCCGTCGCAACAGGATTCGAACCGACTCTTGCGGCGGTCCGAGTGTTCTCTTCGATTTTTTCCAACAAATTCACGATTCGGTCGATCTTCCAATACCATAAAGCCAGTGCCCTGATCAAGAAAACGACAATGAATACGGCAAAGAACATGACCCAAACCGTACCGATACCGAACAAGGAAGAAGTGTCTGATACGGAGGGATTCACAGAATGTTGCACGGAGTTCTGGATAGCCATAAAAAAAATTATTAGTAATAACATTGTCATTATAAAGCCTGCGAAAAATTTCATTCCTCCTCCTTTCCCAAACATTTCTGGCATAGTTATCATTTTACTTTTATGACTCGCGCAACATCTGCGCGAACACCGTCTCTGCGATCTTTCCCTTTATCAGACTCCTCGCAAAATCCTCTTTTTGACTCATATGTATTTTGTATTTTTGATATTTATAACTGATTTATTCCGCTTCCATTCTCCGCCTTCGCTCACTTAAAGTCTCATCGTCAAACATCCAATAATCAGTTCCAGCGACACCGCACTCATACCCGAGTATTCCTTGTGCTGAATGTGAAAGACTGGTCACTACACCATCAAATTCAATCATCCGATTATCGACAACCTTTGCCCGTTTGTTTTCATCACGACTGAAAACTAATTCAGAACCAACCGGGATGCCGACCATCGAAAAATCAAATACTGACCGACGTTTCCGAGCCTCATCCAAAGCTTCTTGATCTTCCTTCGTTTCGACGATATCTCTCCCCGGCGTGATGTTCTCAATTTCAGCCAGCTTAAGAGCCGCCACAACCCGCTCTGGATCGATAGAGAAAAACTCACGTCGCGGATTGACACGGTTGTTATCGAACGCATCGTGTAACTGATGTTCCACGAAGGCCGAATCCTTCACCGTACACGCATAAAAGCATGTGAACGGTAACGGCACGCTCGTCGACGCACTTAGATCTCGTATCCGTTGCTCGAGATGATTCGTCGTCCGACCGATCTTCACGTACCCCGGCATCGCCTCGTTTATGAGAATATAAATTATTTCCATAGCATTACATCTTAGAGCAAGAAGAAAAATTCAAACGGGACAAAGAGGACATTGTCTTTCACTCCGAGCGTACATGAATCGGTTACCACAAGTCCGTACGTTCCTTTCACGGTTTCCAACGTTTTCACCACCTGTTGATGGGTTCGCTTGTTCCAACCCGTCTCGACGACAATCCTCCGTCCTGCCCCATCGACGATAAAGTCGGCGCCGTTCTTTCCGGAATCATAGCTCATCGTCCAACCCGCCAACTCCCGAAAATACAGATATATATACATCGCCACGACATCTTCAAGCAGTTTCCCCTTATGCTGAATATCAATTGATCGCGAATCGATCAGATGAAGCAACGCTGCGCGCAAACTTGAGGCAAGAAAAAGATATTTGGAAGGAAGCCTCACCTTCTTCGGCGCCGAGGCGGAGAACGGATAGACACGCAGAAGGACTTCCGCATCCTCCAGAACCTTGAGAATCACGGCGAGCGTCTTCACATCGATATCTTTCAGTTCACCCGCTATGCTCGGTATGCTTTGCGTATCCGAACCGGCAAGAACGAAGAGCAACGCCGGAATCTTCGCCTGTATATCCGGCGTAAACGATTTCATCGTCGGTATGTCCTTTTCTATCACCCGATCGATAACGGAATTCAAATTCGCATATATCACCGTATCGTCCGCATAGGGCAATACCGAAGGCGTCGAATAGAACTTGAGATAGCGGCTAATGGACTGCCTGTCCGCCTTTTGCCAATATCCCGCAACTTCCGTTTGTACCGCCTGGAGCCGTGCATACGCTTCATCCGCAGAGGCACTCCCAAACAACGCCGCGGCTATGGTCTCCCCCAATTTCGGTGGAAACGATATCGACTGTTTCGCATGGTCAAGCGAATCCGACAGCATCACATACTCCGTAAACTTCAACGGATACATCTTTTCCGTATGGGAACGCCGGGCGACATCGGTGGTCGTATTGAGCGCAATCGCGGAAGAACCGGTCGAAAGGATACACACTCGCCGGGACGTATCGAAGAGCGATTTCAGCGCGAACTGCCAGTCCGGATCAAAATGAACCTCATCCACAAGCAGCAAGACGTCTTCCTCAAGTTGCGAAAAACTCACCGACAGCAACTCCTCATATGCGTCCAGGACTTCATACAGATTGCTCCCCAGCTTCTTCGTCACTTCGTCGAGCGAAATATAGAGGATGTTCTTTCCAAAAATGTGTGCGTACTGAAAATAGATCTGTGCGAGCACGGTCGTCTTTCCGACACCGCGAAGTCCGGGAATAATGATCCATCGAGGTTCGCTGTGTGCAGAAAGGAAGTCACGGACAAATTTGTCGATGCGGTAGAAGAAGAATCTTTTGAGATTCGCAGTTCCATTTCCGTCATACGCCGAAAGACGCAGGATTTTAGCCTGCTCGGACAGCTGTCGTGCGACGTAACTTTTTATCTCAGTTCGTACCATATGTGACTAGAGGAATCGAATGGGTCAGTAACCTATGTTTCTATGGTATCGCATTCCCGTAGTACAGTCAAGAGTCGCTATTCTGGCTTATATAAGTCATTAAGAGAGTGTCGCCTTGTTTGGTGAACAGTAATACCACCCCGAAAAGAGCCTCAACACGGCAGCATTCTCAATAGGCGCTCGGCGCACATACGGGCACGTTTTCCGATTTTTTACCCCTATTATTAAAATAGGGGCAATCAACTACCCCGCGGCAAGCCGCGAGGTATCCCCCGACTTGTCATCCCAGACTTGATCCGGGATCCAGTCCCACTCCGTGAGACATATCCGCGGCAAGCCGCGGGGTATTAGACCCTGAGAAGAGAATAAAACGGGAGCCCAACTGCCTGATAGAGTTCTTTGACAAAATCATCACGTTCCCGTCGATCAAGGCGATTATGCGATGAACCATCCAGTTCAATCACATAGAGCGGTTCGGTCGTCACTCGGTCACAAATCAGAAAATCAACATGGTTCGACTTGATTCGATTCCTCAATCCGTTCTTCTTGCCATATTCAAATCCATCTTTCACCTCTATGAAACCCTCGATCCGCACTTTTGAAAATATCGCGTACGCATCCCCGAGCGTCTAATGTAAGGCAACCCAAAATTTATAGCATAATCTATAATGCTTACTGCTAGCAAACTATAATCTACTCTGCGCTCCAATTATAGAATATGGCTCAAATAAGCTCTTCTTCTATTTATCGTCTTCGTTTACCGCCAGTTCTTCATCTCCGCACAGACAACGTATCACTTTTCTTAACGTAGGCGGGCTGTGCCACGCTGCAGCCTTGGCATAGGCGGGCTGTGCCACGCCGTAGCCTTGGTGTAGGCGGGCTGTGCCACGCCGTAGCCTTGGTGTAGGCGGGTTCCCGCTCCCCTTTCGAAATTCGAAATTCAAAATTATTTCTGACTTTATATACTCCCCTTCTTCCTTGCAGCCCTATCGTTTTTCAGATTTCAGGTCAGACATCTGACCGGCTATTCGGCAATCTAACTTTCCTTAATCCTTAATTACTGTGTAAATTTCATCCAATTTATTTAGCTTTTCTTTTGATAACCGAATCGCTGATTTATTCTTTCTTATGGATGATGCTTTGTCACTTCCTTTCAAGGGCACATTAAAGAATATTTTGAATGGAGGTATGGTAGAAAATTTTTCGAACTCTTCCGGTGAATACAATATAAAGTCAAAAGTCTGTCCTTTTTCCACGCATATTACAAAGAAGTAAGTGTCCGGATTAGAATATGCGGCTCTCCATTCGGTCAAAGTAGCTGCTCCGAAATATTCATTTTCCGCAGCAGTTTTCTTTATCTCAAAATAATATTTTACCGAATCTTTGAACGCGACTATATCTGCCGGCGCTTTCACAATTTTAATATCAGAATAGCCTTCTTTAACTAAGTACAAAACAAAAGCCTCTTTTGCTAATTTGTCGCTTTTGTTTTTCATAGTCTTTAGCTATTACCCGTTACATGTTTCATGGAACTGCAATCAATTTCAGTTACACACATTCAACACTCATTCCTTTTCGGCGAATTTTCGCAACGATTTCCCAAGTTCCCTAATGACACCGACAACAAGCGCGTTTCCCATTATGAAGGCACGCCGTATTTCTGGCGTCTCCCGGTCTTCAGTCATGAATTTCGTATGATTGTCAGGAAACATGTTCAACCGCTCAAGCTCGATCGGCATAAGACGTCGTAACCGTCCGGACTTCGTCCTGATAACATGTTTAAACCGTGAAGCGGAACGACCGCCCTCACCGGTTACGATAGTGCGGGATGGTCTATCCAGCGAATCGGGAAAAACCATCGGGCCCTCGGAATAGTGGTATGTATGGCCTGTTTTTGTCTTCCTCGGCTCTTTCTTCCCTCCCTTCAGATATTCCCACGCCTTCAATTCATCATTTCCGATGAAATACGCATCAGGCACTTTCTTCTCATCGGTCTCGATGACATCGCCCAGTACGACCGGCTTACGCGACGATTTCGGGAACACCTTCATCGTGTAGACTTTCCTATCTATCATGATTCCGGAATTCTCGAACGGACTTTTCGCTGGCTGATCCGAGGAAAATGTTTTCGTGACCTCGGCAAGATCTCCCTCTATCTTGAATTCAGTGGCGACAAACGCATCCTTTTCCACTGGGAATGCTTTCGCGATAACGCCATCCTTCGTCATCCATTCCGTCTTCACCGATTTCCTCATCATCCGATTGATTCCCGTATTTCTCTTATACCCGAGAATGAAGACTCTGCGCCTCCTCTGAGGAAACCCGTACTCCGCAGCATTGATAACGCGCCATTCGACGACATACCCCAAATCAGCAAGGGAAGCCAACATGACCGCGAAATCCCTCCCTCTCCGCGAGGCAGGCGATTTCAACAGACGATCCACATTTTCCAGCATGATGAACCTCGGCGCTTTTTTTCCTTTTTTTTCCAATATATTATAAATTGACCACCACAAGACACCCTTCTTTCCTTTGAGTCCTTCCGAATGACTCAGTGTCCGAGCGACGGAGTAATCCTGACATGGAAACCCACCGACCAAAAGATCATGGTCGGCAATCTCGTCAAAACGATCGGATACGACTTTCTGGATATCGTCACAGGAGTGTCCCTTTTCGCCGAATTGTCGAACATAGATTTCCGACGCATGCTGGGTCACGGCACCCGGCTCCCACTGGCTACTCCATACCACCTCATACCCGCAATCCTTTCCGCTTGCCGACTCCAAGTTGAAATAGGGTTTAGCGACAATCAACAGTCTATTCTGCAAGGGTACGAATTTTATACGCAAGGTTTATCCATATACTTGGAGTTTTTCCAATGACCTGTGGATCAGGATTTTCCTTGAGAATATTTGTAAATACTACTCCAATCTCTTTTATATGTTGCTGTAAAAATTCAGAAGGATTTACTTTAAACCGAACAGTTCCATTATGCTCTTCAAGTAACTCCCTAAAAGCAGCAAGTAGAGGAAATACCCATCCTTCTGGAATCTTATAATCTACTTCACGATCAATGAAATTCAAATGGACTTTCTTACTTTTCTTTGAAAAGTCCTTTACGATAGAATCCGGCGCACCGGTTTTCTTAAGCATGGTAATCCGTCCTTCATATAAGGTTGGAATTGCTTTGTATATATTATCCCTTAACTGCAAAATATTTGGCAGAAGCGGAGCAATATTTCTATTCAGCCGCGTCGTATTTGATTCGTTGATAAAATAATCCAATACTCGCTTTTTACTAGAATACGCGAAAATAGGCGCCTGATCTGTTGAAAATACATCGTTATCAAAAACGACCATATATCCAAGTATCTCTTTTATCGAAATATCCTTCCCTTCTTCGTATTCCTTATATGCAATTTTGTCACAATAGTCCGGCTCACTATCTAATTCTCGCTTAATAGCTTGAAATGAGTCCTTCAAATTCATAATACTTTCATCTTTCACTTGCGCCGCTGTATTCCGAGCCTCTGCTAGATCAGCGACACGGTTCCTATCATCAATACCAACGATAAATTCAACCTTTATGTAGACATCATCTGCCAAAGTTCGCTCTTCCGCATTATGTTTCAGGATAGCGAATGTATGACCACCATCAACAATGCCATGCAATAGCTTTTCTGTAAGAGTGAAATTTATTGATTTGTTTTTATTGTCGTATACGAAGTCCTTCACAAGCAGAAGGATTCCTTTGTTTTTATAAATAAAATTCTCTGCATCAAAATCAAGCGATTCTTGCATCGATTTCCAGACATATGAACTTTCCTTTGCATCACGAGGGTTAACCTCTTTCCATTGATCTAGTTTTGACGCATCGCCTGTAACAAGTCGCTTTGCACTAATCGTCGCCACGAAATATCGAATGCCTTTATCCTCATGCATCGTCTTAAGTTTTCGTACATCCGAATCGTCAAAAACCGGCAACTTAATATCTAACTTTTCCATACTCTTGTTTTTTGAAATAAAAAATCACATGAAAACCATGTGACGGTGCGCAAGAAGCAACAAACTACAATTACACTCTGACATTCTAGATTGCTTGTTTGCCAGCATCGTCTAATCTTCCGATTAGTCACCAGCAGCTTCCGCTTACTGGACGACCCATTAAAGGTAACCCATTTAGAAAATTAGATCAAGATCAAGATAAGTTACCAATAATAGATAAAAGGGGTCAGCTAGAATATGTCACAGATTTATCTGATACTGGATTCGTTTCGTCTTTATTTTCCCCTCCACCTCTTCAAGTGTCAAAAGAGCATGACTCAAGCTCTCAGCATGGAGACTTACAAAACAAAATCGATATCTGACACCTAGCATACGCGCAAGTTGAAATTCATTTTCCGTCGCTCCGAAAAAGAACCCGTCAGGATTGTTTGGGAGATATTTCCTGGTCGTCTTTAGCTCAACTAGGATTGTGTCCTTCAATGAATCTTCATCCATATTCCCTTCATATGAGGCGGGAAATAACACAAGGTCAAACGCACGGGAAAATGATGACGGCAAATTCAGTGCCTGCAGGATAATTTTTCGTTCATCTTTCATCGGAACTCGGAACCTATAATCTTGTGCTAGCAAAAAACTAACCGCTTCGTTTTCGGTCACGTTATTCTTGAGTGTAGCACCGTAAGAATGCTCTTTAGCCATAATCAAAGTAAAGCACGCATTCTCATACAGATCAAGATCTGAAATATAAAAATAATCCCTCAAATAAGGGATTGTTTTTTGTAACTTTCATATAATTATTAATCGACATTGATTTCTTCCCAGCTGGATTTCGTTACGATCACATGCCGGAGGAGTGGGATGCCGAGGAGGTCGCCGGCGTCACGGAGGCGGCGGGTGACGGCAAGGTCGGCTCGCGACGGGGTCGGGTCGCCGGACGGGTGGTTGTGCGCGACGATAATGGCGGAGGCATTGTGCCTTATGGCGGATTCGAAGACCTCGCGCGGATGGACGAGGCTCTCGTCGAGCGTGCCGATTGAGACGGTTTCACGACGGATTTCCTGACTCCGACTGTCGAGGAAGAATACGACGAAGTGCTCCTTCTTGCTCCCTCGGATATCTTCCATCCGCTCCCAGACGTCCTTGGGCGTCAGAAGCACGGCCGTCCGTTTGTCCTTGAGCAATCGCTTGCCGAGTTCGAAGCACGCGACAATCTCGCAGGCTTTGGCCGCACCGAGTCCTTTGATTGTTTTTAGTTCCGCGACGGTCGCTTCTCCGATTCCCTTCTCGCGGAACGTCGAAAGGATCTTTTTCGAAAGCGTCACGACATTCGTTCCTTTGAGTCCCGTCCGCAACAAAATCGCCAAAAGTTCCTCATCCTTGAGTTTCTCCGGCCCATACTTTTCCATCCGTTCGCGGGGACGTTCGATTTTCGGGACATCCTTCATCCGCGACATATCACTCATTTTCAAAGCTATCATTAGGACGCTTCCTTCGGCACAGCGCTGTCGAGGAGCGCCTGCGCGAAAACGTCCCAGGAGAAATCCTTGACCCGCTCCTTTCCGCGTTCAACAAGCGTGTCACGGAAGGACGCGTCATCGATCAGTCGCTCGAGTCCGACTTCGATCGCGGACACGTCGGATGTCTCGACCAGAAGCGCCGCCGCTCCGGCCATTTCCGGCACCGCTCCGGCACTCTGCCCGGCAAGCACCGGCGTTCCCATGGCGAACGCCTCGGCGATCGGGATGCCGAACCCTTCGTAGAGCGACGGGAACGCGAAAAAAAGCGCGCATCGGTAGAGGGCGGGTAGATCCTCGTCCGGTACGAAGCCAAGCAGTTTCACATGATCCTCAAGACCGAGCCGGGCGATGATACCGACGACGTCCGTCGCGAGCCGGTTGCTTCGGACGTACACCCGTCCCGAAATCACCAAAGGCGGGACATCCTCGCGATCGCTTCGGAGTTTCGCGTATGCCTGCAATAATCGCTCGGCATTCTTGCGGATCTCGAGTCCTCCGCCGTGATAGATGTATCCGGGAACGAGACCGTACCCCTTGATAATAGCGGTTGCATCCTCCGTGGAAACCGTCTCACGGAAGCGTGGCGCGCAATCGGGATATGCGACGACAATCCGCTCTTCGGGAATGCCGAGTGTCCCCGTCAGGTCGCGGCGGGTCGTCTGTGATACCGCGAGGATCCGGTCGGCCTGCGGAATGGCGCGAACGGTCGCCCATGAATGGATCGCGTTCGTAAGGGTGCTTCGGTACTGCGGGAACAGGACCGGTATGATGTCGTGCACGACCATGATATGCCGGATGCCGGCCGACTCGGGAATAACGGTAGGAAAAATGGCCACCGACTGCGAGAGACTGATGAACGCATTGCACCCGTCCTCTTCCGCCTTCGCTGGAAGCATCTTCTCCCATAGGATGCGCCGGGGCACGTCGTCGCGCTTCCAGGAGGGAAGAAAGATGTGCTTTTCGAAATTTCCCGGCAGAAAAGAGAGGTCGGCATATTCCTCGAGATACAGTATGAACCGGTGTTTCACGGCCTCGGGAGCGCGCGACAAAGCCCGAAGCGTCTGCTCCGTCACCTGTCCGATCCCGCTTCCGGGCTTCCGTAAGAATGAGGCGTCTATACCGATGATCATACCTCCAGTATAAACGGAAATGACGAAAAGAGGAATGGCAGGAGAGTAAAGAGAAAGGTATCCCGATGCGGATGAATCATTCCGCTATCACATCGGCCTTTCTTCGGAATGATTGATTTTTTTGCTCCTTTTCCGTATAATGGCGGTGAAACCAGTAATAAAGCTTTATGGCTGAAACAATAGAACCGATATCCCCGACCGACCATTCCCTCTCCGTCATCGGCCTCGGGTATGTCGGATTGCCGATAGCCGTACGTGCCGTGGAGCGCGGGTATGCCGTCTCGGGTGTTGATCTCGATACACGAAAAGTCGCACTCATTAATGATGGGAAATCCCCGATCGAGGATGCCGGATTGTCGGAAGAACTTCCGAAATACCCTTTCAAAGCAACCACCGACCCGTCGGTCCTCTCGGAGGCGGATATCATCCTCATCTGTGTGCCGACGCCCGTCGACAATATGCATTTCCCAGATCTCGCCCCGGTCAAGGGAGCGGCCGAGATGATCGCGAAGCACGCCAAGAAGGGTGCGCTCGTCGTCTTGGAGTCGACCGTGAATCCAGGCGTGTCCGAGGAGATCGTCAAGCCGATATTCGAGGAGGCCGGGTTCGTCGTCGGTCAGGACATCCATCTCGCGCACTGCCCCGAGCGGATCAATCCCGGCGACAAGAAGTGGTCGGTCAAGAACATCCCGCGGGTCGTGGGATCGACGAGCCCCGAAGGACTGGAGCGGGCGCTCGCCTTCTACAGGAGCATCGTCGACGGCGAAATCCGACCGATGAAGTCCATCCGCGAGGCGGAGGCGGTCAAGATCGTCGAGAACTCGTTCCGCGACATCAATATCGCGTTCGTCAACGAGCTCGCCCGGTCATTCGACAAGCTCGACATCGACGTGAAGGACGTGATCAAAGGGGCCGCGACCAAGCCGTTCGCGTTCATGGCGCACTACCCATCGTGCGGCGTGGGCGGGCACTGCATCCCGGTCGACCCGTACTACCTCATCGAACGGGCCAAGCAGTCCGGCTTCGACCACCGGTTCCTCAAGATCGCCCGTGAGATCAACAATTCCATGCCGGCCTATGCCGTCGAGCTGCTGCGCGACGAGCTGAACGAAATCCGGTTGCCACTCAACGGGACCAAAGTCGGCGTACTCGGACTCGCGTACAAGCCGAATGTGGACGATCTACGGGAATCCCCCGCCGAGGACGTCATCGCGGAACTGAAACGGTACGGGGCAGACGTGGCGACCTTCGATCCGCATATCCTCCGGCTCTCGACCGAACAGACGCTCGAGGCGATACTTACCCGTTCCGATGCGGTTATCCTCGTTACGGCGCACCGCGAGTTCCTCGAATCGGTCACGCCGGAGCTGCTTGCCAAGCATGGGGTCCGGGTGTTTGTCGACGGGCAGAACGCCTTCGACCGCGACGCAATGACGGGGGTCGGGGTCGCGTATAAGGGAATCGGAAGGTAATAAGTGACACAATATGTTTTCTTTGCTTCGTACCGTCATCTGGGTCGTCGGCGCCTTCACGGTCGGTATGTTCGTGTTGCGGTATTTCGGGTACGAACCGAACTGGAATTATTGGAATGCCCAGAAAGAACACTGCGCCGCCATGGCCACGGATTGTCGCGACACGCTCGTGCGTAAAGAGACGGACGGGGCCGTCACACAATGTCAGTGGAACTGCGTGGACCTCGGCCTCATGATCAAGAAGCTATAATTTTTATCACCCGATTACGATATGAAACTTATCGTGAATATCCCCGCCTATAACGAGGAAGAAAAGATCGCGGAAACCATCGGCCGGATCAGGAAGAGCTTCGAGTCGGATTTCTATAGGACCGGGTCCGGAACGGTCCTCACCGAGAAGCGCATACAGGTCATCGACGACGGCTCGACGGATACGACGGTGACGTGCGCCAAAGAGGCGGGAGCCAACATCATCGTCTCATACAAGCCGAACCGGAAGCTTGCGTATTCCTTTAAACGCGCGGTCGAAAGCTCCCTGGAGAACGGGGCGGATTTCATGGTGAACATCGATGCCGACGGGCAGTTCGATCCGAACGATATCCCGGAACTGCTGAAGCCGGTCATCGATTCGGAATGTGATATGACCATCGCGAACCGTTTCGGAAACATCGCCGCGAAGGATATTCCCTGGATACGGAGTTTCCTGAACCGCTTCGCCGCCGCTATGGTCGGCTTCTTCCTCAATACGAAGACCGAAGACCTCACCTGTGGCTTCCGCGCGCACAATCGGGAAACGCTTATGCGGCTCAATCTCGTCAATGTGAACTTCACCTACACGCAGGAAACGATCATCGATGCCATCGGGAAGAATCTCAAGCTCCGGTGGATCCCGATCAGCGTCACTTATCACTCCGACCGGAAACCGAAAATCACAAAATCAATCGTGAAATTCGTTTCGAACGGGTTCGGAATCATCCTAAAGGCGGTGCGCGACGTCCGCCCGATGAAATTTTTCGGCATCCCGGGACTCTTTATGATCAGCCTCGCGCTTATCCTCTTCATCCTGTTCCTGGTCTCATATTTCCAGGATTTCAAGATTTCCCCGTATCGGAACTACCTCGCATTCGCGGCGATCTTCTTCGTCGTCGGATTGCAGTTCGTCGTATTCGCCCTTCTTGCCGACATGGTACGGTCCAACAGACTTCTCGTCGAAGAACAACTCTACCTCGCCAAAAAACGGTTGTATGACAAGCGTTCCAAGGAGGAAAGGAAAGACGAATGATATGAGGATACTCTTCATTTCCCGCGCCTACCCGCCGGTCATCGGCGGCATCGAGAACCATAACCGCGACCTCGCGTTCTGGCTCGGCAAGAAGACCGACCTGACGCTTATCGCGAACCGACGTGGGAAGAGCTTCTTCCCACTCTTTCTTCCGTATGCCTTCATCCGTTCCCTTTTCAATCTGTACCGAAATGACGTCCTTCTGGTCGGTGACGGCGTACTGGCACCGGTCGCGTTCGTGCTCTCGTGGTTTTGTCCGAAGATGCGGACCGCCTGCGTGGTACATGGTCTCGACCTCAGATACGGCTCAAAGCCGGGTATCCTCTCGAAATGTTACCAAGCGGTGAACATACCGTCCTTGCGTGCCATGGATCATGTTTTCGCGGTAAGCGAGTTCACGAAACGAGAAGCGGTCAAGGTCGGCATCGAACCCGATCGGATCACGGTCATACAAAACGGCATCGACCCCGATGCGCTCATCGTCCCCAAAGACCGTGCTGCGCTCGATACGCTCCTCGGGACAAAGACGGGTAAGCGATTTGTCATCGTCCGGATCGGACGCTACGTGAAACACAAGGGAGTCGAGTGGTTCATTCGGAACGTCGTCCCCCGTCTGCCGGACGAGGTCCTTTTCGTAGCCGCCGGCGGAGTCGTCTCCGGACATGCTGCGGGCGACGAGGATTATTTTCCGCTCTGTGCCCGCGCCGTCTCGGAACTGGGGCTCGAGAGAACGGTTCAGCTCCTCACGAACCTGCCCCGACCAGATATCCTGACCCTGCTCAATTCGGCCGACCTCGCCGTCTCCCCGAACATACCCGTCCCGGGAACGATGGAAGGTTTCGGCATCAATGTCATCGAGGCGAATGCTTGCGGACTTCCGGTCATCGCTTCCGATCTCGAAGGACTGACCGAGGCTATCGTCAACGGAGAAAATGGCTCCCTACTCGAAGCCGGAAACGCGGACGCGTACGTTGCCGAGATAACGCGACTGATCGGCAATCGGGAGCAACTCAAGGCCGAAGGCATACGAGCGAACAGTTTCGTTCGGAATCGCTTCCATTGGGACGCGTTGTCGGACCGATATATCCGGACATTCGAAGCTGACCGCCCCCGTTGATTCGGTTGGTGTTCCGGCCGCTTTCCCGTATACTGTCCGTATGATACTCCTCCTGTTTCTCATCGTCACACTCTCCATACCGCTCTCCGGATATTTCCTGTTTTACGGGATATTCGGGCGGTCTTTTCCGGTTTCCTCGCTCGAACGGTTCGCGTTCTCGTTTGCGCTCGGTCTCGGTTCGCTCGATTTCTCGATAATCGCCTTCGGAAAAGCCAAGGTGGCACTCACGCCTCCGATCATCCTCGCATCGCTCCTCGTCGTGCCGTTCGCGGCCGTCGCCTTGCGGCTGATATATGACCGATACGCACCGGCAACGTGGAAAAAGACCGCATCGACATCCGAAACCGTTGTTCGCCCTGAACATGTCCGTTTTTCGCCCACCCAACGGAGTCTTTTCCTCCTCCTGATCGGACTGACCATCTTCCTCAAGACGCTCTTCCTCGTGGATGCCGGTGTTCCGACCGCGACCGACCTCGGCCATCACATGTACTGGTCCAAGGTCATCGTTGACACGGGACGCCTCCCGGACTATTCCAAGCGAGAGATTGTCGACGTCGGAAACGGACATTCGGCACTCTCCGCTCCCGAACCGATTTCCGATTTCATCATTGGGGAACACCTTCCGTTCGCCGCCATCGCCGAGCTCTCCGGCGTATCGTTTTTCTCCGCATTCCCAGTCTCGTTCCTCCTCCTGATCAACATCGTCTCGATCGTCTCGCTCTTCGCGCTTTCGGTAAGGCTCGCCTCGTTCCTTTTCCCCGAAGGATCGATTTCCCCGGTGTCCGTCGGTCTTGCCGTCCTCTTCTTCGCCGGTCCGTTGTTCGCATTCGCTTCCCCCGAAGCGAAGTTCGTTTCCGGTGGCGTCGTCGGAAACCTTATCGGGAACCTGATGATCCCGCTCGTCCTATTAGCCTTGTTGCGTTCATTCATGGAAGAGGATGCGCGGTTCCTCGGCCTGAGCGTCCTGCTCGCGCTGACACTCGCCTACACGCACCACTTGTCGACATTCGTCCTTGCCTTCGTGATTGTCGGGATTTTCCTTTCATTGCTTGTCGTCTCGATCCGTCGCCTGCCGGCACTGGCCGTACGGATCGGAACAGTATTCTTCTCTCCCTATCCGCTCCTTGCCATCGGATTCGCCGTCGCGTTTTTCTTCCTCGTAGCCAAGCCGACCTATATCGAGACGAACGCCGTAACGACCGCGGTCGGCACAGCGGTCAAGGCGACCCGAACCGGACTGTCCTTCCTGCAGACATCCGAATCGGCCGGAGTGGCGCGCATGGCACTCGGTCTTGCCGCGCTCCTCGTTGCCGCCTCGATCCGTCCCATCCGGCGGTCACAGGCCTTCCCGTTCATTCTCGGCTGGGGTGGCATCCTGCTCGTCATGGCACTCCGGCCCACCTGGCTTTTCCTCAATATCCCGTCAGACAGGATCGGGACCTACCTCTCCTTCCCATTCTCCATTCTTGCCGGGCTTTTCCTCGCCGGGTTCCCGTTCCTGTTCCGCGATCCGAAACGGAAACCGGCAAACGACGTGTTCCTTCCCGGAAATATCTTCCTCTTCGCCGCGCTCGTCCTGTTCTCTTTCTCGACGTGGAATGGCTCACAAGAAAATCAGTCGGCCCTCCCGAATCCCGGGAAGGCACAAGACGCCGTCGAAGTCTTCTCCGCCTCGCGATATCTCGCGGATCGGACGAAGCCCGGCGACCTCTTCTTAAAGGATCACAACTACCTCGCCGCGGATTCCTGGATGAAACTCTTTTTCATGCGTGGCTATGCCTATCCGCTCTCCCGAGGCTATTTCAAGCGCTATACGGATGAGACGAACCCGCGCGAACAATGCACGCTCCAGATGATTTCCGTACCGAATCTCCCCGAGGGTCAGGCATGCTTCAAGGACGTCGGCGTGAATCTTCTGGCCGTCAACCCGACCTATGATGCGGCACAATTCGAGAGCTCCCATGCCTTCTCACGCATTTATTCAGGAACGACCATCCAAATCTATGAACGAAACCGATAAGCCGACCGGACAATCCGAACGGGCGATCGTCACGCTCAGGAGACGCGCCTCGGGAGACGCGGTGACGGTTTTCGCCGTCATTGCCTTCTTCGTCATCGCATCGGGCGTACTCTTCTCCCAGATTGACCGTGGGCTCGACCCGAACTACGGGAAAAATTGGTGGACGCTTTCCTTTGAGACGCGGGACCCGGCATCGGACGCCTTCATCGTCGAAAACCATTCCTCGGCCACGCGCTTCACCTATACCGTGTCTCGCGACGGTACCGCGCTGAAAACCGGAACGGTCACGCTCGAGAAGGGAAAGGATGCGACGGTATCGCCCGAGGTGCCGGTCGATGCCGGTCGTACGTCCGTCTCCGTCACCGCCAATGACGGGACGAAGAAGGAAATCTATCGGGAACGGTAGGTCTATAAATGTAAAAAGGGAGCATGCGCCGTGGCCGTTTTCAAACAGCCCTACGGGGTGAAAAGTGAAAAATAATCAAGCGTTACAAGTCAGAAATAAAACTAAAAGTAATCTAATAGCGGGTCATACGCAATAATGGATTCTCAATAAAGATATAGAATCGAAATACTTTCCATATAACTTGCTCCTACTCATCCCAATCTCCCTGATTCCTTTCGTTATCGGAATCAGTCCCTCTTTGGGACAAAGAGGGAGACTCTGGATAGTGTACAAGCGAAAAAAGAACGTTCTCTCCCCTTATCCTAAGGGGAGGACAGGAGGGGTTGGAATATGAAGGATGCTTATGAAGAAAGTTTAAGACACAGAGCCATGTATTGCGTATGATTCCTAATAGCAGAACAATAAGACCATTGAGCAATGAATCCATAGAGTAGATCCTATGATCAACAAGAAAAGCATCTTCCTCGTGACCAGACCGCTGTGTCCGCCGTGGGACGAGGCCTCCAAGATTTTCGCCTACTTCCTGGCGAAGTCGCTCCCGGGGCTCCCGATTTCGATCCTGACGCACGGACACCTCGACTCGCTTCCGGATTCGGTCGTTCAGGAACCGGTTTTCAGCTCCGGTCATTTCGGGCTTCTCACCAAGGCACAGCTCTTCCTGACGATGTTCCGGTTTCGCGGACGGTTCGACATCACGCACTATCTCTTCACCCCGGCCAAGCTCAACGCTTTCGCGATACGGACGTTTCTCCGACCCACGCGAGGAAGGACCGTCCAGACGGTCGCGACCCTGCGTGAGGACCTCTACTCCGAGACCGACCTTAGAAAAATGCTCTTCGCCAACCGGATCATCACCTATACGGACCGCTCGAAGAATCGCCTCGAGCAAATGGGGTTCACGGGCGTCGAGCGGATCTATCCCGGCATCGATCTGGATCATTTCAGCCCAAAACCGAAAAGTCCCGAGCTCATGGAACGGTTCGGGTTTGAGGACGGCGACTTCATCGTATCTTACATCGGTGAGTATGCCCGCCTCGGCGCGACCGACATGCTCGCCGAGGCAATCATCCGCTACCACCAGGAGCATCCCGATTCGAGAGTCCGTTTCTTTTGGGCCGTCCGGCTCAAGAACGATGCCGACAAGGCGAAAAAGCAGGAAGTGGTCCGGAAGTTCGCCGATGCCGGACTCGAAAACCGGTTCTACTGCTCCGACACCTTCGGAGACATGCCCGGTGTCTACAACCTTTCCGATGTCATCGCCTTCCCGGTCGTCGATATGAAGGGAAAGTTCGACGTCCCACTCATCATCATCGAGGCATACGCCTGCGGCAAACCCGTCATCCTTTCGGACATTCCCCTCTTCGGCGAGTTCTCGAATCCTTCCATCTCCGTGACCGTGCCTCGTGGCGACGGCAACGCGTTCCTTGCTGCGGTCGACGGGCTCGAAAAAGACCGTGACAAGCTCGCCGGAATGGGCCGTGCCGCGCGCGCCTATGTCGAACGGGAATTCGATCTGCGCGACACTGCGAAGCGCTATGCGGAAGTGTATGCTTCATTAGAGTAATCCCACAGGATATATGGCATTCGAACACCGATCCCTCGATCTTATCGACGATCTGCCTCTCGTCTATGCGGCGATGTCGAAACACCTCTTTTATTTCAAAACGCACATTTCAAAATTCATCGTGGAAAACGGAGGGGTGCCACTGAATCCGTTCATGATATATGACTACTTCCTGCTCGATTCGGTAGATCGGGATTCGGTCCGAAAGGGAAACAATACTCTCGTCAGGAAATGCGACGAGATATGGGTATTCGGACCGGTTTCAAACGGTGTCCTGGCCGAGATCAAGATCGCACAAGCTGAAGGAAAACATCTGAGATATTTCACTGTAGTCAAGTCACGGACAATCGTCGAAATTCACTCAAACGAAGTCGAAATGGAAGACGAAGTGAAAGAGTTCAGACATGAGATTCTGTAAAAAGCTTTTTTTCGCCCAGCAAAAAAGCATTATCGTATACGAATATAATCCAATAGATACAATCATATGTCCGAAGAGCAAAAGACCCATATAGCGACGGTATCTATCCTCGTGAGGGAACGGGGCACGCATGCGAAGGAAGTGAACGAGATTCTGACCCGGCACGGCGACCGCATCATCGCACGGCTCGGCGTGCATCTGGAGCGTGCCGGCATCACTCGCTACGGCGGACTCATCACCGTCATCACGGAAGGTACGGCCGCGGAAATAAAGGCCATGACCGACGAACTCGACGCTCTCTACGGAATCGTCGCCAAGACGAGCGTCCTGGACTAGGACGTTTCGTTCGAACCTATAATCGAAAAAGCTATGCCCGATATACGTTTCCTCGGTCATGCCGCTTTCCAATTGGCGTTCGACGACGTGATGATTCTCATCGACCCATGGATTACCGGAAACCCGAAGAGCCCGCTCTCATCTCCTGACGATATCGTCGTGGCCGATCTCATCCTCGTCACGCACGACCACTACGACCATGGCTTCGAGGATGCCACAACGATCGCGAAACGTACCGGAGCGACCGTCGTCGCGATATCCGGATTCGCCGACAAATTCAAAAAGGAAGGCATTACCGATCTCGTCTCGGGCAATCTCGGCGGTACGGTCGAGGCCCACGGACTGAGAATCACGTTCTTCCCCGCCATCCATTCGGTGCCGGTCGGAGCCCCGTGCGGCTTCGTCGTCCGACATCCGGAGTTCTCGTTCTACCACTCCGGCGACACCGCCTTCTTCGGCGACATGGCGCTCCTCGCCAAGGAACACCTTAACCTTGCATTCCTTC
Organism: Candidatus Moraniibacteriota bacterium; assembly: GCA_037139695.1. Lineage (GTDB taxonomy): Bacteria > Patescibacteriota > Minisyncoccia > Moranbacterales > UBA1568 > JAAXTX01. Next base: position 329 of record JBAXFX010000017.1, on the reverse strand, counting down.
CCATCGGATCGACCTATACCGTGGATATGTACGACGCGGCTCGCGCGGTCGAAATAATCGGACCCCGGACCGTGATTCCCATGCACTATGACACATTTCCGACAATCGGAGTTGATCCGAAAGAATTTGAACACCTCATCGGCGACACGGCACAGGTCAGCATCCTCGCTCCGGGAGAAACCGTCACACTCTGAGAATCCCGATGCTCACAAGCTGAAACGACACGAAACAACGGCCGTCGTCCCGTGTCACTTTTCCTGAAAGACAAATCGCGTCTTAGTATCTATCTCAAATCTCATGTCGAGCTGTAAATCCGAAAATTTCGTTGG
>JBAXFX010000016.1:0-21202 GCA_037139695.1 Candidatus Moraniibacteriota bacterium | reverse complement strand
TTCGAGGCACGTCGTTTACGAACGACCGTGCCGAGGGGACCGCGTGCCGCCAAAGTTTTTAGCGGAGGCGCAGGGATTTGTGTTTGATCGGTCGAAGTCAGCATATCATTTTTTAGAATATGTCGAGTAAAATATCTTTAAGAAACCACCTCATCGGGAACCAGTGCCGACTTTTGACTACTTCAGCGCCCGCTTCAGATACTCCCCGGTATACGAGCCGGGGGTCCGGGCGACGTCCTCGGGCGTGCCGGAGGCGACGATTTGTCCGCCACCCACACCGCCTTCGGGGCCGATATCGATAATCCAATCCGCCGATTTCACGAAGTCCATATTGTGTTCGATGACCAGGACCGAGTGCCCCTTGTCCACGAGCCGGTTCAATATTTCAAGAAGTTTCTTCACATCATCGTAGTGCAATCCGATGGTCGGTTCGTCGAGGAGATACATCGTACGCTCCAGGTGCGGACGATACAGTTCGCTGGCGATCTTCACCCGTTGCGCCTCACCACCAGACAAGGTCGTCGCCGCTTGTCCCAATTGTAAATATCCAAGTCCCACTTCCTCGAGCGTACGCAACCGGTCCGCGATTGCCGGGATATCCTTGAAGAACTGATGAGCCTCCTCGATGGTCATCGCGAGCACGTCCGCGATATTCTTGTTTTTATATTCTATCTCGAGCGTCTCCTTGGTGAAGCGCTTACCGTTGCAGACATCGCATGGCACATACACCGTCGGCAAAAAGTGCATCTCGACAGCGATGAACCCGTTTCCTTCGCAGGTCTCGCACCGTCCGCCGGGGCGGTTGAACGAAAAGCGCCCAGCCTTCCATCCGCGGACGCGCGCTTCCTCGGTCGAGGCGAACAAGTCGCGGACATGCGTCCATGCGCCGGTATACGTCGCCGGGTTGGAGCGTGGTGTCCGGCCGATAGGACTCTGGTCGATCAGTACCGCACGGGAAAGATATTCCGTGCCCAGGAACGAATCACAATTCACGACCTTGTTCGAACGGTACCGCCGATCAAACCGCTTCTGCAAATTGTTCCACAGGATCTCGTAGAGAAACGATGATTTCCCCGAGCCAGACACGCCGGTGATCGCGATGAATCGGCCGAGCGGGACGTCGGCGGAGAGGTTCTTGATATTGAAAATATTCCCACCGCGGACGCGAAGCGTCCCCTTGTCACGGGATCTCCTGATTTTCGGGATCTCGATCCGTTCCTCGTCACGCAGGTACGAGAGCGTCAGTGAACCGGAAGTATTCTTTTCTGCCAACAAAAGCTCGTCGAGCCATCCGGATACGACGACTTCACCGCCATGAACGCCCGCCTTGGGCCCGAGGTCCACAAGGTAGTCCGACGCGAAGATCGTATCCTCGTCGTGCTCGACGACGATGATCGTATTGCCAAGGTCGCGCAGACTCGCGAGTGTTCTGATGAGCCGATCGTTGTCACGGCTATGCAGGCCGATCGTCGGTTCGTCAAGTACATAAAGCGCGCCGACCAGGCGGCTTCCGAGTTGGGATGCGAGCCGGATACGCTGTGCCTCGCCGCCGGAAAGCGTATTCGCCCGCCGATCGAGCGTCAGGTATTCCAGTCCCACATCGAGGAGGAATTCTAGCCGGTTGCCGATCTCGCGGAATACGACCGCCGCGATCTGCCGCTCGCGCTCGGTAAGCGTGATACCGTCGAAGAACGCCTTCGCGTCCGCGATCGTCATGCTCGTCAGTTCGACGATGTTCTTCCCGCCCACATACACGTAGAGTGCCTCTTCACGGAGTCTCGAACCGTGACAGACCTCGCACGGCTCATTCCCGAAGAAGTGCTTGGTGCCGAGGCCGTTGCAGGCCGGGCATGCGCCATACGGGGAGTTGAACGAGAACAATCTCGGTTCGATTTCAGGATACGAAAAACCGTCATACGGACAGGAATATTTCGACGAAAGTACCCGGTCCTTTCCGCCGATCGTGATACCGATTACGCCTTCGGCTTCCTCGAGCGCGCGGTCCACTGCCTCGCGCAACCGTTCCTCAGATGATTGCGGGAACTGTTCGAACTCACGGAGCGGGATCTCGTCCACCACCAGACTGATATCATGCTTCTTGTTCTTGGCCATGACGATCTGCTCACGCAGACTGTGACGCTTCCCGTCGATCACCGCCTCGGCGAATCCCTTACCGAGCGCGTCGTAGAGAAGCTGATAGTATTCCCCCTTGCGCCCGTGCACGACCGGCGCGGAGAGAAGAATCGTATCGCTTTTGGTCAGCGTTTTATGTACGGCGATTTCTGCCTTGGCCATCTCACCGACCAAACCCAATATCTCGTCCGGCGCGAGCTTGACGATCTCTCGTCCGCAGACCAGACACCGCGGTCGGCCAAGCCTGGCGAACAGCACGCGCAGATAATCATAGATCTCGGTGATGGTCGCGACCGTCGAACGCGGATTGCGCCCGGCGGATTTCTGATCGATCGAGATAGCCGGCGAAAGTCCCGTGATCTCGTCCACGTCCGGCTTCTGCATGGTATTCAAAAACTGTCGCGCATACGCCGAGAGGCTCTCCACGTACCGTCGTTGCCCCTCGGCAAAGATCGTATCGAACGCGAGCGATGATTTGCCCGATCCGGAAAGCCCCGTAAACGCGATCATCCGGTTGCGCGGCATCGAGACGGAAATGTTTTTCAGATTATGCGTCCGCGCGCCTGAGACGACGATCCATTCGCTCGGCCTCCCCGCCTCAATTCTTCCTGCTCCCCTCTCAGAGGGGAGCTGTCGAGTCTGCTTGTCACGTTGCTCGCGAGCGACGTGATGAAGTGAGGGGTGGTCCCTTCCTACTCCCTTTTCCCTGTCTCCTGCTCCCCTGCCGGAGGGGAGCTGTCTCGTACTCGAGACTGAGGGGTGGGAGACTACTTTTCCAGGCTGATGAGAATTTTTGGTCAAACCAAAACCAACCGGCTTCGCTTCCGGTTTCATTGCCTTCTTCGCTCGCTTTTCCGCCACCTTATCGGCCGCCGTTTTCTTCTTGGTCATCGAGGCATGATACCACGGATTAAACAAGGTGGCAACAATCAAAACTTAAGTTCCATTCTGAAGTGCAATTTCCTTTCTAACAAAAGGATGGAACTGTTATACCATTTCTAAGAAACCAACTCCCTCCGTCTCCCTGCCCGAAATGCCATATCGTGGACAGGCGGGCGCGAGTCCCGCCCTTCGCGAAGGGCGGGACGCGGCGGTCCAGGTACGTGCCATAAATACTGGTCACCGTCGTTCGCGAACGACGCGACTGGTCCTGTCGCTCGCGAGCGACTGGACTGGATTGCCACGCCCGAGTACGGGCTCGCAAAGACAGCCTTAGGAGAAGTGTGTTATTCGGAAAGATGTCGGTTCAGTCGTTCCTCCGCCACGCGAAGAAACTCATAAACCGGACTGTCGGGCGGGAGCGCGACATCGGTGATATACTGCCGCATCGATCCGATGATCCGATCGAAAAAGCCCCATTCCGCCTCGGACGGCTCACCGTCATCGGAAGAGAGATCGGCTCCCGATTCGAACAAGGCTTTCAGATCTTTCCTCTCGATGGCGGCATAGATACCGGGAAGATGCGCAAATTCACCCAGTTCGAGGGTTCCGTCATCCTTCGCGGCAACGCCGTACCGGAGTCTCATCCCCTGTTCACGGTTCAGACGTTCCTTCTTTTTTCTGACCCTGTCATTCCCTTCCTCGCTTCCGACGATCTCATCTATGGCGCATATCGGTTTTCCGCCTTTCTCGAGGTCGACGACCATGAAATCGACCAGGTTCCGATAATCGTCGTATTTCGAGGTTCGCACGATCAGGAATCGGTTCCCCAAAAAACGGTTCAACACGCAGAGCGCCGCCCCCTCACCGAGTTCTCCGTCATGGAACCGCTTTTCGGGCGAAACCAGTCCGGGGAAGTCCTGCTCATACAGCTTCACCGATTCCCGATCCTTCATTATCCGCTCCTGGCCGTACGGACCGCCCTGGTCCGCATGAAACGCATCCGCATCGATCCTTCCCTCATCCGTCAACACGCTCCCCTTATCCTCGAATCCTGGGATCCTCCGGAGTCGTTCGTTCATCCGCGCGATACGGGCATGCAGAGCCGAATCAAGCGCGTCCGCGGCCCGGTGATGCGATTCGATATTCCACGATTCCGGCACGGACCGATTCGGCAGCCCTTCCACGAATCCGATCACCTTCAATCCTTCGGACATAGGCGTTGATTCAACCTAATATGATACCGAATACGATTTCGTTCTCGTATTTCGCTCTTTGCCGTTCGCCCCCACACCATACGAAACCGCGGAGGCGCGACCACGGGGGCATACTTTTGGCTGCTCTTTTACGCTTTGCACTTTATGCTTTAAGCTTTACACTTTTCGTTTTACGTTTTTCGCTTCTATGTGTTCCTCGATCCATTTCCTCTCGCTCGATCGTTCGGGATGAAAGACCAACTCGACGGTACCTTGCCGCCCGCCGGCAAAAAGTTCCGACTCGCGACCAGGAAACCAGTCGAAGCTCGCCATATAATCGGAAGTCGGTGCGGAATGCCGCACGAATGCCGGCAGGCAAAAGTATCGAAGAACGGAAAGGATCATGGACGTCGGCGTCACACCTCGTCCGGAGAAGATTCCCTTCCGACCGAACCGCACGAACCCATCGCCGTGCCGCTCAACGAACCCGGCCAGCACGCGAAAAAAGATCGGGAAGTAGTGATAGTGTTCATGAACATTCCACCCGTCCGGCTTCCGGCCGAACAGCTCCTCGAAGCGTTCAAGCTGCCGGTCCCACTCGCCACCGACCGCCCGTGGGGACAAGTGTCCGGAGCACAATCGGATCAGGAAACTGAATCCGCGACCAAGCACGCCATCATCCGTCTTCTCACCGGTGCCGACAAGCCGGGTAAGCTCGAGATGAATATCGATCGAGACCCCGGTCTTCGCGAGCGCCTCCGCGTCGGCCGGCGCGACACGGTCCACCATCACCGCCACCCGGTCGAGTTTCCCGGATTGCGCGAGTGGCAAAATGTCCGCGGACGCGTCCCGGATACCGTAATCATCGGCCGAGATGATAAACCTCTCCCGATCAAGAAAGGAGAATGCTGTTTCCATAGCGGTATGACCCGTCATTTACTTACCGGAAAAGCTGTCTTAAGTTTTTCCGTCGCAGCCTTGAGCGCCGCGTTGAACGTCTCCACCGCACTCTTTGTCGCCGCGTTCCTAGTTTTGGCAAGCGTATCAATTTGGGGACCAATTCCTTCCACCGACTTCCGCTCAGTCGCAAGGGTATCCTTGGCCGCCTTCAGGGACGCACGAAACATGCTCCGTATCGCTTCCGGATCGTTCCCGGCCGCGCAATCCGACTTCGCCACAGTGATAGCCGCATCGACCGCAGACCGAAAATTGTCCGCTGCCGACGTCGCAGACGTCTTCTTTCCGGATACGAGAGCGTCTACGCCAGATCGGAACGCCGCTATGGCCGAGTCGACCGCGGAACGTCTCGCCATGACCGCCGCGTCGACTGTTTTCTTGAATTCCTCCACAGCAGTCTTCTGCGCGTCGGTCGTGGCTGTTTCATCAAGTTTGGCGTACCATTCCGCGCGACGGGTATCCTGCCCTAAACGGACCGATTTCAGATTCGCGTCCCGGGTAGCACGGTTCCCATCAATCGTGCCCGTCTTGTCCACTCCTCGTCCATCGATTCTTGACTGTATACCCGAGAGCTTCTCGGAAATAGAACCGGCCGTCTCGGTAAACCGGTTGCAGAACTGTCCCTTGACCTGCGTACCCGCCCCGGACTGTCCTTGGCCGGCCTCTTGTCCTGCTCCCTGTTGTCCGCCAGCTCCGATTTCCCGCTTCAAGGCCAACGGACGGATTGTCGAACCACCAAGCGCTTCGACCGATGCCGACGAAACGGAAATCCCCACTGCAAGCAGGGCAACCAGGGAAAGGATATTCTTAGAGTTTGCTGTCGTCATATGCGTTTCCATAATCGTTAAGCGATGCCGCACCGTTCGTCACCGTCCCTTTCTCCGTCGTCGTCTCGGCATTTGCCGCCGTATTCTCCTCGGTCGAAAGGTCAGCTGCGATACCTTTCGCGACTTCATCCGGAGAAGCCTTTCCTGCCGGAACAGGCTCGACATTCGTCACCGGAACTGCTGGGGTTTCCAGAGCCCGCTTCGACACCGATCCAACTGGACCAGCTTCAGACGGAATCGCGGTAGGCATAGTCGCGAACTGCCTATAAACAACCGTACCGAGCGCGACCGAAACCAATACCACCATTGCCGCAACCACCCATTGCTGTCGTTTATCCATACATGTTGATATTACGTATCCCTATTCCTTTCAGTATACAACAAATAACCCGGTTCCGCACTTTCTTACCGGTTCAATATTCAAATTTTCGGCTTTTATAAGAGCTTTTTTTGTTCTTTACGACATTTCCTGCATTTTATGTTTTTCATTTTCCGTTTCTCGTTTCGCGGGCCTCGAGCGCGCGGATCTCGTCGCGCAGGATCGCGGCGGTCTCGAAGTCGAGGATCTTCACCGCTTCCTTCATCTCCTTTTCCTTGCGACGGATGGTCTTTCGCGGATCCTTATCGAAGCCGACCTCGTCGATCGCGAGGATCGATCGGACCGCCTTGTCATGTTCGCTCTCGAGGTCCTCGGTGATATCGTGAATGGTTTTCAGGATTGTCTCGGGCGTGATACCGTTCGCCTCATTGTGCGCGATTTGTATCGCCCGACGTCGGTTCGTCTCGTCGATCGCATACCGCATGGAGCCGGTCACTTTGTCGGCATAAAGCGTGACGCGTCCCGCCACGTTGCGCGCGGCCCGACCGATGATCTGGATGAGCGATGTCTCGGAACGGAGGAATCCCTCCTTGTCCGCGTCGAGGATGCCGATGAACGACACTTCCGGCAGGTCGAGTCCCTCACGGAGGAGATTGACCCCGACGAGACAGTCGAACTCGCCCTTGCGGAACTGCGTCAGGATCTTGATGCGATCGATCGTCTTGATATCGCTGTGCAGATACTCGGCCCGGATTCCCCTCTCCTTCAGGTACTGCGAAAGGTCTTCCGCCATCTTTTTCGTAAGTGTGGTCGCGAGTACTCTGCCGCCGCGACCCACCTCGAGTTCGGTCTCACGGATGAAATCGCCGACCTGCCCGGGATAAAAATTCCCTTCGGCATCTTCCGTTTCTTTCTTACCTCCTCTCGGTCCCGCTCCCAGCCCGATCACCCTCTTTCCTGCTCCCCTCTTGGAGGGGAGCTGTCCCGTCTTCGGGACTGAGGGGTGAGTGACTCTTTCGAACTCACCTGACGTACTTTCCCGCACGGGACGCACCGAAATCTCCGGATCGATAAGACCCGTCGGTCGGATGACCTGCTCGACGATCCGTCCGCTCGATTCCCGTTCGTATGCTCCCGGAGTCGCGGAGGTATAGACGACCGCGCCCACGCGCTCGTCGAATTCCTCGTAGCGAAGCGGCCGGTTGTCGAGTGCGGAAGGGAGCCGGAACCCGAATTCGACAAGATTTTTCTTGCGAGCCTGGTCACCCGCGTACATCCCCCGAATCTGTGGCAACGTAACGTGAGACTCGTCGATGATCGTCAGGAAATCCGGCGTACCATCAGGAAGGTGTGGGAAATAATCCAGAAGCGTCTCCGGCGGAGCACCGGCCGGCCGGAACGAGAGCTGCCTGGAATAATTTTCGATGCCGTTGCAATAACCGATCTCGGCCATCATCGCGAGGTCGTAGTTCGTCCGCCGCTTGAGCCGTTCGGCCTCGAGGAGTTTGCCTGTCTTTTCGAAATAGTTCAACTGCTCCGCAAGCTCGGCGCGGATATTCCCGATCGCGCGCTCCTGTTCATCCTTGTCGGCCACGAAGTGCTTCGTCGGGAACAGATACACCGACTTCGGCGACCCCTGAATCCGCTGCGTGACCGGATCGATCTTCGTGATTTCGGAAATATTGCTCCCGGCAAGCTCGACCATATAGACGGTCTTCTCGGAGACCGGCATGATCTCGATCCGATTGCCGAGCGCGCGGAACGTCCCGGGCAGCAGGTCCGCGTTCGTCCGTGTGAAAAATATGGAGACGAGCTTGCGCAAGAGTTCCGGCCGCGAACACGCCTCGCCGACTTCGAGTAGCAGATGATTCTTCATGTACTCCTCCGGCGAACCGAGTCCATAGATGGCCGAGACCGACGCGACGATGATCACGTCCTTGCGCGTGAGGAGCGACTGAGTGGACGCGTGGCGCAGACGGTCGATCTCCGCGTTGATCTGCGCGTCCTTCTCGATATAGGTGTCGGTGATCGGCAGATACGCCTCGGGCTGATAGTAGTCGTAGTAGGAGACGAAATAGTGCACGGCGTTGTCCGGGAAGAACGTCTGGTATTCCTGCGCGAGCTGCGCGGCGAGCGTCTTATTGTGCGCGATGACGAGTGTCGGCTTGTCGTACGCCTGTATGACATTGGCCGCCGTAAAAGTTTTACCCGAACCCGTCACTCCCAAAAGCGTCTGCCGGGCGATGCCTTCTTGCAGACCCGAAACCAACCCTTCGATTGCCTTGGGCTGATCCCCCGCGGGCTGATACGGCGATGTGAGCGAAAAGACGGACATATTATTTTCTGTCATTCCCGTCCGGACGGGGCTCTTGATCGACAGGCAATCATAGCATACACCACCGTTTCTGGAAAGAGAAAAAGCGTAGAACATAATTGTACGAACATCTCTCTCAATGGAATACAACAAATCGTAACGATATCACGACGTGGAAAATCGGACGAGAGAGATCGCGAAACCATTTTCACTTCCGATCATTAGGTATATACTATGAACAGATATTGGATCCGAGCGCATGACTGAAACAAAACGACATTCCGGCTTTTTCTTACTTGACGGCGGCAAGGAAGCCCTGCTTTTTCATCGTCCGTCCGAAAGTGACGCGACACGTTTGTTGATTTCCACGAGTCGCGACGGGACGAAATTCTCGCAAAAGAGTGTCTCCGGAGATTTCTCCCGGATCGGCCGACGCGGGAAGCCGTTCGGAAATGCCACGTCGTTCCGTGGCGGCCGCATCGGCGAAACGTTCTTTCTCTCCTATTTCGATCAGGACGAAGAAGCTCTCGAGATCCTCCGTTCCGATTCGGGAACGGAGTGGGCCACGGCCGCAAAACGACACGGCATCGGTCATCCGACGGTACTCGTCGGAACGGATTCCGATGAACGCCATGCCATCGCGGTCTTTTCCGTCTCCGGTCGGAAATTCATCGCGCTCTCGCTCACGGATCCAAAGCTGAAGGAATGGAACGCCCGTGGCGTCGTGCTCGAGGCCCGCTCACACGCCTTCGACGTATCCGCACTGACGCCGCTCTCCGCGACCAAGACGCCGTACGGCATCGTACTCATCTATACCGCGAGGAATCGCGAAGGAAGCCTGACCATCGGCGCCGCGCTCTTCGACGCGAAACAGCCGGAGCTCCTCTTGTGGCGAAGCGCCTCCCCGATCTGGACGGCACCCGCCGAATGGCTCGGCACCAGGGTGTCGGTGCTCGGCGGAGCGAACATCGGAAAATACTATTACGCCTATTTCCAGCGCGAGGACGGCGACATCGAGACGTTCCCTATGTCGCGACTCTGGGAAACCTACACGCTCCCATCGGCATTGAAGGACACGAAACGGAAAGCGACGGCAAAAAAGAAACCGGCACCGGTTCCGGAACCGCGAAAGATTTCCATGTCCGTCTCCCACCGCCTCTGTCGCCATACCGAAAATCCGATCCTTGAACCGAGAAACGACAGCTCATGGGAAGCGTTCTCGGCCTTCAATGCGGCCGCGGTCAATCTTGACGGGCGGATACACCTACTTTATCGCGCGCAGGGCCACGACGGGATCTCCGTACTCGGACACGCCCTGTCGATGGACGGCATCCATATCGCGACACGGTCACCGGAGCCGGTCTTTGTCCCGTCCAACCCGTTCGACGTACGGAAGAAAGGTACGCCGAAATTCACGTTCCCGTATGTTTCGGGCGGTGGCTGGGGAGGTTGCGAGGATCCCCGGATCACCAAGGTCGGCGATCGGATCTACATGACCTATGTCGCCTTCAACGGATCGTGCCCGCCAGGCGTCGCACTGACGTCGATCGCAGCCGACGACTTCGGAACACGCTGGGAGTGGAGTGTCCCGCGACTCATATCCCGCCCCAACCAGATGCAGAAGAACTGGGTGATTTTTCCGGAAAAGATCCGGGGAAAATTCGCCGTCATGCATAATATCTCCCCGACCATACGGATCGAATATCTCGACTCGCTCGACGATCCGAAGCTCGTCATCGATAGCACGCCGCCGAGACCGAAGCCGGAAGATGCGCACCGATGGGACAATATCGTCCGGGGCGTCGGCGCGCCTCCGATCCGCACGGAACACGGTTGGCTCGTACTGTACCATGCGATGGACTCCCGCGATCCGAACCGTTACAAAGTCGGTGCGATGTTGCTTGATCTCGATCATCCGGAAACCGTCATCGCCCGCTCTCCCGATCCGATCCTTGAACCGGAAGCCGACTACGAGAATCACGGCCATAAACAGGGTGTCGTGTATGTCTGCGGCACGGTCGTCAAGAACGGGACACTCTTCGTCTATTATGGCGCGTCCGACCGGTCACTCGCCGTGGCGACCGCCGACCTCGGCCGGTTCGTCTCCGCCATCCGCAAGGCGAAACCGCCGAAACTCACGAAGATATCCCTCAACTCATCCGGCGTCTAATCACGAAATTCCAGTCTATGCCACTCTTCGAACGATCCTTCGAGAATCCCGTCCTCGTACCGCAAAACGACCTACCCTGGGAGGCGGATGGCGCCTTTAACGGGTGCCCCGTCCGAACCGGCTCGAAGACCCACCTCATCTATCGGGCACAGTCTCTTTCGATGCTGCACGACGATGGCCCCTGGGTCTCTATGTCCTCCATCGGACGCGCGGAAAGTTCCGACGGGGTTCATTTCAGGAAACACGACCGCTTCATCGTGCCCGAGGAACCGTGGGAGCGGTACGGCTGTGAGGATCCGCGCGTCACGAAGTTCGGTGGAAAATACTACACCTTCTATACGGCTCTCGGCGGATTCCCCTTCGGGCCGGACAATATCAAGGTCGGCGTCGCCATCTCGAAAGGGCTGAAAAGGGTCTCCGAAAAACACCTCGTCACCCCGTTCAACGCGAAGGCGATGACGATGTTTCCCGAGCGGATCGATGGGAAACTGTGGGCCCTCCTGACCGCCGACACCGACCAGAAGACCGCAAAGATCGGACTGGCCTCGTTCGACCGGGAAGAAGACCTGTGGAACGAGGAACACTGGTCGAAGTGGTACGAGGAGCTCGATTCGCACGCCCTGTCCCTGAAGCGGAGCGATGACGATCACGTCGAGATCGGTGCTCCACCCGTGAAGACCAAACGGGGCTGGCTCGTCTTTTACTCGCATATCCAGAAGTACGGGACCGATCATCCCATCTTCGGCATCGAGGCGTTCCTCCTCGCGCTCGATGACCCTCGGAACATCATCGGCCGGTCACGCACACCACTCCTGATTCCCGAGGAGGAGTACGAGGAATACGGAAAAATCAAGGATATCGTCTTCCCCTCCGGCGCCCTCGTAAAAGGAAATACCGTCACCCTCTTTTATGGCGCCGCGGACACGACAACCTGCATCGCGAAAGGAAACCTCACGCGAATCCTCGACGAACTGACCGCGGCCCCGGACGCGTATCCGAACTTCGAACGCTTCGCGGAAAATCCGGTCATGACCCCTATCCCCGAACATCCGTGGGAATCCAAGGCCGTATTCAATCCCGCCGCGGTCTTCGAACGCGGCAAGGTGCGTATCCTCTACCGCGCGTCCTCGGACGACGACACGTCCGTCTTCGGGTATGCCGAAAGCTCGGACGGATACCGCATCTCGAAACGCCTTCCGGACCCGGCGTATGTTCCCCGCGCGGATTTCGAACAGAAAAAACATCCCGGGAATTCCGGATTGGAAGATCCGCGGATCACGAGGATAGACGATACCTATCACATGTTCTATACCGCCGTCGATGCCGAAGGTCCGCCACGCGTCGCCTACGCCTCTATCCGCGTGAAGGATTTTCTCGCCAAACGATTCGACCGGTTCTCATTCCCGAAGCTCGTTTCACCGGGCGGGATCGACGACAAGGACGCATGCCTTTTCCCCGAGAAGATCGACGGGAAGTTCGTCGTCCTGCACCGGATACAGCCGTCCATCGACATCAATTTCCTCGACAACCTCGACTTCGACGGCCCGCACGCGACGCTGACGCACAACCCGTTCCTGTTCCCGCGCCGGGGCATGTGGGACAGCGCCAAGATCGGCATCAATTCCATCCCGCTCCGCACGAAGGAAGGATGGCTCGTGCTCTATCACGGCGTCTCCGAATACGATCACGCCTATCGCATCGGGGCATTCCTCCTCGACCTCGCACATCCGGAAAAAATCATCGGCCGTTCGCGTCATCCGATCTTCGAACCGCGGGAACCGTACGAGAAAGAAGGCGTCGTATCGAACGTGGTTTTCCCTTGCGGGGCAATCGTCCGGGCAAGCAAGCTCATCATCTACTACGGCGGTGCGGACAGGGTCATCGGCGTCGCGTCCATATCGCTCAAGAAACTCCTCAAACAGCTTCTTTCGGACGGCAACTAGACCGTCCTTCCTCACGCTCTTCATCATCCCCCTCCTCTATCGCATGCTCGCCCCTCGCCACGAGCGCGAATCGGCAGAATAGCCCTCGCGTCCTTGTATATTTCAGCGTATTCGACCTGCTCCCCTTTCGGAGGGGAGCTCCCGAGTCTTCGAGGGAGAGGGGTGGGAATGCAAGGGTTAATGTCTAGAAACGAAAAACTTCCGTAAAGCATCCGTTCTACACGACGGATGCTTTTCATATTTCCCACCCAAAAAACCATGCCAAAAATAACTTCTTTTCAATTTCGACCAAAAGAAATCCCTCTAAAAAGCCATTATTAAAGCCGATTTTCAAGTTCGGAAGTGGAGCTGAACTTTGAAAATATACCTAGCTTTTTTTCAAATACTTTACCATCCGACAATCTCCCTAAATGCAGTCGGATGATATTTTTCAAAATCCTCCTGCTTCACATACAGCATTGAATATCGGATTGTATTCTGCCGACTATTTGCATCCTTGCACCACTGTTTCAGCCGGTCGATCTTCAACGGATCATCGAGATCCTCGCGACCTTTTGTTTCCACGATATATACTGTTTTCTCATCCAGTTTCACAAAAAAATCAGGATAATAGAAGGCAATCGAACCATCTGCATTCTTATAATCGATCTTGAAATGAACCTCGTAATAGTTCTTCGCGAACGAGACGACATCCTCACAGGTTTCGAGAAAATCAGCAAACGTCAATTCAAGGTCGCTGTCCCCGATGATCTTGTTGAACACACTTTTTTTCGGCAAAAGATATTTCTGATTGTTCACGACGAATGGACGACTCTGACTGATACGGATGAAGTTCTTCACTTCCGCATCGCCAACATCCTGGATCGTCAGGTCGTTGATTGCCTTCTTGAACGTTTCTATAATCGTCTTGGATGCTTCGATTTCCGACAGGTTTCGAAGTATGTTCGTGTCTTCCAAATCAACCGACTCTTCGAAGAGATGCTCACGTACAAATTCCTTCACTTTTCCGAACAAGATATCGTAACATCCGAATAACCGGAGATCCTTCATAATCGTCTGTACGAAATATCCGATCGCACTCTGATAGTTCGGTTCGATTGTGGTATCAAGCACCGTCCGATGATGCTCTTCTCCTTCTACTACCGTTTTGAAGACGATTTCCTTTTTTTCCGTATCGCTGAATTGTTTCACGGTTACTTTTTTGTGATCCAATGCCGATACGTGAAGCTCGCCGATATTCTTGTACTCCCGTTGGATCCGCGGGGTCAGGATCGGCAATTCGATATCCAACGCCAAAATATCTTTCTTCGCGTTCGCATGATCCACCTCTATGACCGTCGGCGTTATCGGATCGCCTCCCATACCCATCTGCCGCTTTTCAAGTTCGACACCTTCCGCTTTGATGGATTCCACAAAATCCATGAACGCAGGCGTCCCGATAATACTCACGTATTCCTCGATCTCGTTATTGCCGAAAAACATCCGTCGAAGCCCGCGTCCGAGTGTCTGTTCTGGGAGAATATTCGACTTCGAAGTATAAGCGCGAAGACCGACAATTGTCGTCACATTCCGTACGTCCCATCCTTCCTTGAGCATCAAAACTGAGACGATCACCTTGAATGGGCTTTCCGGACTATCAATCACATTCGCCTGATCCCGCAGTTTCCGAAGTTCCTCCTCATCTTTCCCTTTCGCCGTTTCCGAGATCTCACCACTTTTGTTTGTATGTATGGTCAACACGGCTCCCTTCAAATCCGGATAGGAGCGTTCCAAATACTCTGCGACGTCATCGCAGTTCGTGGTATCATCAGTCATGATGAACAGGATCGACTTCTTCCCGGTCGGTTCCAGTTGGGCATAAGTCTTCTTCCATTCTTCCACGCCGAGTCGTATGAAATCCTCGTATTTTTCGGTAAAAATCGAACTCTGTTTCTCAGTCAACTTCGCCCGGCTCGCCTGATCCGGTAGGACCGGATTTTTCACGACCCGCTGGTGGATCGCCTCGACAAGCGGATAGTCGGATACCGTCTGTACGAATATCGCACCATTGTTATGCTTTGGCGTTGCGGTCACGTCGATCTGCAAGGCAAGCCTCTTCCCTTTCTGCAACAGCTTATGATGGATGTCCTGGATGGATCGGAACCACGCAAGCTTCTCATCGTGGATATGATGAGCCTCATCATTGATCACCATCAGTTCATCGATATCACGGATGATATCTCCGAGATCCACCCGGGACTCGTTCGTCTTTGTTACCGGCTTCGAACCAAGAAAATACTCGCTCGTATCTTCATCATCAAGACTTGACTCCTTAATATCACTCTCGAAAACACGATGAATGTTCGTAAGGAAGATATTTCCCGTGTCGGATATGGTCCGAATATCGTCCTGGAGATGCAAGGTCACCTGAAAATCATCCTGCCAGTTTTGCCCTTCGTATCCATTATCCGGCAAAATCGGATCCTCATAAAAAATCTTCAGCCCTTCGAAATCATTTTTGATCCGCTCCAACACAATAATGTTCGGGGTGATAAGAAGAAAGTTTCGTGCCAACTCGGACCCCTCTTCATACAGCCGATGAAAATATGACCATGCGAGCAGGAGACTCATCACCTTCGTCTTTCCACTTCCCGTCGCCATTTTGATCACGAACCGGAGCCACTCTTCCGTAAACATGCCGGGGCTCACTCGTCCAAGCTTGTCATACTTGATCATGTCGTATTTCCCCTCCACCTTCGCGACATCATACAACCAGATGATCGTTTCCACCGCCTCTTGTTGAGCGAAATAATACCGGAACGGATAGGCGATACCCTCGGCATTTAAAATCGTATGCTCTGTCTGAAACCACCACCGAAGAAGTGCCTTGCTCGTCGCACTCGCACCTGTATAGTTTTGTGCGCGCCACGAAGCAACCGCTTCACGAAGTGCCGGCACGAACGGTGGAAGTAGCTTCTCATACCCCTGCTCCCGGAGGTCCTCCTCAGCCGGAAACCACCGAATCTTCGGATCCAGAATCGCGTATGGGTCTTTCGGGAAATCTTGGTGGAGCGCCATAATCTATATAATCGATTGCATACTTAGGATCCCTATTTCAAGCCTCAAACACCTCATTTATTACTTACTTTCCATCTTTATTACTTACTTTCCAAACTCCCCTCCTCGTTTTCCCATCAAAGTAAATTTCTTCATCTTTCTTCATTTCATCAAGGATATTACTGATATCCGATCTCTTTAAATCAGGGAAAGCTTCCATGAATTCGCTCATATTGCCCTTTCCTTCCCTTTCGATATGCTTCAATATCAATTCCTTTCTACTCTCTCGTGATAATCCTTTCAGCCTCGTATACTTTCCAAGTTTATTCTCGTGCTTGTAATACCGATGAGAGAGGATATATTTCGTCCCGCTCGTCTTACCAATTTTTTCGACAATTCCGAATTTTAAAAATTTCTCCTTGAAAGCGATATCGGAATCAGTGCCCTGCTCACGGAGTCTTTCCAGCTCGATCATCTCGTCCAAGGAAAGAATTACCCCTTTCTCATTCACAACCGTCTCTAAAAACTTCACAAATGACAAATCGCGAACAACAGCAGGTATATTGATACGGAGTTGATACGCGTCGGTCCCATCGAAGTCGGGGAAACCTTTCCCTTGTCCAATGGATATCTCGAAGATATCGTCGATACCCTGTCCGGATCGCTCGACCAACTTGGTATGCTCCAAGGCATCCGCGATCGTACGGTTTCGCCATGCTGATTTTTCACGGATATTCTCTAACGTTATTTGAGGAAGCAAACCACCCGGACTCGTAACGGAAAATCGCTCCGGCGAAGCATGGATGAATATCGAACCGGTCGTGATCATATAGTCGCGATGTGTCACGGCATTGTTGACGGCTTCGCGGCAGGCTTTCTCATCAAACGCGAAAATCTCGTGCTGGATGAAGCCTTCCTGATACGGCACACGGACGTTGCGAGCATTTATAGCCTCCCAGATCTCGTCGTAGTTGGCGAAATACGGACCCGTCCACGTCTTCCGAAAATCATGCGGTATCTTTCCTGCGTCCGACCGCCACTCAAAAATGATTTCCGACTGCGGAGCCAACCGTTTGATCTTTTCCGACTTCCCCAAGAGGACAAGACACGCGAACGTACATTTCCCGTCAATAAGCAAACCGGCATCGGCAAGCACCTGCTCGATCGGCTCGGTCAAGACTCTCGGGTTCTCGGTCTTGGCAGACCGGAGTTTTCGAAAGTTCTCAACCGCAACCAAATCCAGATCATTCAACGGAAACCCATCAACGATGGATGCCGAGAAGTCTGGTGTCAGCTCATTTATGACGCTTCGGAACATATCGTCATCCATTTCGCCAAGAGATTCGCCTCTCCGAATCGGATACGCATACTCTCGACTATTCGAACGAACTGGCCGACCTATCGGTCTCCCAGGTATATCAAAGACAACCACTCGCCCATTCGGATGATCAACTTCTTGAACTGCAACCGTTATACCAATATTCTGAAAAACTTCCTGCGGAATTTGATTGATTCGACCTTCATAACAAGTCGTCCCGGAAATCTTCCGATCATTCGTAACGCCAAGAATCAACTTCCCCCCACCCATATTCGCAATCGCAGCACAATAATCCGAACGACTATTCTTAGAAAAATCTCTTTCAGCAGTTTTGAATTCCAAAACCTCCCCCTCGCGGGAATGTTCGAGAATATCGTCGATGTCTTGCGGGGTGTACATAAGAAAATATAGCATCACATCATACTAACAATATCACAACACCTCTTAAAGGCAGCAACAAAGGTTATTTTTGCAAAATCTTTCTTTCCAGCTCAATAATAATTTCTTGATTTTTCTTATTTTGTTCAAACAAATCCATCTTACCAGCATATTCCTTGTAAGCTGCGTTATTATATCTCATCTGATCAATGAAAAGACCTACCACGGCGACAACTACTGCTATGCCGGAGATGACAACTGAGGCAATGATACCAAAAAGAAGATTATCAATCTTTTCAAATCTTTTCTTCGCCTCTTTTGGAGAAATACCAAGTTCACCACTTGGAATATTTACAATTTCTTCAAGGTTAGCTTTCGGAATTTTTATTCGTAACTCTTGCATACTAATAAATTCCTACGATTACCAAAATCCCTTCAATTTCCTCCACTAAAAAGTCTTTCCCAATTTGTTGAGATAAGTTTACACCACCGAAAGAAACACCTCCGCCAAAACGGACGCCTGGACCAAGTTGAACACCACCTATTCTGACAGGACGAATAGGTTCAATGCTTCCATCTGCATTAACTCTAAAAATTGAATAAAAGTTTACTGTTTTCTGTGACATAACAGTTTCATACATTAACCTCGATTACCTTCGTCGTGTCGTTACCGAAGATATCGACAACCTTGATGGCGACTTTGCGACGACCGGAGATGACTTCTTTTTCGGCAGAGACAAGCTCGAGCGACTTATCCTTCTTCGTACGGAATGACTGCCACTCGTTCTCGAAGATATAACTTCCTGTCCAGGTTTCCTCGTAATCGTCGAGCGCCATCTGTACCGGATCGGTTGTTCCGTCGAGCTTTGCCTGTACGGACGGCTCCTTCTTTGTTCGGATGATTTCCTTGCGACTCTCGAAATCGAAGTCGACGGCCCAGTAGTCAATCCAGTCGGACCATTTTTTTGTCAGCTGTTCACGTTCGATGACATTCGTCTTCTTGTCCTTGGTGATCTTGATGATCTGCCCGTTCTCGACGACAACCTTGCTCCCACCCGGACGAAGTTTCTCTTCGGTTTCCGTCGCATCGTCTTGGTTATAGAATACGCTGAAGTCGGCCAGCTCGATGGCGATCGTCTTCTTGCTCCCGCGTCCCTTTACGATCGGCTTCACCTCCAAAAACGCGACATCATAGAACCGAACTTGCCCCTTCTCGACCGCTTTCTTGTCGAACACCTCGCGCGGGATCTTGCGGAAGCCGATATCGAGTCCGGCCTTCTTGGCCTCTTCGAAGTCGAGTCCCATCTCGTAATCGAAGCCGAGCACGTCTGCCTTGGTGATGCCCTTCTCTTTGCACTCGGCCACGATCTCGCGTACCAAGCCCGACGTCACCGGCGCGTCCACCGGCCCCACGGCGATGAGTCGGTCGCGCTTCTTGCCGACGAACGTATTGAACGATGCCACCGGCTCCGCCTTGTACGCGGACAGGATCAGGTTCACGAATTCCCGTTCCTTGCGCTCCTTGATCTGACGTTTCTCCTCCTCGCGCAGGTCGCCATCGATATGATCGACATAATATTCCCGTTCGTACCGACCAACGTTGAGGATTTCGAACGCGCGATAGTCTTGCCCTGCCTTCTTGAGTTCACGCTGGACACCTATCATCCGTTTGCGCGACGTATGGATGCCAAAGCGTCCCAAATCCGACCCGATCCACTTCCGCCCCAATTTCTCCGCCACCGCCAAAGTCGTCCCCGACCCACAGAAGAAATCCGCGACCAAATCACCTTCATTAGAAGAGGCGCTTATAATTCTTTCTAGCATCTTGGAAGGCTTCTGGGTTGGATATCCAATATTTTCGTTGCCTTTTAGGTGCGGAATTTCCCAAACAGTATCAGCTAACTTACTGTCTGATTTCAAATAATTAGCGGCATTATTATTAAATCCCGCAGCATATTTACTTCTTTCAAGAGTACCCGCTTTATACTTTTCTCTCACTTTCTCATCGTTAGCATTAAAACAATATTTTGAAGATTTTGAATAAAACATTATTACATCATGTTTCCTAGGAAAAAATCTTGAGGTATTTGACATGCTCGGATAATGCCAAACAATTTCGTCAATAAAATTATCCTTCCCAAAAACATCATCCAAGACAAGACGCATATACCCACTCAGCCGCCAATCACAATGCACATAGATACTCCCGTCATCGGCAAGGAGGTCGTGCATCAGGCGGAGGCGCTCATAGATCATTGCGATGAAACTGTCCGCACCCTTGCCCCAGATATCACGATAGGCTACTTCCTCGATGACGGAGGGTTGTTTGGTAAACGACTCGTCACCGATCTCGATATTCATGGAAAAGTCCGCGCCCACGTCGAACGGCGGATCGATATAGATAAGCTTGAGTCCGCCCGCCGCCTCGATTGCCTTGCGCAAGGGGCCGTTCTTGAGACTTGAAAGGATGAGTTTATTGTCGCCCCAGATGAGTTTGTTCGTCCACCCGGAAATTTGTCGGCCAGATGTATCAAACAGCGAAAGCTTTCGTTCTATCTTCTCTTCGCTTCGCGGCTCGTCGATATGCTCGATGGTCTGAAACGGCAGTACGGTACTTGCCACCTCGTTCGTCTTGCCGTTCCACACAAGCTCCACTTCCCGGTCATCATCAAACAACAAAAAGCGATACCGTTCCGGCAACGGCTTCCCATTCTCGATCATTCTTATCGCGTCACGTTTTTCGTTATCAGAAAGTATCATATGAGTTCGCCAAGCATTCAATATGCCGTCTTGTAATTTTTTTTGTGACTCTCCACGGAAACGTCGGCATTATTCTTACATTTTGGACAGACGCGGGAGGACTCGCTCCAGCCCGGCATCATTCGAATCAGTTTTCTCTCATCATCAAAGCAACAGGAACAGAACGGACCATCGTCTTCTTTCCCTTCCTCGACAATCCAATACGCATTCCGTTCAAACTTCACTTTCCCCTTCAATTCCAACTTTTCCCTCAATTTCTTGTTCTCTGTTTCCAAATCCGAAATACGCTTCTGCTGCTTAAGAAGCTCTTGCTGAACATCAAGAATCAACTGGAATTCAGGAATCTTATCAGCCTTCCGAAGTGCTGATGCTGTATTCTTGAGTCCTTCAATAATATCCATACGGTTCCTTTCCTTCCATTTTCCCACGTATAAACCACTCTGTAAAGCAAATTTTTCGGTTTTATCGTGTGAATGTCTTTTATTTGAGCGGATATCATTGACACCGGCCCGTTCTCTCCCCTATCATGGATTGGTGCATTATTCAGCTTTTTTATAAAAAAATATACATCAAAGGGAGACATATGAACCCGTTTGAACCCCAAAAACGAGCCTTCTACCAAGGAAACTTTTTCTACGAACCATTCATCAATAAGGAGGGTCGGAAAATTTCCAGATTTGCCAGATGCGATATCATGATTCCGGGCGATTACGACTTCGGACTCGCGGAGGAGCCGATGACCATTACCGTCGAAAGCGGCGTACTGATCCATAACGGAATTGCCGATGAAATCGCGTATGATGACACAAGCACGAAACCGTTGAAATTCAAGACGAACCAATTGATCGCATTCCGTTGTGCTAAAACGAACACAAGGATCCGTGTCACGTACGAAGACATGGATGAACTCATCCGGTAAATGAATCACCTCGGGGCAGAGCCCCGAGGTATCAGAGGCTCCGTTCAAGGATT
>JBAXFX010000015.1:0-21571 GCA_037139695.1 Candidatus Moraniibacteriota bacterium | reverse complement strand
TTACCGACTTTCATTGTAGCTCAATTCAGTCAGAACCCTATATTGCGTATGATCCCATATTTGCAATGCCTTTTATATAGAATTCAAGTTCCGCTCGATCCGGATCCGGCTCATTCAACTCCTTGTGAAGATGGATGAGGCAATGTATAGCCTCCAGGCCGTAGTCTGAGCAGAAACCCATTTTTTCGACGTAAAAGTCGATTTGGTTCTTTTCGACCGCATCGACAACGGTCATGGTATCCATAGGATCATTGGGGTTGACCCACCGTTCCAAGATACTTCCCTGTATCAATGGCTCGACTATTCCGTGAAGATCAGTCGTGACATCGAGCATAGCGAAAGACAGGAGGACGTTACTACGAATCATTTCTTGCTCCGGATGATTATTATTAAGATTTATTAAGATATTGATAAGACAATAGCATATAAATCTGTTTCTGTCAATGATAAGACGCCTTAAGTTATTTATCGGGTAAAAGTGGAGCCTTTTTGGCATATCTGATATAATTGAAAAAGATACATATGTAAAGGATCGTTTTACTGTTTCTCGGTCTTTTTGTTTCGTACTCAACGCTTCTCACTCCTCACTCCTTCCCCGATGTTTTTAAGAAAAGTCGAAATTACCGGATTTAAGTCGTTCGCTGATCGGACGGTTCTTGACTTTGCACCGGGAGAAGTCGGAGCGATACGCCAGCTCGGTATTACGGCGATCGTGGGGCCGAACGGTTCCGGCAAGTCCAATGTGGCGGACGCGATCCGTTGGGCCATCGGCGAGCAGTCGTCCAAGAACCTGCGCGGCAAGAAGTCCGAGGACGTGATCTTCGGCGGGACGGCCAAGCGTGGCAAGGTGGGGAGCGCGTCGGTCACGCTCCATTTCGAGAATCATGACCATCGCATCCCGATCGAGTTCGAGGAAGTCGCCATACAACGCAAACTGCACCGAAGCGGGGAAAGCGAATTCCTCATCAACGGCGCCAAGGTGCGACTGCTCGACATCGTGGACCTCTTGGCCAAGTCCGGCATCGGCAAGGACAGCTACTGTGTCATCACGCAGGGTATGAGCGATGCCGTTCTCAATGCGACGGCCACGGAACGTCGTTCGATCTTCGAGGATGCGGCCGGCGTCAAGCAGTATCAGATTCAGAAGGAGCGGGCGCTTCGTAAGCTCGTCTCCACCAAGGAGAACCTGGCCAAGGTCGACACGCTTCTGATAGAGATCGAACCGCACCTGAAGATGCTCCGGCGACAGGCGGAACGGGCTTCTCAGGGGAAGGACGTCGCGGAAAAACTCCTTTCGAAACAGACCGAACTGTACGGATTCTTGTGGCATTCCTTCCAGGGCGAACGTGGCGGATTGTCTCAGGAACGCGAGGACCTGGCGCGGTCGGCCGGCATACTCGAGCGCGAGACGGATTCGCTTCGTGAGGAGGTGGCAAAGCTTGCCGGGACGCTCGAAGATGGCGGGCAGACGGAAACGTTGACGCGCGACGCGGGAACGCTCCGTGGGGAACTCAACGGCATCGAGCGTGATGTGGCTATCCTTTCCGGTCGTATCGAGGCGGAACGCGAGCGGCAGAAGGACCGTGAGGAAATCCGGACGATTCCGGTCGACCTCGGCTATATCCGGAAATCGCTTGAGCGGATCCGCGCGAACCAGAATTCGCTGTTCGAACGACTCGGTCTCGTGGAACGGCTCGAGGACATTCAGGACATCCGCGAGTTCGCCCGGGCGATCGGCCAGGAGCTGGTCGATCTCGACGAGAAGGTCGAGGCGGGCAAGGTGACCGAGAAGGTCATCATCTCTCTTCCGGAAAACGAGAAGAAAGAAAGTGATGATCGGTTGTCTGCATATATGACCGGGAAGGAGACACTTGGGAAACGGATGGAAACGATTCGCGCCGGGATTGCCGAAAAAGAACAGGCCCTGCATCTGGAACGCGAGAAGGGTCGCGAGGCGCGCGAACGGTATTTCCTCCTGGAGCGGCAGGTCCGTGACAAGGACCGGGAGCTTTCCACGGCCAAGGACCGGTTGAACGATGTGAAGGTCCGTTTGGCGCGGGTCGAAGTCCGCGAGGAAGACCTGATCAACGAGGTCCGCGAGGAGCTTCGGACGGATGTCCGTAAACTGACCTGGGATGGCGGACCGCGCGATCGCGACGCGCTCAATCGCGACATCATCCGCCTCAAAGGCGAGGTGGAACGTATCGGCGCGATCGACCCGTTGATCGCCGAGGAGTACGAGGAGACCGACAAGCGGTTCACGTTCCTGACGACCGAGTCGGCCGATTTGCGGAGTGCTATGGTATCGCTCGAGACGGTGGTCAAGGAAATGGACGAGCGCATCGAGAAGGAATTTTCTTCCGCGTTCGACGAGATCGCCAAAAAATTCGAGCACTACTTCTCACTCATCTTCAACGGTGGCAAGGCGGAACTCCTCCGGATCAAGCCGACACGGAAGCCGGTCGGGACCGACGAGGATGGTGACGTCACCTCGGAAGAGGCGCCTGCCGACGTGCCTGGTATCGAAATTTCGGCCTGTCCGCCGGGCAAGAAGATCACGAGCCTTTCCGTGCTTTCCGGTGGCGAGCGTTCGCTGACGTCCCTGGCACTTCTCTTTGCGATCATATCGCATAATCCGCCACCGTTTGCCGTGCTCGACGAGGTGGAAGCGGCGCTTGATGAGGCGAATTCCAAGCGGTTCAGCAAGGTGCTCTCCGAATTGTCCGAGCGGACGCAGTTCATCGTCATCTCGCACAACCGCGAGACTATGCGACAGGCTGGCCTGCTCTATGGTGTGACCATGGGGGAGGACGGTTCCTCGCAGATCCTTTCCCTCCGGCTCGAGGACGTGGATAAACTGCATGGCGCGAAATAGAATCGCGCCTTGACAGGGCCCTGATCTCACGGTACTATGTCTTTCGATAGTCGATGACCGTCTTTTTTCGTTTTTACCGACACTATGCTTACTATCCGTTTCAACCGTACCGGCAAGAAGAACCGCGCCTCGTTCCGCATCGCGCTCCAGGAGAAGGCCAAGGCCCCGAACCATCGTCATGTGGAGGTGCTCGGCAGCTACGACCCGCATTCCAAGGTCGCCGTGCTCAAGAAAGAGCGTATTCTCCATTGGTTGGGCATGGGCGCGCAGGCGTCCGACTCGGTCCACAACCTCCTCGTGAAGCAGGGTGTGGTCGAGGGAAAGAAAGCCGCGATCAAGATGGCTCGCCCGGTGAAGAAAGAAGAGCCGGTCGCGGAAGTAGCCACTCCGGTCGAAGCGAAGGCCGACGTCGTGGCCGAACCAGTGGCGGAGAAAGAGGCCGAGGTCGCCGCATAGGCGTTGACAGCCGGTCCGGGACGGGCTACACTGGGCCACATACGATATATCCATATTCCGTAGACATGAGGCGCGAAGGGCGAGAGTCCCTCGGAAAGCCCTCACGAGGAAACCGCCGTCTTGGGACGGCTCCTTGATCTGCGGCTTGTCCGGAGATTTTTTATTCGAAGACGCGTATGATGAAACGAGCGGAAAAGGAAGTGCTCCTCAAGGCGGTCGCGGAGGAGGCGAAGGCGGCGAAGTCCCTCGTCTTCTCGGACTACAAAGGGGTGACGGTGAAGCAGTTGTCGGCGCTCCGCGGAGAGCTCCGCAAGGGTGGCTCCCGGTTCCAGGTCCTCAAGAAGACGATCCTCGACCTTGCGCTCCGCGAGGCGGGTATCGAGGTCGACGCACGGAAACTTGAGGGACAGGTCGGCGTGGCGTTTTCGCCCGACGAGGTATTCGCGGCAAAGACGATCGCGGATTTCGTGAAGGCGAACAAGGACACGAAGCTCTCGATTCTCGGTGGCGCGCTCGAAGGGAAGAGCCTCACGGCGGCGGAGGTGAACGCTTTGGCGAAGCTTCCGACGAAGGACGAGATGCGTGCCAAGCTCGCCGGGACGCTCCAGGCGCCGATCGCCTCGTTCGTCCGGACGCTTCAGGCGAATGTGTCGGGGTTTGTCCGCGTGCTGAACGCGGTGGCGGAAAGCAAGAAATAAGAGGTTTCAAACGGTTCCATTGTTGCATTGTCAGATGGTTGGAAGCGGTCCGATCATGCGACAGTGTAGTGATGGAATCGATAGAATACGTAATCAATAGTCATTAAGCGAAAAGCATATGTCCGAAGAGAAAGAAGTCGTGGCGGTGCCGGAGAAGTTCGCGAAGCTCGTGACGGAGATCGAAAAGATGAGCGTGCTCGATTTGTCCGAGCTCGTGAAGGTGCTCGAGGAGAAGTTCGGCGTGTCGGCGGCGGCCCCGGTCATGATGGGAGCGGTCGCGGGCGGCGCGGCGGCCGAGGAAGTCGCGGAGAAGACCGAGTTCGATGTCGAGCTCGTGGCGATCGGTGACCAGAAGATCAACGTCATCAAGGCGGTGCGCGAGGCGACCGGTCTCGGCCTCAAGGAGGCGAAGGACCTCGTCGACGCGGCCCCGAAGGTGGTGAAGGAGAAGGTCGCGAAGGCCGAAGCCGAGGAAGTGAAGAAGAAGCTCGAGGCCGCGGGTGCGACCGTGACGATCAAGTAGTTCCGGACTGCATGTCCTGGATATCCCGCCTCATACCATACGGTACGGGGCGGGTTTTCGTTTCCAGTGCTCTTCTCCGCTCTGTCGAGAATATATCCCGAAATACGCGGTCGCGTAATATAGGATACTTTTTTTGGCTCAAATAAAGGATGTCTGTTGGCCGGAACTTTTATCCTGATTCGCTTTTCAACCTGACAGCGCCCAGACATCAAATGTCTGAGGCGTTGTTTTATATGATTGTCGTGACGGAAGGTCTTTTTCGCGGTATACTGTATCGGAGGAAGGATCGGCATTTTCAATAACCAGTTTTCTATTCCTATGAACTATCTCGGATTCGATCTTATTGAGACGATCAAGGCAGCCGGATATGTCGGACTGTTCATCATCATTTTCGCGGAGACGGGGCTGTTCCTCGGGTTTTTCCTGCCGGGCGACAGCCTGATCTTCGTGGCCGGATTCCTCGCGTCGCAGGGATTTTTCGGGCCAGTCGCCTTGGCAGTCATCTTATTCGTCGCGGCGTTCACGGGCAATCTTGCCGGGTATGAGTTCGGGCGCCGGGTCGGGCCGAAGCTTTTTTCGCGAGAAGATTCGCTTCTGTTCCGAAAGGACCATGTCACGAAGACCAAGCGATTCTACGACAAGTATGGTGGCAAGACCGTCATGATCGCCCGCTTCGTGCCGATCGTCCGCACGTTTGCGCCGATTCTCGCAGGCGTCGCGGAGATGAAGTATCCGGTGTTTCTCGCCTACAATCTTGCCGGAGCGGCGCTCTGGACGATCGGTCTCGTCGCGCTCGGGTATTTTCTCGGGACCAGCGTGCCTGATATCGACAAATATTTGCTTCCGATCGTACTCGTGATCGTCGTTGTCTCTGTCTTGCCGGGGTTCATCCATCTCTATCGCGACAGTCAGGAAATGAAACGCGAGAAGGTGGCAAAGGGGGAATAAAGGTAAGGATATTCGAAACGGCTCCTCGCAGTGCAAACTCCGGGAGTCGTTTTCTGTTATACTGGTATACGTATGATATCATTCCGAATGCCGAAAACGAGGCTTGTGGCCATCCTCACGGTCCTGCTCGTGGGAGGTGTTTTGGTGTTCTTCTTAGTGTGGACGATTGTAGAGCGGTATCAGGCATCGCTGATGACGATCCAGGGCACGCCGGCCGGATCCGTGAATAGCCTCGGGGCGGGAACCTCGGTGGACGGAAAGCCGGTCAAGGTGACGGGGCTTCTGGGGGAGGAACTCGAGTCGCCTCCGCCGGACCCGTCGATGGATCGCATGAAAACACAGGGATGCGTCGCGGACGGACTCCTGAACGCGGACTTTCCGGGTGACGGCAAGACGATCAGTCTCATCAACCATTCGAATTGCTACTATCTTCACCGCGCCATCGAGACCTGGCTTTCGCCACCGGACTTCGGGAAGATCGATAAGAGCCTGAAGGACCTTCGCGACGGGTTCGCGCTTGGCATGTTCTTGGCCGAGGCGATCGATACCCGGGCCCACTATGAGTATCCGTTCGAAGGGCGCGAGTTTGATTTTAAGAAGATGTGTCGGCCGGGGTCGAAGAACTTCTGGGGCGAGGGCACCTGCAAGTCGTACCTGCCGAGCAAGGAATATCAGACCTACCTCCGGTTCATCACGCGGCGCGCGATCGATCGGGGCGTGCAGGTGTTCATGTTCGGGCAGGTGTACCTTCAGGACTCGAAAAACCTTTCGGAATCACCTTTGCCGGGTATTATCGCCGACATGCGCGAATATGCCGCTTATCATGGCATGAAAATCCTGGTCGGCGCACAGACGAACGAAATCACCGACAAGGCATACCTTGCGAACTTTGATTTTGTCGAGGGTGGCGTCGGTCTTTCTCCTGCCGGGACGGTCGAGGATGGCCCGTGCTTTTCCCGGTGGTGGAAGAAAGAAGGGGATTGGTGTTGGGCACTCCTCTGGAATGGCCGGTATACCTCGGTCGCGAAGAATGTTTTTGTTCACTACGACTGGAGCGGAGTGGTCGGCGACGACATGAGCGTCCTCACCCGGATGAACGAGGACGATCGGCATGCGGCGACGGCGAGACTCCATTCGTACTTCAATTTGAAGGGCGTCGGATTCCTCTTGCCATACCTGACACCGCTTGCCAAGGAGAACGGCGGGTGCGTGGGGCCCGGGAAGAAATTCTATACGCCGGACGACAAATTTTCCTGCAATGACGAGAGCGCGTGGAACGCGATATTGAAAAACAGGTAACGGATAGCATGATACGAAAAGCAGTTAACGGGTTGGGAACGGAAACGGGGAAAAGTCGATAGCCTGTAACAGATACACCGAGCAGATAACGGAGCGGAAGAGTCGCAGAGTCAGAATACTCACGTATGAAGATATCCGTTAGAGTGAAACCGAATGCGAAAGAAGAGACCGTCATCGAACAAGATGACGGGGGCTTTATCGTTTCCATAAAGGCGCCATCGCGGGAGGGAAAGGCGAATGCGCGGCTTCCGAAGGTGCTTGCGAAACATTTCGGTGTCGCTCCCTCGCGTATCCGCATCGTTTCCGGCGCGGCGTCGCGGAAAAAAATCGTGGAAGTCGGATAAAGAGGGTCAGGTACTTTTTTGCATACAAAATAAGTACCCGACCCTTTTCGTGCCTCTTGCCTAGATGGAATACGCGGACATGAGCGGGCCGAATACCATCGGCAAGATGATGGCGATGCCGATGATCGGCAGGATGAACGCGATGATGGTAGCGACGAGCGTCCAGAGGAAGTACTTCCGTGTCTTCTCGACCGATACATAGATCGCATCGAGTTTTTTGTCCTGCGCGTCCAGTCGGGATTTGATGTCTTCTTCCATAAATGCATGTATCAGTTGATTCAATCGCTTTCGCTCACAGTATACCGCATACTCAGTCTGGGTCATAAGTATCCCTCAAATCTCATCACTACTATACGCCGAAATGAGGGTCTGCCGGCTCGATACGCGGTACCTGTTTTCTGGACCGCGGAGTATCCGGCTCGAAGTTTGAATTCATCCTGGTGGGTGACCGGGCGCTTTGGATTCACCTTGGCGGTAATGAGACATTCGGAAATTTCAATGGTCGAATCTTCGGAAGGTATCTTCTTGGCATCGCGGATGGGGCGGTCACCGAATGTTTCAAGCCCAAGGAGTGAAGAATCGTAGGAATCTTGAAGGGATAAGCCTTGTGCCGTATGGTGCGGAACTTTTCATTTTTCCGAAGGCTGGGCATCCATTCTGATTCGGTATGAATTGCCGGAGACCGTTCTCGGGCTGTTTGAAATCCCTTTTATAAAGCCGTAAGAGCGTAGTATTGACGGAATATCTATTTTTTGGTACTATCCCGGTACAAAAAAACAAGCCGGGGAGGGCGGTGTATAAGGGTGATACGGTAATTGCGGATGTTTTCTTGCATTCGGATACCTATGAGGAAGGCTTGTCGCACAATACGGGTGATCGGTCTCATGAATGCCGACGAAAGCTCAGCGTTTTTCGCGTAGTTTCCGTCGGTTTTTATTATGCCCAGTTGATGTATCCACATCGTTGAGCCCTAATGACACGCGTATGACATATGTGAAAACACGGAGGCTGAGGAAGTGGTTCCGGGTCTATGACTCGGCGGTCATCTTTTCCATGCTCCTCCAGTCGGTAGCTCCGGCGATCATGCTGACGCCGCATGCGCTGGCCGACGAACCGACGACGGCCGTCGCTTCTTCGACGGACAGTAAGACATCGGCTCCGAGCGATACGAAGACCGACGTGACCCCATCCGATACCGCGTCCACGGGTGACACGGCGACGAAGGTCGATGCGTCCAAGGAAGCCTCGACATCTGCTTCGACGTCGACCGTATCAAATGAGTCGGTATCGGAGACGGTGGCTCCGACGGTGGCTGCTCCGGAAACGCCTTCGAACACCGGACCGACCGATACTACCGGGACGGCGAGTGCTCCGACCCCAACCGAACCAGCCGCGACTCCGACCGACACGACCGCTCCCGTTGACAATACTTCCGCTCCGGCCGTTTCGACGCCTTCGGCTCCGGACGCATCGGTTTCCTCGGATACCGCTCCGACCCCGACCGTCGAGGCCTCGGGTGACGCTTCGACCGAACGCGTTCCCGAATGGATCAAAGATGGCAATAAGCAGATGACCGGCAGTGCCGTGGCGCTTGGCAAGACCTATGTCGCGCCGCAGAACGACCAGGTGACCGTCACCTTTACGAAACTCCCGGACAATCCCGGGAAGCTTTCCATCGAGGAAGTCACACTCACCGACGAGCAGGTCACGACCTTACATGCGCTTTCGAACAAGGCCTACGACATCACGTCCGACATGGCCGACGGGAGTTTCGAATACACGATGACGCTTCCGACCAAGAGCGGAGTGGATCAGGCGAACGTCGGCGTTTCGTATACGGAGACCGTGCAGGAACTCAACGATGCTTCGAAGGTCAAAGTGATCGACGATACTCAGAACGCTCTTTCCGTCGATACGAACAAAGGTGAAGTGAAAATCGAGGCGATAGATCATTTCACGATTTATATAACTACCTATTCCGACGCGACACTGATAGTTCCTAGTGCAACATACCAGCAGGGTGAAACGATATACATGAAAGCAACCGGACTGGTTGCCGGACATTATTATCGTTTCGCGATAAATCCTCCTGAAGAAAATAACACGATATATGTAACTTCTTGCCAGCAGCCGAATGTGAATTTGGAACTTACCGGAGCATATACTCTCGCATCCGATGCGGTGATAAGCACTGGGTGGGCTGCAGAAATTCATGGGTTTACGACTGATAATTGCTCGGGTGCGAATTTTTCTCCCAGTCCTAGCGATTCGAAGCCATTTTCTGTAACTGTTGCAGTGGTCACTCCGGCCACGAACCCGTCGCTCGGCCAGTCCTGTGGACTGGACGTCGCGCTTGTTCTGGACAATTCCGGTAGCGTCGGATCGGATCTCGGCACGATGAAGACCGCGTTCAAGAATTTTGTCACGACGCTTTCCACGACGCCGACGCAGTTCTCCGTGACGTATTTCAACGGGACGGCCGCCTATACCCAACAAGGCTACAGCGGTGACGCGACGGCGACCAAGGCCGCAATCGATGCGGTTCCGAACGCGAAAGGAAGTACGAACTGGCAGGACGGTCTTCTGAAGGCGAAACGGTCGACGGATGCTCGGTCCGGAGTACCGAAATTGGTCATCTTTTCCTCCGACGGCGATCCGAACCGGTACTATACGGACATATCGAACGAGGCAAGTCCGGACGGACTCGTCGGTCCCGGAAATGGGTTTGACGTGGCATCCCATAACGCGGCGATAGCGCTCGCGAATTCCATCAAGGGATCGGGAACGCGTATCATCACGCTCGGCATCGGTGGCGACTCGCTCATGCAGACGCATATGGAGGCAATCTCCAGTGCGGATGCATATTATAATGCGACGAACTTCAATGAGAATCTTTCCTCGACATTGAGTCAGATCGTGACTGACCTGTGCGGTGGTACCATCACGGTCAACAAGTATATCGACAGCGTCGATCCGGCGAATCTCGCGAAGGATCCGTGGACATTCACGACGACGGTACCTGATCATGCTTCCGTCACGACGACGAACGGCCAGGTCAACTTTCCGGCAAAGGCCGGAAGTGGGTACTCGATATCCGAATCGTCCGGTCTTGCTGGTTACTCCTTCGGTAAGGCTAGCTGCAAGAATACGAAAAATAACAACCCCGTCGGAACCGAAGATAAGGCCAACAAGGGGGTGACTGGTATCTCGATATCGAATTCTGATGTCATTTCGTGCGATTTCGTCAACCTGAAGAACTGCAAAGCCGGGTCGTCGAAACTTGAAGGACAGGTGAAGGGGAGTACCTATACGACCGGAAATCTCTGTTCCGGCGGCGGTGACTGCTGGGGGGAAGGCGAAGACGTCCCCGCGAGACTCACGTTTGACGGACTTCGCGTGGGGGATTCGTATACGGTGACAGTCCAGCATGATTATAGCGATAATAATGCCGTGATCGGGTATGACAATTTTCATTCAGTGACGAGCGGGAATGCCACTGCGACCGGCGTAACGTTGGGCGTGCCATCCTCGGTGGATTGTGGTGGTGGAATTATCTGCAAGGACTACACGATATCGTTTACGGCCTCTGCCACGACGGCGCAGATAGATTGGTTGGCACACCTGAGCGATTATGCCGGCCAATGGAACGGTGCCTCGCTTCATTACCGGTTGCTAGAGGGTCCGTGTGGAGGAGCGGGAGGCAAAGATATTCCGATCAATCCCGGCCAGATCGTCGTGAAGGGTTCCATCACGCCGACGAAAAGCTCTGCGAACGGGGCTGATCCGAGCCAGTGGACGTTCAATATCTCCGGAAACACGAACGTGACGGGGAGCGTGAGCGGATCGACGGCCGGGAATTTGGCACTGGGGACAAATAACGGCGATGCGACCTATACGATTACCGAAGTCGGACCGACGGGATGGATCCTGGATACCGTTTCCGCGCCGTGCGTGAAGACGGGTGATGCGACGGCGACCGTGACGCTTTCGAAGACGACTCCGGACGTGTCCTGCACGTTCACGAATAAGAGACAGACGGGGACTCTGAAAGTGATAAAAAAGGTCAATAATGACAACGGCGGATCAGCTTCTGCTTCGGCGTTCAACCTGCATGTAAAGAATGGCGGAGCGGATGTTTCCGGAAGTCCGGCGGCCGGTTCCGCCAGCGGGACCATGTATACCCTGAATGCGGGATCGTATTCGGTAAGTGAGGACACTCCGACGAACGGCTATGCGCGGACCGGATTCGGTGGGAACTGTAACAGTGACGGCATCGTGACGGTTGTCGCCGGTCAGGAACAGACCTGCACGATCACGAATGATGACATAGCCCCGTCTTTGACACTCAACAAGATCCTCGTGAAAAATAACGGCGGGACGGCGAACGAATCGGATTGGACATTGTCGGCGACCGGAACCGGCCAGAATCCGACCAATCTCTCTGGTCAGGGCGCTTCCGGTACGGCGGACGTCGTGAGCGGATCGGATTTCAAGGCTGATACGTATACTCTCGCAGAATCAGGAGGGCCCTCGGGGTATTCGGCGAGCGCTTGGACGTGCACGAACGGGGTTGCGGTTTCCGCGAATAATACGATTTCACTCGGCCTCGGTCAGACAACGAGTTGTTCCATAACGAATACCGACCAGAAGGGGACCCTCATTGTCAAGAAAGTGGTGGTCAACGACAACGGCGGGACAATGGCGGCAACCAGCTTTGCATTCAATGTGAACGGTGGGACTTCGACGTCGTTCATTCAGGACGGGGACGCGGCACATGGAAAGAATACGGTATCGGTGAACGCCGGTACCTATACCGTTACGGAGCCGTCCGTTTCGGGGTATGAGACGACCTATGACAATTGTAAGAATGTCGTTATCCCGAACGGCGAAACGAAGACTTGTACGATCACGAACAATGACATCCCTGCACACCTCATCGTCATCAAGCACGTGAACAACAATAGTGACGGCACAAAGAGCGCTGGGCAGTTTT
The DNA here is from genome assembly GCA_037139695.1 of Candidatus Moraniibacteriota bacterium. Lineage (GTDB taxonomy): Bacteria > Patescibacteriota > Minisyncoccia > Moranbacterales > UBA1568 > JAAXTX01. Next base: position 9,435 of record JBAXFX010000015.1, on the reverse strand, counting down.
CGACCACGATATCGGGCGTAACGACCGCGAACCCGACCGCGAATGGTTCGGAGGCGGGTGTGGACAATATTCTGACAACCGTCGGCTCGTACACTGTGGATGAGGGCGCACATGCGGGCTATGAGAAGAGTCTGTCATCGGATTGTACGGGCACGATCGCGCTCGGCGAGACCAAGACCTGTATCATCACGAACGATGATATCGACTACCTGCCGACAATCGAAGCGACGAAGACGGCAGGCGTATCATCCGTTCCGGAGAGCGGTGGTAGCGTCACATACACGTATACGGTGAAGAATACGAGTCCGGCCGATGCGGTTACCATTACGTCGCTTCAGGACGACAAATTCGGCACGCTCACCGGGAATACCGGTTGTAAAACGGGTACGACACTCGCGATGAATGCGAGCTGTACCTTCACGTATACGACGACCATAAAAGGAAACGCCGGAACCTCGCATGTGAACGTGTTCACCGCCAAGGCCAAAGATAATGAAAACAACGAGGTAAGTGCCTCTGATGATGCTATGGTGACGTTCATCGACGTGAAGCCGACGATCGAGGTCGTGAAGACGGCAGGAACACTCTCTCTTTCGGAGCCGGGTGGCAGCGTGACCTTCTCGGTCGTCGTGAATAACAAGAGCTTCGAATCCGTCACGCTGATGAGCCTTTCCGACGATGTCTACGGCGATCTGAACGGCAAGGGCACCTGCGCGACGGGGGGGATCATCGCAGCGGGCGGTAGCTACTCCTGCTCGTTCGATGCCGGCGTATATGGTGAACCGGGGCGATATACCGATGTGGTGACGGCAATCGGGACGGATGATGACGGATCCACGGATACGAAGCATGATGATGCCACCGTCACGGTCACCGACGCCAAACCGACCGTCACGATCGACAAATCAGTCGACACGACCGGCATGGCCGAACCGGGTGGAAACTTCACCTACACCCTGACGATCAAAAACACGTCGGTGGAAACCGTTTCCATTACGGCGCTTACGGACAGTAACGCGCTGAGTCCTGCCTGTCTCGCGTTGGTCGGGCAGACGATCGCGCCGAACGCGACGAAGACCTGCTCCTATGTCGTGAACCATGCCGTCGCCGGAACATACGACAACACTGCTAAGGTTACGGTCAAGGACAACGAGAACAACGTGGCGGATGACGATGACAGCGAGACGGTGAAGGTTGTCGGAGCGCGGATAGCCTTCGACAAGACAGCCGCGACGAACGACGTCAATGTCCCGCACACGTTTACCGTCACGGTCACGGAAAACGATGGGACGGGATGGGTCGTGGCGCCCGGCGAACATGTCGACTTCACGCTGACGAACGGTAGCGGGGCCGTATCGACCCTGGATGCCGCTAAGAGCACGTGTGACGATGCCGGTGCGAATACCAATACGAACGGCCAGTGCACGATCGTTTTCAACAGTGCCACACCGGGAACGGTAACGGTACATGCGTCGGCGAACGTGTCCGTCGGCGGACTCACGCTTGCCCGGTCGACGGACGGCACGCTCGGTTCGAGCAACGATGCCGTAAAAACCTATCAGGCAGGAAAAATCGTTGTCGTGAAGCAGACTGATCCCGATCAGACCGGGAACGACGTGAAAGATACGTTCACCTTCGATCCGAGCTGGGGCGGTGAGAACTATACTTTCGACCTTTCGGACAACGGAACAAACGACAGCGGATGGCTCGCACCGGGATCGTACTCCGTTATCGAACAGGCGAAGAAAGGCTGGACGCAGACGAGTGCGACCTGCACATCATCGTTGACATCGGATAGCTCGGATTCAATTCAGACAATCAATCCGAACAATATTTCACTCAAGCCGAACGAGATAGTTACCTGCACGATCACGAATACCCGCGATACGGGGACGTTGACGGTGCACAAGGAAGTGGACGCGAACGGGGATGGGACGTACGAAGGAGGGGACGTCGCGGCGAACACACTCGGATTCGCATGGGGTCTCGGAACGGATACGCCGGCGAGGACGATGGGTTCCTCGGATACGCCTATCGAAACGGGTGATTATCAGGTGAACGAGAATACCGTCGACGGATACCACTATACGGGATGGTTCACGACCGGAAGCGAGACATATTCTTGTGCGAATCCGGAAGGGGTGACACAAAGCGATGCCGACCCGATCAGCTCGACCCTGCCGGTCGAGGTTACGGTCTCCAAGGATCAGACGACGGACATCACGCTGTGTAACGCGCGGGACATGGGAACGATCACGGTGGACAAGGTGACCACGCTTACGACCAACGAATTCACCAAGGAAGGCGGAACGAAAAAAGTCTCCGTGCCACGGACCGATCCAACAAAATTCTCGATCAACCTTACACAGGAGACGGCATCCGTCCATACGTACACGATTGCGGATCAGGACACGCCACAGCCGTTCAGCGTGCCGACGGGCCGGTATGCCATGGCCGAGGACCTGACGAAGAATCCCGGATGGAGCCTGGACGGTGCCACCTGTACCGTAAACGGTGGTGATAAGGATCATCCGTTCGTTCCTACCGCCAATTCCTTCGCGGTGCATGCCAACGACAATATCCTTTGCACCTTCACGAACACTTTCACGACGCCACAACTCAAGCTTGACAAATTCGTGGATACCGAGGGAAACTATTCCCTCGACGGTTCGAACAGCCTGCAACCCGGTGACAGCGTGAAGTACATCATCAAGGTCAAGGCTAAAGGTGGTGTCAAAGGAGAGATCGAAAACCTGAGTAACGTGGAGAACGTCACGGTGACCGATCTCCCGCCGGCGGGGTTCACGTACCGACCGGACAGTTGGACTGCAAAATCGAGCGTGGGCGGGGCGCACATCGGCGACCTGAAGCTCTCCCACGTGTACGCCTCACCGGGCGTGTGGGACCTCGGGACGATGGTTCCGGGAGAAGTGATCACGCTTACCTATGTCGCGGACATCAGCGCGACCCAGGACACGGGTGACTATCCTGACCTCGCATGGGCGGCCGGCACCGATCTGCTTGGCGCGACGGTACAGGCCACCAAGGGCGATCCGGAACTGTTTGCCGGTACCAAAGTCGCGGTCATCGTGCCTGAACAGCCTTCGGTGGCCATAGCGACGGTACAGGAGACTGATACGAAGACCAAGACCAAGACGACGACCAAGCGTGTCCTCGGCACGTCCACCGAGCTGCCGGCGACCGGGAGCGAAACGGGATGGATGCTTGCGGCACTGGCGCTCCTCGGAGCTGGTTCAGCACTCGTCTTTGTCGGAAAGCGCAAGAACAAGAATATGAAGAACGTGGGAATGTTTGTCGCTGGTTCGGTCGTTGGACTGTTTGGATTGTCGGGAATGCCGACGCATGCCATTGTCTCGAGTGATTCGAACCTGGCGGTGCAGGTCGAGAAGCCCGGCGCCGTGTCATTCGGTCCCGATTTCCGGATTGGATATGTCGTGCTCGACCTCGACAAGACCAAGACGGTCGACGTGAAGTGCTATCGGGAAGGATCCGCCACCGCGTTCGATTCGCTTACGACGATCGAGGGCGGATCGTCTGGGAGCTGTGACGTGAGTAAGGCGGGCATCACGGCGGATGGGACCTATGACTTCTACGTGACGGCCTATGCCGGATCGGGAACGAACGAATCGGAACATATCCCGGTGAAGATCGATATCTCTGCCCCGGGCATGCCGACGAACTATGCTCGTCTTGATCCGGATGCCTGCAACAAGACGATCTCGTTTACCACGGCGAACGATGGTGGCGAGACGGCAACGGTAGAGCTCTATCGTTCAACCTCGCTCTCGTTTATCGCGGACGCTTCAACCCTGGTTGCCACGAAGGCGATTACGTCGAATATTGCCGGCGCGATTTCGGATACGATAGCGACTGATTGCAACCTGACCTACTACTATGCCCTCCGTGCGGTGGATGCGGATGGTAACGGGTCGGGCTTCGTCGGTGATTCGAACGTGAACGTCACGAACGAAACCAAGACCAGGCATAAGACAAGGACGGTCGTCGTCCCGGGAAACAATGGGGCCGGGACCGTGACGCTCAATCCGGGCGCGGCCGGTCAGGGTGGGGCGGCCGGAAACGGGACGGAGCAGGTGAACGGTGCCGTGGAAGGAGCACAGGCGGGCAATGAGCAAGGAACCGTGAAGGGCGCTGAAACCGCATCGACGACGAACGCTTTCCAGGATTGGGTTATCTGGCTTGCCGGTCTTGCCGCCATCCCGTTGGCTCGCGTAGCATACGTTATGGCTCGGACACCATTGTCCGCGCTCGCGGAGGATATGCCGTTTGCCCGTCTCGGATTTCTTGGATTCCTCGGGAAGAAAAAGAAAGGCGAAAAGGAATATACCGGACCTGACGAGAACCGGAGGGCATAGGCGACGGTTCGGAAAACGCCTTGAAAACGGAAGTCCCGGATCCTTTGGATTCTGGGATTTTTCGTACCCGGTCCGGGTCGTTTGGGGCTGTCTTTGGCAATAGGGCTGTCGTAGCGGAGAAACGTGGGAACGGGATAATAGTTGATTTGTCGGTATTAAAAATACAGCCTTCTTGTGGAGCTGTATTCTTGTCTGCAATCATGGTTGACCGGATGGGAAAGGGAGCTTTTTTTGGTGTATAATAAATATATGAGTTTGTCCGGTGCGAGGTCGACGCACCGTCTAGTAAAAATTATATTGAGTAAACGTATGAAAAGAACAGTTCTCGTTTCGGGGTTATTCGCGATAGCGCTCGTATTTGCGGGAGGGGTCCAGCCGGTAAAGGCTGCAACTGAGATAATTTATAATTCCATCCCCTCGCCTCAACCCTCGAGCTCAAAAAGTGTGGGTTACCAGGCGACTCAGACATCTGAACTCGGCGATGAGATTACGCTCGGCGGAGTCAATAGAGAACTTGCTTCCGTTGATATCATGTTGAATAGCTGGGCCTGTCAACAAGGGAATTGGTACAGTCACGATTGTAGTAATCCTAATTCCGAAAACAAGGGCTACACTCATCCGGTCACCGTAAAGATTTATGGTGTTGATACGAGTGGGGAAATACCGAAGAAAGGCGCAATCATAGCCAGTAAGACCGAAAACGTCCTTGTTCCGTGGAGACCGGCGAGTGATGTGTCCTGCACGTCCGGAGGGTATCTTCCTGAGTGCAATAATGGGTATAATTTTATCGCGACATTCGATTTCTCCGACCAGGGCATTACGTTGCCTGACCAGGTAATTTATGGGGTGGCATTCAATACAGAGACATGGGGCGCTGTGCCGATCGGTCTCGATGGACCATATAATTCGCTTAACTTTTCTACGCCTGATACGGTTCCAAGTGTCGGTGTGGACAATAATGCGGACGCGATATTCTGGGACACTGACGGCGCGAAGAATTATACCGATGGCGGCGCTGCAGGTGTCGGGATCTTTCGCCAGGATACGGGATGGTCGACATATGTCCCTTCCGCAAGATTGAATGCGATTGTCCCGAACCCGCCGGTAGAGGTGACGTGCCCTGCGGATACGACAAAAACATTGTTGGAATCCAAGTCTGTTGATTCATCTTCGTTGAGTGGAGTATCGAGTGATGCAATCTTGCAAAATGGAGAAAGCTATCTGGTTGAATCTTCAGGAACGTGGACGAATACGGGAAAAAATATCGCAGATGCCGAATATGCGAGTGTGGATAACTGGCAGACGCACATGGACGGATATGATATCCCTCCGTACCTTTTGGGTAAGGGGGAGTTTGATTTGCAAGTCGATAACGCGTTTGTGAACTGGGGCGCATATAATCCGGCGCACACGTACTCATATCTTTACTCGGGAACGGGGAGTAGGGTGAACTTCAGGGTATTTGATGGCGATTCCACGACCGGAAGTCCGGATTCCGGTTGGTACGGTGACAATAACGGAAGTCTGAACGTCAACATATATTCCTGCACCAAGAACACGCCACCACCGACGAGTGCGACGGTTCATATCTTCAAGTATATCGACGGCAAGCAGGCTACAGCGGAAAATGCCGGTAGTGTGACGTTCCCGATGTATACCTCGACCTATAGTGCGGGATTTTCTCTCGGACCGGACGGTTTTGCCGGACAGGGCGTCCCATATGCGGCCTCCACGAGCCCGATGGCTATCGGTTCATCGTACGCTGCCGAAGAAGTGTTGAGCACGAATCTGGTCGGACCGTCATGTGATGGTTTGCATCAGTATGCTTTGGATGGGTACTCAGTCGGTGATACATTGGAGCAGGCACAGAGCGCATCGACAACAAAGGATATCCCGAGCTTCTCGGATTTACGAGGTGACAAATACATCATCGTCCGGAATACCCTCTGCCCTCCTGTGAAGACGCTACAGGTTCATATCCTGAAGTATCTTGACGGAGCGAAGGCGGATGCGACTTCGGCTTCTGGATATGCATTCCCGATGACGGCGACGTGGAAGACGTCTAATCTCAACGGAGGCACATCGACGAGTGGCAACTATGTCCTCGGTAACGGTCATGGCGGAGCAACCGACCTGTACGGTGCCGATACCGCGGTGATGAATGCGCCGGCCGATTATACGACGTCCGAAATTACGGATGCTACCAGTAAGGTGGTATCGACGCCGGACGCGTGCGAGCCGGGCAAATATCTCCTTGCCGGGTACAAGTCGAGTGAGACCGGTTTTGATGACGCGATCGCACAGACGCTTGCGCCTGTCGCGCCGGTCTTCATCGGACTGACAAGTGATCGGTATGTGATTGTCTATAACACGAAGTGTCCGACGACCGGTACGATCAGTGGCATGAAGTACAATGATCTCAACCGGAACGGGCAGAAGGACGCGAACGAATCGGGACTTTCCGGGTGGGTTATCCGGTTGATTCTCGATGATGGGACGAAGGATGGCAAGCTCGTAACATCGACGACGACCGCTGTTGATGGGTCATATAGCTTTCCAAACCTTGCGCCGGGAACGTACATCGTTCGTGAGACGCATCAGAAGGGTTGGAAACGTATGAGTAGGAATCCGAAAGAAATTGTCCTTTCCGCCGGGGATGTCGTGACGACCGTTCTCTTTGGGAACGCGGCGAAGCTGAAGAACGAAAAGGACGATACGTCGGATGATGACAACCGTGATGACCTGCACGGGAAGTACTATGGGAATCACGGGAGAAGCAACTACGATCAGGAGAAGGATAAACCTGACCATGCCAGTGCGCAGAGCAATAATCGCGATGCCGGAAAGAAAGACGGACGTCGTGGGTGATTCGCAGTAAAGAGTATTTACGGTCAGAAACCGCCTCGTCATACGACGAGGCGGTTTTAGATGTCTTGATTCTGACCCAAAGGATGGTTTTTACAGACCCTTGACATTTTATTGATATTACGCTACTATATCTCTTTGATAAGCATCCTAATAGAGAATATCGAATTTTCGTATGAAAAAAGGATTTCACCACGCCAGATACGAGGTCATAGCCTTGTTGGACAAGAGAATCGAAGCGGAGAAGGTCTGGATGTCCCAGGAAGAGGGCTATGCTTTGTCGTCTGCCAGGATAATGAATATCTTAAGAGAGCTGATCAGTGAGGTTCACACCTTGCAAGACGAGATGGAGGAGCTGGAAGAGGAAAGTTCGGCGATAGCGGTTTCACTTTCGAAGCTCGAAAATCTGGTAGACGCGCATCCTCAACATGATGATACCGAAAAGACGGAAGTACGCTCCGATGCTCAGTCTCTGGAGAAGGATTTGGAGGACATCGATACTCTTGTCGAGAAGGAAACGAGAAAGCGGAAGCTGTTCAGGCGGACGGCTAAACCGCTGAAGAAATAAACGCGTTTTTTCGCGTGTTTCTTTTGGGAAACATCTGTTGTCGCATCCGGTCAGTCAATGTAGATCACGTGTCGACGGGATGAAGGACGCGCCGGACGGAATCGTATATGGTATGATACGTGTATTATGAAAGGGACTATCGGAAAGGAAGAACGGATATCGGTATGGCTTTTCCGGGCAGGGATAGGCGCGCTGATTCTGGGAGCCAGTCTGTTTTTTCTTGTCTTTTTTCCGATTCTGCGGGAAGAAATACGGTATGCTCTTCGGAACCGTGATGCCGCTTCGGACACGGTATCGCTTGCATCGGCGGATGCCGGGAAAGCCGGCATTCTTACCCCGGTCAATTCGGAGTATTCCATCGTTATCCCGAAGATCGGCGCCAACGTAGCGGTCGTGCCGGACGTGGACCCGTTCGACCAGACGGCGTACCGCAAGGCGCTCGCGGACGGTATCGCGCAGGCAAAGGGGACGAAGACGCCGGGCGAGTCGGGAAATACGTTTCTTTTCGCACATTCCTCCGACGACTTTCTGACGCGCGGACAATACAATACGATTTTCTACCTCCTCGACAAGCTGGTCGTCGGGGATCGGTTCACGATCGCCTATCGGGGAAAGCTGTACGATTATCGGGTCTTTGACAAACGGGTGACCGCGCCGGAGCAGGTGGAGTATCTGAATGCACAGTCCGTGGAGAACACGGTCACGCTTATGACCTGCTGGCCGCCTGGGACCGATGCGAAACGACTTCTTGTTTTCGGGGTACTCGACGCGATTCGTGCGGAATGATGATTCGGACCATACAGAGGGTCAGGTACTTATTTTGTACGCAAAAAAGTACCTGACCCTTTTCTTTTTACAATGGGAACCTTCTGAGTCCGGCTTTGCTGAAGCAGAGCCGTATCCGCCACAGAAGAAATTTTTTCCGGCGTATTTTCGCGGAGCCGTAGAGCTCGCATTTGAGACCGATATAGTCAAATTTATTGTACACATCCTTGTGTTTCGGGTCTTGTCGTTGGCTCTTTATATAATACCGGATGGCCTTATTCTCCCAGACCGTCGCGATGTAATATCCGAACTCCTCGTACACCATGTCTATGTCGACGATCCGTTTCTGTTCGAAAAGCCCGAGGTCGTAGATGTCCCCAAGAATGAAGTCATCGACTTCGTAGATCGTGAAGAACTTCCGTGTGATGCCGAGCTCGGCTTTGGTTTTATCGTCGATTCCGACGACTTCGAATATCTCGCTTTCCTCGTCGTATCGCAAGTAGTCCTTCTCGAAAAGGAAGAAAATTTCCCTCGTTTCCTTGCTAAAGAAGTCGTTCTTGAGCCGGTGGATGAAGTCGGCGCTCGAGATGTGATTCGCTTTTCGGAACTGCAGATAGGCGACGGCCACCAGGATAGACGTCCAGACAGCGGATCGGCTGATGGTGCCGTTCGCAGTGGCATCCTCGAAGATGAAGGCTAGGAAATCGTGCAACATAGGGTGTCAGAAAGAGAAAAGTACGGTACCTTAGTATACCTTGTTCGCGCACGCCTTCCAAGTGAATGGAAATTTCGGGTCATACGCAATAATGGGTTCTCAATAAAGATATAGAATCGAAATACTTT
>JBAXFX010000014.1:0-22876 GCA_037139695.1 Candidatus Moraniibacteriota bacterium | reverse complement strand
CCGGCAAGCGGATTTTTTGCCTTATAGAGGCGTTGAGATTTGAGATAGATACTAATCTTGGCGGATGCCTTGTTGGGGTGGGATTGACGGGCGGTCCGGCTCATGTTATCATCGTAAAACGTTTCGGAGGCACCTTATTCAACATCGTTACCACGGTCATGGGACACTCCCTGGAAAACCTGAAGCCGCTTCTGCGCTGCCCGGTCTGCCAGAAGAAGTACGATCCGGGAAAGGTCGTCCTCTTGTCGGAGGATGACCGGAAAACGGTGCTGCATATCGCCTGCGAATCGTGTGGCATCTCCTCGCTCATCTTCGTCTCGTTGGGGAAGATGGGAGTGGCAAGCTTCGGGATACTCACCGATCTCGGTCGCGAGGAAGTCCGGAAGTTTTACGGGAGCGAGCCGGTCTCGACCGACGACACGCTTGCGGCCTATCGGTTCCTCAAGGGATTCCGTGGTGGGGCGAGGGAGTGTTTTCCTCGGTAAAGAATGCCGATTCTTCCGATCGGAGGCGTACTATCGTATTGATTTTTTATACCAAGACTATGTCCGACATCATCACACTCAAGGCGACGACACGGGAAGCGGGCAAGCGGTTGCAGACCCTGCGAAACGGCGGGTCTATCCCGGCGTCCCTGTTCGGGCACGGCATCGAGCCGAAGAATATCGCCCTCGAAAGCCGAGACTTCGCGCGTGCCTTCAAGATTGCCGGTGAGAATACCATCATCGCGCTGTCCGTCGATGCCGGCAAGCCGGTGAATGTGCTCGTCAAGGAGACGCAGATGCATCCTTTGACGAATCGCTACACGCACGCCGATTTTTTCCAGGTCCGCATGGACGAGGTACTCGAGGCGACCGTCCCGCTTGAGTTCGTCGGAGCGTCTCCGGCGGTCGTCGAGCTCGGTGGCGTCCTTATCAAGGCGCTCGACGAGGTGGACGTCACGGCATTGCCGGCCAACCTGCCACATACGCTCGAGATTGATCTGGGCCTGCTCAAGACGTTCGACGATGTGATCAAGGTCGGCGATATCGTGTTGCCGAAGGGCGTGACGATCGAGAGCGACGCGGATACCGTCGTCGCGCTCGTGGAAGCGCCGCGTACCGAGGCTCAGATGGCCGAGCTCGATCAGAAGGTCGAGGCCGATGTGACCAAGGTCGAGAAGGCCGGGAAGCCTGCCGAAGAGGTTCCCGCAGAGGCTGGGAAATAGGGATTTCTCCCTTGACCGAATCGTCTTCGGTCGCTACCATGGAAAGAGCTTGAATGGTCGGGAACCTGATTTCCGGCTGGAGGCTGAAAGCCGGTCACCCCTCCTACGCCGGCCGAGGTGAAAACGGATTGAAACGGGCTTGCCCGCGGATTCCGAGCTCCAACCGGAAATCAGGTTCCCGATTTTCTTTTGCGGAAAAACGCGCGGGCATGTGCCCGGGCGTTTTTTTGAATGTGAACCGGACGCAGTCCATATTCTCGAAGGAGTGGGTCTGTACCCTGCTCCGGACAATCTTTCTCTTTCACCAAGCCGGATATATGGCATCGGTCGTAGAACGTGTTGACGGGAGAATGGTTCGTCGTATACTGATAATGATGAATATAATGATGAATATCCGGCACACAAAAGTGTATGAAAAAGGGAACAAAAACCGATATCGCAATCGTCTATCAGACCAAGACCGGCGCCATCGCGCTCCGGGGCGATGTTTCGCATGAGACCGTCTGGGCAAGCCTGGACCAAATAGCGGCTCTTTTTGGGCGCGATAAGTCGGTTATTTCCCGTCATCTGAAGAATATCTTCAAGGAAGGAGAGCTTGAGAAAAAATCAGTTGTTGCAAAAAATGCAACAACTGCCGCTGATGGGAAAATCTATCAAGTGGAATATTTCAATCTTGATGTGATTTTGTCCGTCGGTTATCGGGTGAATGGCAAGATCGCGACGATATTCCGCCAGTGGGCGACGAAGACCTTGCGCGAACATATCACCAAGGGCTATACCATCGATCGCAGGCGGGTTGCGACGAATTATGACATGTTCATGAAGTCGGTCGCCGACATACAGGCACTCATCCCCGCACACGTGACATTCGATCCGAAAGACATCCTGACGCTCATCCGGGAATTCGCGAATACCTGGGTCTCGCTCGATGCGTACGACCGTGACGCATTGACGGTTCGGACCGTCACGAAAAGGAACGTGAAGCTGACCGGCGAGGAACTTCGAATCGCCATCGGGTCGCTCAAACAAGAACTCATACGTGGCAATGAAGCGACCGACCTGTTCGCCACGGAGCGTTCGGCAGGGAATATCGAGGGTATCGTCGGTAACGTCATGCAGTCGTTTTCCGGTAAGCCGGTCTATCCCTCGATCGAGGAGAAGGCCGCACATCTTTTGTATTTCATGGTAAAGAACCATCCGTTCGTCGATGGCAACAAACGCTCCGGGGCGTTCGCATTCGTCTGGTTCCTCCGCCGGTCGGGTGTGAAGGGAAGCGAGAATATCAATCCGGCGAGTCTCACCGCGCTTACGCTTCTTATCGCGGAGAGCGATCCGAAGAAAAAGGATCAGATGGTCGCGCTTGTCACGCGGTTGCTGTAACACCCTTTCGGCCCGTGACGAGAGCCGGAATACCCGATAGAGAATCGTATGAACGAATCGGAAACACGGGCGGAACATATCGTCCGTACCTCAAGGAGAGCGAAGACGAAGAAATTGGCGGATCCGGAGGTGTTGAAAACGATGGGCGGGGAAGATATCGTCGGACGTTTTTTGGATGAACTGTACTATGGATGAGTCCGTTGAGGGTATGTTTTTGACCGGAGGAGGAATCGGTATGTTTTCCGTAGGTTGTCTTTGACGGTCGAACCTGAAAACGGGTCGGAAAAAAGGCTTGATTCCGTGATATTTTTTGGCCGAAACTGGAAATGATGTGGTTCTGGAAATCACACTTCCCTTCAGTCTTTACAAGCCCTTGCTTTGGTGTGAGAATAAAAAAAAGCTTTTAATCGGCATGATACGGGTGGATTTTCCATGAAATCGAGATGAAACGGTATGTCTGATCGCGCATTCGACAAGGAACTCGCGAAGAGTAAGCTCAAAAAACAGACTGGCGCGACGATATACTCGCGCGGTTTTTCGTATTATAGGAAAGGCGCGATAGGCCGACTGACGGTTACGTCCCGTACGGCCGGAGCGGTACATGTCGAAGCGCTCGTATCAGGCGGTGATGTCTATGAGACGGAAGTGACGTTTAACGTGAAGACAGGTGGCTTGAGTCGCTTCGGTTGCAATTGCCCGTATGATTGGGGAACCTGCAAACATGCGACGGCCCTCGGACTGACCGTACTTGATCGGTACGAGGAATTTTGCGAATCGGAAATCGATGCTTCCGATATCGCCGAATACAAAAAAGCGTTTTCGGAATGGATGGAACGGTCTCCTCTGAATTTCGCGAAACGGTGGGAGGAATCTTTCAGGCAGTCCTCATCACGGACAATGGCGCCGATACGGGACGCTGAAATCGTTCCGGAAAAGAAGGCGGATATCCGGAGCGTGGATCCGGTCGGGAACGATCCGCTTGGTGATTTGAAGCGACGTCTGCAATCAATCGGCATCGACGTCGAGGCGGTTCCGGAATCGGTCATCCGGGCGCTCGGAAAAAATGTGAAAAACGGTGTATTGACGGTCGGCGCGCAATTTCCGAAACGGGCGGAGTCAGACAAAAATCAGGAGCACCGTGAACGATTTCTGAAAAAATATTCCATCTTGTTGCAGGTCGGATATTCTATGGGACTCGAGCTACGGGAGACAAATAAGCCGAACCAGGCGTATTGGTCCGTATCGCCCGAGACACTCTTGCGGAGCGGAAAGAACTATCTTACCCAACCGCAAAAGGATGTGCTGGCGTTGATACGTCGGTTGCGGGTCTCATACTACGATACGAATGCCGATGAGGATTGGGGGAAGATGCTTGGTCTTGTGCGGGAATCCGGTATGGACCTGTATCTGAATGCGATATCGGCTACAAACCGGTTGAGTTTCGACGATGTCGGAAATAAGATCACGATAGGGTTGTCGGCGCGCCCCGGTGATGAGCTTGTTGACGATATCGGCTTGCCGGGTCGGATGGATATCTTCGTCACGATGGAGAATATCTTTTCTGAAAAAAACAGTCTCTTTATCATCGGCACGAATGATCTGATAGCGATCGTTGATGGTCGGGTACGGATTGTTCCGATATCGAAGATGGTGACAAAGGTCATGAAAAGACTGTCGGACCATGTCAAATCATCGTCGTATTCCGTCTGGTCGGATCGGACCGGACGCGCTTTGGCGGACGTGAAGTACGAGGTCGCCCTGATCGACGAGGAGCTGATCCGTATCAACGAGTTGATGTCGGACCTGAGAGCCTCCTTCGAGGTGGAATCCGATATTCCTGAGTCGTTTACAGTGACCGAATTCCAGAAGATCGGCCCGGCCCTATCGGTCGAGTATGATCACACAGTAAAATATCTGCGGGTGCGGGCCCTGATGGATTATGGATTCGCCACGATCGACGTGGCAGACACGGTGTTTCGGAGCACCCGAGGCGGGCGACTGAGCTTTCAGATGCGGTATGCCTATGGCCGGGACAATTACTACGTGGAAATAATCGGGAACGCCATCAGCTACGCCGCCATCCGGGCGAAGTCGGAAATCGACGCGTTCAAGAGATTTTCCAAAGACGAGACCTACGGATTCGCGAAAAAAGTCCGGTGTATACGAAAGGGCGAGAAACAGATCGCACTGTATTCCGACGTTTGCTGGCCCAAAATCAAGGCGCTCGGCTGGCCGATCACGTATACGCGCGATGACTTCGACTTCATCGAGGGACACTTCAAGGCCGATGTGAAGGTGGACTTCGATACGGCAAACGACTGGTTCGGATTCGACGTCGATTGCTATTGTGGCGAGAACCGGATAACGATCGATGATCTGCGGACGTATATCGAGAATAAGGAACAGTTTCTCACGCTCGCGGACGGTCGGCTGCTCAAGATTACCAATCAGGCGGAATTGGAAAAATTCGTCGCGATGCTTCGGAGTTTCTACCAAAAAGAAGGGCAATCGTTCGAAGGGAAACTGTATCACGCGCCGGAGCTCGAGGGGATCGTGACCGGGTCGCCCTATTATACCGCGAAGCTGTCCGAAAGTTTCAAAAATTTCATGGATGAGGCGCAGCGTGGGAAGCCGGTGGAACGGGTGAAGATCCCGGCCGGTATCGGCAAGCCACTCCGTGCCTATCAGCGGGAAGGGGTCGATTGGTTCTACTTCCTGCGCAAGTACCGATTCGGTGGCATACTGGCGGACGATATGGGGCTCGGGAAAACGTTGCAGGCACTGAGCCTTGTGGCGATGAATCCGGTGCCGGGAAAACCTTCGGTCGTCATCTGTCCCAAAACGCTGCTGTTCAATTGGGAAGACGAGGTGACGAAATTTTTTCCCATGATGAAGAAACTCGTAATCAGTGGCGCCCCGGCCGAACGACAGGCGCTCCTGAAGCGGGCCAAGAAATTCGACCTGGTGATCACGTCGTATCCGTCGGTCAAAAAAGACGAGGCGCAGTATGACAGGCTGAAGTTCAATTACTGTCTCATCGACGAGGCGCAGTATATCAAGAACCATCGGACGCAGAATGCCAAGTCGGTGAAAAATATCCATGCCGACTATCGTCTGGCGCTGACGGGGACGCCGCTTGAGAATTCCGTATCCGAGATCTGGTCGCTGTTCGACTTCGTGATGCCGGGATTTCTCGGGACGAATCATGCGTTCGGCGAGCGGTTCGAACGTCCGATCATGAAAGACGGCGATCGCGACGCGCTCGAGGCCTTGCGGAAGAAGACATCGTGCTTCATGTTGCGACGGACGAAGGAAAAGGTGCTGAAGGAACTGCCATCGAAGATCCAGCAGGTGAGTCATTGCCAGTTGGGTGACGATCAGAACATCCTGTATCAGGAAATCCTGAAGAATGTGAAGAAAGACATTTCCGACGCGGTGGAAACCCGTGGATTTGCCAAGTCGCAGATTCATATCCTGGCCGGACTTACCAAGCTGCGACAGGTCTGCAATCATCCCGTACTCCTCCTCAAGGACAAGAATCACGAGAAGTATTCATCCGCGAAACTCGACCTCTTCTTGGAGCTCGTCGACGAGATGGTTTCTTCCGGTCGGAAGGTCCTCGTGTTCAGTCAGTTTACGCAGATGCTCGATATCTTGGAGAAGGAACTCGATAAGAAGGGCATCCGGCATCTGTACCTTTCCGGCAAGACGAAGAACCGAAAGGAGCTCGTGAACGAATTCAACGGCGATGCCGGCATCCCGGTGTTCCTGATCAGTCTCAAGGCCGGTGGGACGGGGCTCAACCTCGTATCCGCCGACAATGTGATCATCTTTGATCCGTGGTGGAACCCGAGCGTGGAGAATCAGGCGATCGACCGTGCCCATCGCATCGGACAGAAAAAGACGGTGAACGTGTATCGGCTCATCGTCAAAGGCACGATCGAGGAGAAAATCGTGCAACTGCAGGCGAAGAAAAAATCACTCTTCGACACCATGGTCGGCGAAAGCGACGACCTCTTCAAAAAGCTGACCTGGTCCGATGTGAAGGAACTGTTCGAGACGGAATAATGTTGCGGCCGGATGTGAATCTTTTGGCTTAAGAATCCGAGGGCTATCCCAGATAGTCACCACTTAATGGGGAATATGAAAATTTTTATAAGCAGGAAGCTCCATCTGGTTTACTGCCATATATACTCCTCACAGAAACTGATTACGCGTTTTACTCTATCCTGTCTTCCTGCCCGCATCGCCACGCCTCTTTGCATCGCTACGCCATCCCGACAACCTGACGGCAGTCGTGGCGACGGGCGAAGCGTTGCGGATAGGCAAACGCTGTCCGCCTGAATCACTTCGTAAAACGTCGTGGGTAGGCAGGCGGGTGCGAGGGAATGAATATACCTATTCATGACCGTGGCAATCCAGTAAAGTCACTCGTGAACGACGGTGACCAGTGCTTTCTAAAGAGCTTGATCGCCATGCCCTCTCGGACTTGGCTCGGTTGATAACACGTACGGTGGTCTTGAACGGAGTATGACGTTATATCGTAGTACGGAATGGAAGGAGGCATAGGAATGAACGTACCCGTTTTTTTGTTGTCAGGAATAACGAAGGAATCCGGTGACATAATAATGCGGTCGTCAGATTATGTTACTTGGGTGAATGGCGTTAATCGCGTCGTTCGCGAACGACGTAACAAGGGGCGGGAGAGAAAGGGGTTTGGGAGAGAACTGATTGACCTGAAATCGGAAAAGGATGGAAATACCCGCTTAGGAGGCGCGGTTTTGGCTTGCCTCGTCGGAACACCGGGATTTCCGACCGAGGTAGTGAAATTGGAAGATGGGCTTTACAAGGGGGTATATGCGTGGGAAAATAGCAGGAGAGGCGCATATTCTTTCTGAATCGTGTTTTGGTATTTTTTCCGGTATATATAAAGGAGGAGTATGTTTGAACAGGCTTTCAAGAATATCGACAATATTTTGCATACGGACTCCGGGTCGGCCACGGAGCTTGATTACGTAGAACAGACGTCGTGGATCCTCTTCCTGAAGTATCTGGATGATCTCGATGAGACAAAGAAGACCGAGGCGGCGCTTTCGGGAAAAAAATACACGTACATACTCGCGCCGGAGTTCCGATGGAATACCTGGGCGTGTCCGAAGGCTGCCGATGGGAAACTTGATCATCAGTCGGCGCTTGATGGCGACGACCTGAACGATTTTGTGAATGACAAGCTGTTCTCGTATCTCAAGAAATTCAAGGCTGAAGACCCGGATACCATCGAATACAAGATCGGCGAGATTTTCAGCGAGCTGAAGAATAAGATTTCGAGTGGCTATAAGCTCCGTGAGATCTTGAATATCGTGGATGGCATGCACTTCCGCTTGTATGAGGAAAAGCACGAGCTCTCGCACCTCTACGAGTCCAAGATCAAGAACATGGGCAATGCGGGACGAAACGGCGGGGAATACTATACTCCGCGCCCGCTCATCAAGACGATCGTCAAAGTGGTCGCTCCAAAGATCGGCGAAACGATCTACGACGGCGCGTGCGGCTCGGCCGGATTCCTCGTGGAGTCATACAATTATCTGACCGAACATCAGGCGAAGCTTTCGTCCAAGCAAATGCAAATTTTGCAGGACAGAACCTTCTATGGCAAGGAGATCAAATCCCTCGCCTACATCATCGGCATCATGAACATGATCCTTCACGGGATCGAACGGCCGAATATCCGGCACATGAATACGCTCTCGGAAAATATCAACGATATCCAAGAGAAGGACCGTTTCGACGTGATCCTCGCTAATCCGCCGTTCGGAGCGAAGATCGGCACTGAATTGCAACAGAACTTTCCTATCAAATCGAGCGCGTCCGACAATCTCTTCTTGCAGCACTTCATCAAGAGTCTCAAGGCCGGAGGCCGGGCGGGCATCGTCATCAAGAATACGTTCCTCTCGAATACCGACAATGCCTCGACCAGTCTGCGTAAGCACCTCCTCGAAAGTTGCGACCTGCATACCGTGCTCGACCTTCCCGGCGGGGCGTTTCAGGGTGCTGGCGTAAAGACGGTCGTCTTGTTCTTTACGAAAGGCAAGCCGACGAAAAAGGTCTGGTTTTATCAACTCGATCCTGGGCGCAACCTCGGCAAGACCAATGCGCTTAACGAAAAGGATCTTGAAGAATTTGTCACGCTCCAAAAAACCAAAGCGGACTCTGATCATTCTTGGTCAATCGACGTTTCGACCATAATTCAATCCACCTTCGACCTCTCGGTAAAGAACCCAAACAAAGGCGAGGAAGCCGTTCTTCGTACGCCCGAAGCGATTTTGAAGGAGATGAAGACGCTGGATAAGGAGATTCAAGATTCTTTTCAAGTGATTCGAAAATTGATATGAAATCAGCTTTAAAATATTCAAAAGGAGAAATTGATAAAGCTGGTGATGTATTAACTGGAATTGTCGATAAGAAAATTAGTCAAAATCATGCTATTGAGATTTTGGAGAATTTTCGTTCGATTCATGTCCATCCTCTTATTGTATTTAGAATGTCAATGCTGCGAAAATCTAAAATGGTTTCAAATGATACACTGATATCACAACGATTAAAAAGAGCGCCATCAATAGTCAATAAGTTAAAAATTCAAAAAAGCATGTCCCTGTCTCAAATGCAGGACATTGGCGGCTTGCGTGTTGTGGTAAGTAGTCTAAGTGAAGTATATAAATTGAAAGATTTGTTACGAGCGGGCGAAAAACAAGCTGCTTTCAAATCAACTCTAATTAAAGAAAAGGATTATATTAAAGAGCCAAAAGAGAGCGGCTATAGAAGTATTCATTTGATATATAAGTATGAAAAAAATATTCCGCTTGAAAATCAGTGTCGAATTGAGATACAGATTAGAACAAAGATTCATCATGCATGGGCTACTGCTGTAGAAGTAATAGGTACATATCTGCGACAACCATTAAAGCAAAGTTTTGGCGATAAAGAACTCTTAGAACTGTTTAAGGAAATCAGTAGGGCATTTATTTTATTAGAAGAAAATAGTATTGATATAGCTCTTTTTAAAAGGACATCAAAGAAAATTAACGAATTGCAACTTCGAGATAAACTAAAGGGCTTTTCCGTGGTGACGCAAATTACTAAAGATTTAGATAATAAAGACGAACGAGGGAAATATTTCTTAATTTCTTTGAATTTTAATAAGAAGACGTTGTCTGTTAGTAGATATACTGAGTCAAAATTAGATCAAGCAAATGCTGAGTATTCTGTATTAGAAAGAAAGTATTTAAATGATAAGAACACTGAAGTTGTGCTCGTTTCAGTTGATGACATAAATAATTTACGAAAACTGTACCCAAATTACTTTTTGGATACGCAAGAATTTGTAAAGCTGCTTGATATTATTGATGAAAAGATTGAAGAAAATGAAAAATAATTGGAAAAGTATCCTGCTGAAGGATTGCCTGTATAAGGTTGTCTATACAAATAAAGTCCAACGAAAGGACTTTCTTGAAATTGGAGAATTTCCTATTGTCTCGCAGGAATCAGATTTTATCAATGGGTACTGGAATGATTCGGCAGATGTCTTTCATGTTAAAACACCGGTTGTTATTTTTGGCGACCATACTCAAGTTTTAAAGTATGTTGATTTTGATTTTGTTTTGGGTGCGGATGGGGTAAAGATTTTACAACCAAAGCAGAACATCGATGTGCGATATCTTTACTATTTTTTGCAAAGTATTGATTTGAAAAGTTTGGGGTATGCGCGGCATTATCGTTTACTAAAGGATGTTGTGGTGCGATACCCAGAAGATTTCTCCGAGCAGCGGCAGATTGTGAAGATATTGGATGAGGTATTCGAGGAGGTGGCGAAGGCGAAGGAGAATGTGGAAAAGAATCTGAAGAATTCCAAGGATCTGTTCGAGTCGTATTTGCAGAGCGTGTTTGAGAAACCCGCCTTCGCCAAAGGCTCCGGCGTGGCGCAGTGGGAGAAGAAAAGACTGGGTGATATCGGAAAGGTATCAATGTGTAAGCGAATTTTTAAGGAACAAACATTAACCGTGGGTGATATTCCATTTTATAAAATTGGAACGTTCGGGAAAAGACCGAATGCATATATTTCTAATAAAATTTACAACGAATATAGAAATAAGTTTTCTTTTCCTAAAAAGGGGTCTATTCTTTTATCCGCGTCGGGAACAATAGGACGACGTGTAAAATACGATGGTGAACCTGCATATTTTCAAGATTCAAATATTGTTTGGATTGATAATGATGAAAAACAAGTATTAGACGAGTATCTATATCATTTTTACGGAGCTTGTAAGTGGAATGCGACTAAAGGGGCTACAATACCGCGACTTTACAACGATAATCTCAAACAAATAGAAATCGCGTTTCCGAAATCCCTTGCTGAACAAAAAGCAATCATCAAAAAACTTGACGCATTGTCGGCGAAGACGAAGAAGCTGGAGGGGATTTATGCGAAGAAGCTAGCGGATCTGGAGGAATTGAAGAAGTCGGTCTTGCGGAAGGCTTTCGCGGGGGAATTGTGACCAGTGGATAGGTACAAAATAGGTCTAAAATAGGTATAATTAGACCTATCCGAAGGTAGGGTCGATGAGAAAAGCGTCAAAAATGGGGTATTCCTATCAAGTAATCGACATAAAAGTTGCGCTAATAAGCCATAAATAATGGTATTGACTGTACTTGTATAGTATACTACACTACAAACATACAGTTGTTGTATAGTGAAATATATGAATCAGGAGCTGATCCTCTATATACAAAAACAGATTTCAACCACGGATAACCGGTTGAAGCATTTTACGCATGGCCCGAACGGGGAGCGGTATCCGAAGCGTTTCTTGTACGTGAAGCTGAAAAAATACATAGATGATTTTCTGGAAAAGAAGTCGTCGAATAGGATGGTGGTCATCCCAGGGTTCCGCGGTGTCGGGAAAACGACGCTCATGGCGCAGGTGTGTTCGGAATACCGAAACAAGGACGTGCAAGTGCTCTTTCTTTCGGTGGAAGACCTGAAAAATTATCTCGATGCAGATATCAACGGGATACTTTCCACATATGAGAAGATCATCGGGGAATATTTGGAAAGCGTACAAAAACCTATACTCGTTTTTCTCGATGAGGTGCAGACCGATCCGAAATGGGCTATCACGCTCAAATCGTTCTTTGAACGGACAAACAATGTATTTTTTTGCGTGACAGGATCTTCGGCTATCGTCTTGCAGTCGACGCCGAACATTGCTCGCAGGGCAATTTTTGAGCCGATGACACCGATGTGCTTCGGGGAATATCAGATGATAAAAAGCAAGATATATCCTACTACTGGCTTGAAAGCGAAGATACGGCAAGCGATCTATTTTTCCGAGACGGCTGAAGAGGTCTTCAAGAATCTTTCTGAGTCCGAAAGCGCCGTTCATACGTATTGGTCGAAGATAGACAGGAATGACGTGCGAAAATATCTGTCATACGGGACCTTTCCTTTTGCGCAGACGATGCCGGACGAGATCTCCATCTATAATAACATATCATTGCTGCTTGAAAAGATTATCAGGCAGGATATGCCGAATCTCGGGAAATTCGATCAGGACACCCTTGGCGCGGTGAAAAGAATACTGTTCGCGATCGCTGAAAACGACGTCACCAGCATGACTACCCTGGCTGACAAATTTGATATCAACCGCCTGACATTGGCGAATATTTTCGATGCCTTGGAAAAGGCCGAGCTGTTGGTGAAGATCCCACCGCACGGATCGAACATGACTATCGCGAATAAGGCGAACAAATATCTTTTCATGAGTCCGGCAATCAGGATGTCATTCTTCTACTTTTCCGGCAATGAGGGAACGTATTCCACCCGGCAGGGAAAACTGTTGGAGGATTCGGTCGGCGCGCACTTGTATAGGGAGTTTATTTTGAGAGGTGACGGCATCATCCGATATGACAGCGCACAGGGAGGGGCCGACTTCATATTGCAAATTGGAAATACCAAAAAAATTGTCATAGAGGTCGGAATGGGAAACAAGGACAAAAAACAGGTATCGGCGACCATGAAAAAGATTTCATCCGCTTACGGCGTTATTTTTTCCAATGCGCCGTTGCAAGTCGATTCTGAAGCCAATGTCGTATCGGTGCCACTCGATTATTATTTCCTGATGTAACCGTATGAAAAAGGGGACAAAAACGGATATGGCGGTGGTCTATCAGGCGAAGACCGGCGCTATCGCGCTTCGGGGTGATTTTAGTCATGAGACCGTCTGGGCGACGCAGGCGCAAATAGCCCTTATTTTCGGCCTGGAACGGTCTGTGGTGACAAAACATATCCGGAACATACTTCGGGACAAAGAACTGGACGAATATTCAGTATGTGCACATTTTGCACATACTGCCGAGGATGGGAAAACCTATAAGGTGCAACACTATAATCTTGATATCCTGCTTGCAGTCGGATATCGGGCCAATTCCGTACGAGCGATCCAATTCCGTCAGTGGGCGACGAAGACGCTCCGAGAGCATATTACCAAGGGCTATACTATCGATCGCAAGCGGGTCGCGACGAACTACGACGCGTTCATGAAATCAGTTGCGGATATCAAGGCACTTTTGCCCGAACATGCGGCATTCGATCCGAAAGACGTCATAGAACTCATCCGGGAATTCGCGAATACCTGGATCTCGCTCGACGCGTACGACCGCGACACATTGACGGTCCGGACCGTTACCAAAAAGAATGTGAAGCTGACCGGAGAGGAGCTCCGAGGTTCCATTGCCGTATTCAAGCGAGAGCTCATGCGTGAAAACGAGGCGACCGACCTGTTTGCGACGGAGCGTTTGACAGGGAATATCGAGGGTATCGTCGGTAATGTCATGCAGTCATTTTCCGGCAAGCCGGTCTATCCCTCGATCGAAGAAAAAGCCGCACACCTTTTGTATTTCATGGTGAAGAACCATCCCTTCGTCGACGGCAACAAACGTTCCGGCGCGTTTGCATTCGTTTGGTTCCTTCGTCGGTCAGGCATCAAAGGAAGTAAGAATATCAATCCCGCAAGCCTCACCGCGCTTACACTCCTCATTGCGGAGAGTGATCCGAAGAAAAAAGATCAGATGGTCGCGCTTGTCACGCGGATGCTGTAATATTTTTTCAGTCTGAGAAAAGAGTCGGAATACTTGATATGTAACCGTATGAACGAATCGGAAACACGTGCGGAATATATCGACCCGAAACTCAAGGAGAGCGGATGGGGTGAAGTCGAAGGGTCGAAGATTCTTCGTGAATTTCGCATTACCGACGGGAAAATTCAGGGTGGCGGACTGCGGGCCAAACCGGAGATCGCTGACTATGTGTTGGTCTACAAGAATCAAAAACTTGCAGTAGTCGAGGCAAAAGCGGAGGATTTGCAGGTTGGGGAGGGCGTGGCACAGGCGAAAGCGTATGCGGAAAAACTTCAGCTTGCCTATACCTATGCGACCAACGGCAAGGAGATCTACGAGATGTCCATGGGTGATGGCCAAGAGGGTGATGTCGAGCGATTTCCGACGCCGGATGAATTATGGAACCGTACATTTTCCGACTGGAACGATTGGGAAAACCGATTCGCCGTTATTCCGCTCGAAGGGGAGATCGGGAAACGATACTATCAGGAAATTGCGATCAATGCAGTGTTGGATGCCGTTGCCAAAGAAAAACATCGGATACTACTGACGATGGCTACGGGAACAGGGAAAACGGCGGTCGCTTTTCAGGTTGCTTGGAAGTTGTTCCAGTCGAGATGGAACTTGAAACGTGACGGGAGCCGGCGTCCGCGGATCCTCTTTTTAGCTGACCGGAACATCCTCGCGGATCAGGCATTCAATTCGTTCGCGCCGTTCCCACAGGATGCCCTGGTTCGTATCAATCCGCTTGATATTCGGAAGAAAGGCGGTGTGCCTATGGGTGGGAGCGTGTTCTTCACGATCTTCCAGACCTTCATGAGCGGAACGAACGGAGCTTCGTATTTCGGCGAATATCCGCCGGATTTCTTCGATTTCATCATCATTGACGAGTGTCATCGCGGTGGCGCGAACGACGAGGGGAATTGGCGCGGTATCATGGAATATTTTGCACCGGCGGTACAGCTTGGACTAACGGCGACCCCGAAGCGTCAGGACAACGTGGATACCTACCGGTATTTTGGTGAACCGGTCTATTCATATTCGCTGAAACAGGGTGTGAACGATGGATTCCTTACCCCGTTCAAGGTGAAACGTATTCAGACGACCCTTGATGAGTATGTGTATACGTCAGACGACCAGATCATCGAAGGCGAAGTGGAAGAGGGAAAGATTTATACGGAGCCGGATTTCAATAAAATTATCACGATTAAGGAGCGCGAGGCGAAGCGGGTCCGGATAGTACTCGAAGAAATGAATCAGAATGAGAAGACGATCATTTTCTGCGCGAATCAAGACCACGCCTTGGCAGTGAGAGATCTGGTGAATCAGATGAAGGACAGTAAGGATCCGAATTATTGCGTCCGCGTGACGGCAAATGACGGAGCGCGCGGCGATCAATTCCTGCGGGACTTCCAAGACAATGAGAAAACAATCCCGACGATTCTGACCACGTCACAAAAACTCTCAACTGGGGTTGATGCTCGGAATGTACGCAACATCGTTTTGATGCGCCCGATCAATTCCATGATCGAGTTCAAGCAGATTATTGGCCGCGGGACGCGACTGTTCGATGGGAAGGAATATTTCACGATATACGATTTCGTGGATGCCTATCATCATTTCTCCGATCCGGAATGGGACGGACCGGCGGAAGCAGTGGAGCAAGTTGATGAGATGAGAGGGCGCGTTCGGCAACCCCGTAGTGGCGCGAGCGTCGTAAACGATGCCAAGCGGGACTCTGACCCGGGTGCGGAGCCGAAGAAGAAACTGCAGATACGGTTGCGTGACGGCAAGGAACGAGAGATACAGCACATGATTTCGACTTCGTTTTGGAGCGCAGACGGTAAACCGATTTCAGTGCAGGAATTCATGGACAATATGCTTGGCACGATGCCGGAATTCTTTGGAAGCGAGGAGGAATTGCGGGAAATATGGTCCGATCCCACGGAACGACGGAAGCTCTTGGATAAGCTCGCTGAGGCGGGGTATGAGAAAAGTGACTTGGAAACCCTACAAGGTGTGATAGACGCGGAGGACTGTGATCTTCTGGATGTATTGTCGTACATCTCCTTCCTCACGCCGACAATGACGCGGGAGGATCGTGTCGCGAACGCAAAGACGGATATCTTCGAACGACTTGATGAACAGAATCGGGAATTCGTGGAGTTCGTGCTGTCGAAATATGAGGAGCGTGGTGTGGAGGAATTGGATGAAGAGAAACTTCCGGTCCTGCTCAACTTGAAATATCATGCGATCGCGAACGCGGAACAGTCGCTTGGCAGTGTCGATGAGATTCGCTCTAACTTCTTCTCGTTTCAGCGGATTCTCTATTCCGAAAAAAACAGGGAGAGAGCCCGTTGAGGGCATGTTTTCCGTAGGTTGTCTTTGACGGTCGAACCTGAAAACGGGTCGGAAAAAAGGCTTGATTCCGGGATATTTTTTGGCCGAAACTGGAAATCGATCAAGAAAGAGAAACTATCCCGAATGCTCGGGGTATTTTTATGTGTGAGAATGGAGCACGGTTATCGTTTTATCGTGATGGTCGAAGCGGAAGTGCCACCGGAAACGGCGACGGATGAACCGTCCTGACTGACGGCACAGGTGGTAGCTGAGAAGAATGATTCATCGAAGAGTTGGGAGATGATGGCACCGCTTCCGCTCTGGATGATGACCCGTTTCGCGGGTGCGTCGAGGATCACGACCCGGTCGGACAGGTCGGCATTCGCGCAGATGGCTGTGATCGTAAGAGGCGTTACCGGCTTTTCGAATGAGAATCCGGCGGTCGGCTTTCCTTTGAGGAACGAGGTCATGGTCGACCCGTCGGTGCCGGAGATGGCATCGCTCACCGCGATCGCGCGCGTGCCGGAAGGCATCGGGGACTTAGTCCAGAGGGTGCCGTCACCGAAGCCGCCTTCGGCGCGGGGGAAGCGGTAGATTTTTCCGGTGCCGTCCTCGAGGAAATAGAGATAGGTGAGGTAGTCTCCCATGGACGTCGCACGGAATCCGGTCGGAAGCGGGATCGTGTTTTTCACGAAGGCATGGTTCGACGGCGCGAACGAGTAAAGGTCGCCGTGATCGGTGAGGAGGAAGATGAGCCCGAGATCGTTCATACCGGACGCGAGCCGGACAAGGGAGGGTGTCGGCAGGGGTGATGAGGTATTTTTCGCGGTGTCGACGATGCCGGATTTCGTCACGAGATAGAGTGAGTTCCCGAGATAGACCGGGGTGACGAGGTCCTGATCCGTTGCCGGGAGAGGCGAGACCGTGGCGAGCGACGCGTTCTTTTCCCCGGCGGGCGGGAACGGTTCGACGACGGGCGTCTCTATGACGACCGGAGCCGGGGGTGGCGGGACCGGACGCGGGATATTTTTCCAGACGATCGTACCGACAACAGTGAACAGGAACGCGATGCCGGCGGCGATGATAAGCTGGCGTTTCGGCGTTAGGGAAAGAAACCGTTTCCACGACGCGACGGCGAGCTGTCCGATTCTTCGGGCAACGATGATCGAAACGCGACGAAGTAGCCGGTATGCCGATCGTATCGCCGGAATCGCGTACACCGAGAGGAGTCGCCGAGTCGTTTTCATGACGGCGGTGAAGATGACGGCAGATCGATCCGTGATGCCCGACAGCTGCCTCGCGAGGGTATCCGTGGCCGGCAAAGACGCAGGTGCCCTTTCGGAGGAAAGTATGCGTATAGGGAGGTCATGCGGACGACGGGCACTTGTATTCAGATCCTCGTAGACGGACGATTCCGTAACGGTCGGTTGTGTAGCGGAGGGTGGCGGTTCCGTCGGTCGACGTTTTGAAAATGAAATCGCGCCTTGCGACTCCGGTTCTTCCTGGTTTTCTTTGCGGTGGTCTCGGGCTGATTCCGTTGACGATGCGATATTCGGATTGGCGGTCGGTATCGGATCGGATACCTCGACTTCTTTTCGTCGCGGTCGGGAGACGCTCTTCCGGAACGAGTGCATGGTATCCTCGTACATCCAGCGAAGCTTCGTTATCGCCGGATGTTCGTCCGCATTTTCGAGTGCTTCTCCCTGGATGCGGATTTCGGTCGAGGATGGCGGTACGCTCTCGTCCGGTTCGGGGACAACACTTGTTTCTTCGAGGTCATAGGCGTCGAGAACGACCTTTGTGCGCTCCTCGGCCGCCTTACGGAAAGTCACTTCACTCCACGCATTTACGGGCTCGGGTTTTACGGCTCGTTTCCGCTTCGGTTTCTCTTCCGCTTCAGATTCTTTTATCCGGACGGCTTCGCGGGCATCAAGCACGACGATCGCTCCGGTGCGGAGATCGTTTATCATCGCGGTCTCGAGGAAGCGGACGAATTTCCGTTCCGGGAGGAGCCGGTTCGCGTCGCGTTCCAGGTCTCTGGGCGAAAAGAGCCCAAGTGGCTCCGGTGTCGCGAGCAGTACGCAGTCGCGTGCGGACAGTTGGCCACTCGAGATCTCGAGGAAGGTCTTGAGCGGATGATGAGCGGCTTCTTCGGAAGCGAGACCATCGCTGATATCCAGAAGGGAGCCGTCCCGAAAAAGGAGAATCTTCCCGTCTCCGGTCGCGGAGAAATGTATATTTCCTTTCTCGACGACGGCGATGGTGCCATGCAGGCTTCCCATCCAGGAGGTCTGCCCGTTCTTCACGAGTTCGGAGAGGGCAAGATTGATCCGGTGGAGCGTGGACTCGAAGCTTTCGACGGATCCGCGTCGGGGGTTGGCGTAGTACTCCTTCCGTGCGACCGAGGCGATGACGTTCACGGTGTAGGCCGACGACTCGGACCGGTCGGAAATGGAAAACGCCCCGACGAGTGTCCCGAGGGTTTCCTGGGTCACGTTTTCGGGGGAGAAGGCGAACGTCTTGATGTACGGTTCGACGGCCCGGTTCCTGGCGACCGAAATCTCGGTCACGGTCACTTCGACATCCGGAATCGGCTCGGGAGTCCCGTGTTTTTTTTCTGTCATAAATGTCCGTTTCATTATAGCACAGATATGGCGGCGGGGTGTTCTTTTAGCAAAGGCGGCTTTTGACTTCCGGCCCGCTCTCGGGTACAGTGGTGAGGAGAGGGGGTTCCCGTTACTTTTCGAGCCTATGTCTTTTTCCCTGTTTGAATCCTTGTTCGGCTCCCAAGTCCGTGCCCGTCTTATCCGGTTGTTCGTGCTGAACACGGAGGGTGAATACTCGACCGCCGATGTCGCATCGAAGACACTCCTGTCGAAGACGGAGGTGTCGCGGGAGATTCTCCGCCTGAAGAAGATGGGGTTCTTGCGTGAGCTTTCCCGTCGGAAGGTGAAGATGTACCAGATGCGTCCCGACTTCCCGTTCTTTCCCGAGCTCCTGAGTCTCGTGCTCAAGTCGAATGTAGGCGTCTCGCACCGGATGTTCCAGAAGTTGCAAAGCGCGGGCGATGTCAAACTTATCCTCGTGAGCGGCCTCTTCCTGAACCATGCGAAGAGCAAGGCCGACATGATCCTGGTCATCAACAGCCCGCATCGGCTCCGGCTGAAAGCGGCCATGGACAAGCTCGAGGCGGAGATCGGCCGGGAGATCCGGTTTGTCCTCATGAATACCGACGAGCTTCACTATCGGCTCAATATGCTTGATCGGTTTCTGATCGAATTCCTCGAGGGTCCGTACCAGGAAGTCCAGAACCGGGTTCCCGAGGTCAAGCGCTTCGTCGCCGGACTCAAGAAATAAGTCCCGACACCGGGTGTCGGATACGCCCATGTCCTCGATCGCACTCATTATCATCGTACTCGCTCTGGCCGTCGCCGCGGCCCTGTTTTTGACATCCCAGTCGAAAGACGCCCGTCGGCGTACGGAAGAGGACCGGAAGTTCATGCTTGAACGGATGGAAGGGCTCGACCGGCGGCTGAGCCAGGAGATGCATCAGTTCTCAAGTTCGGTCGCGGGACAGATCGGCACGCTTAATACGGCTCTCGACCGAAGGCTTGGTGAGAATACGGACCGGCTCGACTCGCGACTCGACGGCGCGGCACGCTCGTTCGCCGAGGTGCGGGCCGCTTTGGTCGAGGTACGTGAATCGAATAAACAGATCTTCGAGGTCGGCAAGGAAGTGTCTTCGCTTCAGGAAATCCTCCGTGCCCCGAAGATGCGTGGCGGTTTCGGCGAGCTTATGCTCGGGAATCTCCTGTCGCAGATGCTTCCGAAGGAACACTTCGACCTCCAGTACGGGTTCAAGAGCGGCGAGGCGGTGGACGCGGTGATCCGGCTCAAGGGAGGACTCATCAGTGTCGATTCCAAATTTCCACTCGAGAATTTCAAGCGCATGATCGAGGCGAGTGACGACGACGAGCGGCGTTCGGCGCGTCGCCAGTTCGTGTCCGACGTGAAGAAACATGCGGACTCCATCGCGTCGAAATATATCCTGCCCGAGGAGGGGACGCTCGGGTTCGCGCTCATGTATATTCCCGCGGAGAATGTCTATTACGAGATCATCATCAAGGACGAGGACGGCAACGGGCTCTCGGAATACTTTTTCGGCAAGCATGTGATTCCGGTATCGCCGAACTCGTTCTATTCGTATCTGCAGACGATCGCCATCGGGCTACAGGGAATGCAGATCGAGAAACGCGCGAAAGAGATCATGGGTCAGCTCGGCAAATTGTCCGTCGAGCACGGGAAGTTCCTCCGCGAATTCGAGGTGCTTGGCGGACACATCGGGAGCGCGCACAAGAAATACGACGACGCGGAAAAACGCCTCGGCAAGGTGGCCGACCAGCTCGACCGGGTCCGTTCCTCGTCCGAACTGCCCGAAGAGGACGAGTTGCTCCCGTCCGAGGTGGAACTTCCGGAATCCCTTGAAGCACCGCTTCTATGAAACCATTTTTCTTCCGTCGGAAAACCGATAACGAAGCATCCGTGGTGCCGGTTATGGTCGCCGACCCCGATGTTTCGGACGTCGACGATCTCGACGACGGGACGACGTTTTTCGAAAACCCACTCGTCCGGTCTCTCGTGATCGCGTCGCTTTCCATCATCGTCCTCTCGTTCGTCGCGGTCTTCTTTTTCATCATCCGCGGGGCGGAGAGGATCATCGTGCTCCACTTCAATGTCTTTTTCGGCGTCGATATCGTGGGAAGTCCCTGGCAGGCACTTCTCATTCCCGGCATGTCTCTTCTGTTTCTCTTCTTGAACGTCGCGATCGCGTACCGTTTCTATGCCGTACGGGAGCGGGTCGCGGCGCATATCCTGCTCTTCGCGGCGTTCCTGTCGGCATTGTCTGCGGGCGTGGTGACGGCGGCGCTCTCGTTCATCAATTCCTGATCGTTTCCTATGCCCGATCCAAAGCCGGTTGATTCCGAATACGCACCCTTTCCTTTTCCGGATCCGAAGACGACGGATCCGCGGGAGCGCCGTATCCAACGTACCCTCGAGATCATTCCGGGGACGCTTTCGTGGACCGTCGTATTCGGCATCGTGCTCGCGTCGTGGCTCACACCGCTTGCGGCCGCGACCTTCGTTATCCTCTACGATATCTACTGGCTGTTCCTGACCGCGTACGTGACGTTCTTTTCGGTATTGTCGTACCGGGGGCTCAGGCGGGGAATGCGGATCAACTGGTGGGAACGGCTGGTCCGGTCGCGTGATTCGGAGCGGTATCACCGCGAACTCGTCGATCGTGCCGACTACCTCCGCCGGATGCTTCGCGAGGAGCGTATGCCTCTGCGACAACAACTGGTCGTCCGTCGCGAACGTCGCGAGATCCTGCGCCATGTCAGGGAATTAAAGGAGCTTATGGACCGGAAAGGAGATATCATGGATCATCAGGAAATCATTCATGCCGTTCTTCTGCCGACAGTCGGGGAAGGCGCGGATATCATAGAACAGGCCATACGATCGATCGCTGAATCGACTTTTCCGAAATCGCAGATGATTATCATTCTCGCGACGGAGGAACGCGAACCGGAAGAGACCCGACTGCCGAAAATCGAAATCCTTCGGAAAAAGTTCGATGGCATATTCCGGGATTTCCTCGTGACCACGCACGAGGTGGCCGAAGGCGAACTTAAGTGCAAGGCGTCGAATGCCGGGTACGCGGCGCGTAAGTTGCGGACGTATCTTGACGAGCGAGGCATTCCGTATGACCGGGTCATCTTCTCGAACTTCGACTGCGATACGGTCGCGCATCCGGAGTATTTCTCCGCGCTCGCGTACGCCTATGTCACCGATCCGGACCGCCTGAAGCGCGCGTATCAGCCGCTCCCGATGTACCACAACAATCTCTGGGACACGAACGCTCTGGTCCGGGTTACCGTGACTGGCTCGTCGTTCTGGCACATGTACCAGGGGACACGGCGCGAGATGGTCACCTTCTCGTCGCACTCCGAGCCGTTCGACACCTTGGTGCGCGTCGGCTATTGGCCGGTGAACATGATTTCCGAGGATTCCGTCATCTACTGGAAGGCTTTCTCGTATTTTCACGGCGATTACAAGGTCCGACTCATCCCGCTCCCGGTCTCGCTCGATGCGGTGCTCGCGGACACGTATCTGAAGACACTGGGCAACGCCTACAAGCAGAATCGCCGGTGGGCATATGGCATCGAGAACTTCCCGGTCATGATGCGCGCACTCTGGCCCGACAAACGGGTGCCGCTCTGGAAGAAACTCCGGGTCACCGAAGAGACCCTCGAAGGGCACATGTCCTGGGCGACGGCCCCGCTCATCCTTTCATTTCTCGGTTGGCTCCCGCTCTTCCTCGGCGGGACGGCGTTCAACGAGAGTGTCCTTGCACACAATCTGCCGGTCGTCACCCGGGTCCTCATGACGCTTTCCATGGGAGGACTCGTCACGCTCGTATTTCTTTCGTTTTTGATGCTGCCTAAGCGACCGAAACGGTATAGCCGTTGGAAGACGGTGTTCATGTTCGCACAGTGGTTTCTCGCGCCGTTCGTCTCGCTCCTGATGGCGACCCCGGCGCTCGACGCGCAGACCCGAATCCTCCGCGGCAAATACTTCGGTGAATTCTGGGTGACGGAAAAGGTCCGGAAGAAGTGATCTTTCCGAAAACGCATGGAAGTGATCATTTCTGCGATAAAGGCGTAAGTATCTATCTCAAATCTCAACGCCTATATAAGGCAAAAAATCCGCTTGCCG
>JBAXFX010000013.1:0-25508 GCA_037139695.1 Candidatus Moraniibacteriota bacterium | reverse complement strand
GATTGTTGATTGTTGATTGTTGATTGTTGATTGTTGATTGTTGATTGTTGATTGTATGTCAGGACACTCACACTGGGCCGGAATACGGCACAAGAAAGCGCTTACGGATGCGAAACGGGCGTCCGTTTTCACCAAGCTCGGAAACATGGTCACGATAGCCGCCCGCTATGGTGGCGATCCGAATATGAACTTCCGACTCCGACTCGCCATCGACACGGCTCGTGGTGCGAATATGCCGAAGGACCGGATCGAGAAAGCCATCAAGCGTGGCACCGGCGAACTCAAGGACGGTGGCGTGTTCGAGGAACTCGTCTATGAGGCGTATGGCCCGGGACAAGTCGCGCTTCTTATCGGCACCGCGACCGATAATCGAAATCGGACATTCGGTGAGATCCGCACCCTCCTCACGAAGAACAGTGGCAAGATCGTTGCGGAAGGATCTGTTTCTTTTCTCTTTCGGCCCGTCGGGGAAATCGAAATATCCCTTACCGGAAAGGATCCGGATGAAAGCGAACTTTCCGCCATCGAGGCTGGTGCTGAAGATGTGGAACAGGAGGAAGAGTCGTTATTCGTCTACACGAAACCGGAAGACCTTCAAACAGTGAAGGAATCACTCGAAAAGAGCGGCTTCCAAGTATTGTCCGCCAACCTTTCACGCCTTCCCCTACAGAAAACAACGCTCTCTCCCGAAGACACCACGTCGCTCGACCGTCTTCTCGAGGTGCTCGAGGATCATCAGGACGTACAGACCGTGTGGGACAACCTGGAAACGTAAAGTCGAAAGTGAAAAACTGAAGACTACCACAAACACGTATTTCTGAAGCGCACTCGTTTTTAAATATTTTACACTTTTCGTTTTACACTTTTCACTATGAGAATCATCGGCATCGATCCCGGAACGGCCATCATCGGATGGGGTATCATCGAGGAGAACAAAGGGATCCTTTCCGCGATTGCCTACGGACACATCACTACCGAGAAGGGTATCGATCCGGCTGAGCGGTTATTGACCCTCGCCGACGAGCTCGAAACTATCCTGAGACTCCACACTCCCAAGGAAGCCTCCGTCGAAGAACTGTTTTTTTCCACGAATGTGAAGACGGCAATAACGGTCGCTCAGGCCCGCGGTGTCATCCTCTTGACGCTTCGACGTTTTGGTGTTACTATTGCTGGTTATACGCCGAATCAGGTCAAACAGTCGGTCACCGGCTATGGGAGCGCAGATAAGCGACAGGTGCAACTGATGACGAAGAACATTCTCCATCTTTCCGCTATTCCAAAACCGGACGATACCGCGGATGCGATCGCTATCGCCTTATGCCACGCATTCTCACGAAAGACGCGCCGGATTCTGCAAGCCGGATAAATTCACGTGTCGTATAACCTGCGAAACGATACCAAGCTCAATATCTCTCTCATAACACCTCCCTTATGGAATACAGTCCGATTACGCAATTCATCGTCGATCAGAATGTGCCCGCACAGACGATGGCGCTCCTACTCCTACTTCCGGTCGTGGCTACCCTCGCCTCATTCTTCCGTCAAGTTGTCGGCATCAAGGCCTTTGGTATCTATACGCCGTCCATCATCACGTTCGCACTCCTGGCATTCGATCCGAACGGCCTCAAGTACGGCATCGCCATCTTCGTGAGCGTCATCTTCATCGGCATGATCACGCGCTACGCGCTCCGTCGATCCCGGCTCCTTTATCTCCCCCGGGTGGCCATCACCCTTTCTATCATCTCATTTTCCATGCTTGGCATTCTCCTTATCGGCGGAGCCTTCAACCGGACCGGTTTGGCAGGGGTCTCGATTTTTCCACTCCTCATCATGATCACCATCACGGAAAAGTTCGTCGCCGTCCAGCTCGAAAAAGGCACCAAGGCAGCCCTTATTCTCGCCGCGGAAACGCTTGGCATATCACTCGTCGGCTACGCGCTTATCTCTTGGCCGGCCTTCATCCTCTTCATCCTTGCCTATCCGTGGACCGTCCTCCTGACAATCCCGCTCAACATCCTCCTTGGCAAGTGGACCGGGCTCAGACTCTCCGAGTACGTCCGGTTTTCCCGTATCCTGAGCCAGAAGTAGCCTATGTTCGCCCTGCTCAAAAACAGTCGCGAGATCCTGGGAATGAACGCCCGGAATCTCGACTACGTCCGCCCCTTAAACCGAAAGCGCGGACGCGAGTTCGCGGACAACAAGCTCCTCGCGAAGCGCCTCCTCAGGAAAAACAGTCTTCCTGTTCCGGATCTCATCGCCCGCATCAGGACGCATGCCGAACTCGATTCGTTCAACTGGGATTCGCTTCCAGGAAGCTTCGCGCTCAAGCCGAACCGCGGATTCGGCGGAGAAGGCATCCTCATCGTCTATGGACGCAAACGGGGACGGACCGACGCGTGGGTCAAGGCGAGCGGATCGATCGTGACCATCGAAGACCTGAAGACGCATATCCGAAATATCCTCGACGGATCATTCTCACTCACGAATACGCCGGATATCGCCTTTTTCGAGGAGCGCCTGAAACTCCTTAAATTGTTCAAGCCGTACGCTTACCGAGGCATCCCCGATATCCGAGTCATCGTCTTCAACCGCGTCCCTGTCATGGCCATGCTCCGACTCCCGACCCGCGAATCCGACGGGAAGGCGAACCTCCAGCAGGGCGCCATCGGCACCGGCATCGACCTCGCGACCGGCACCACCACGAGCGCCGTCGTCGGAAAGTCGCATATCATCGAATATATCCCGAAGACCCGCCTCGCGCTCTCTGGTATCCGCATCCCGTATTGGAACGAGATCCTGCGCATCGCGGTCGAATCGCAGGCCGTATCCGGACTCGGCTTCCTCGGAGCGGATATCGCCATCGACCGCGACCGCGGACCCGTCCTCCTCGAGCTCAACGCGCGCCCCGGCCTTTCCATCCAGATCGCGAACCTCACCGGACTCAAACGCCGGCTCGACCGGGTAAAGGGACTCAAGGTGAAAACAACCGAGCGTGGCATCCTCCTTGGCAAAAATCTCTTCGGCGGCGAGATCGAGGAAGAGATCGAGGAACTCTCCGGAAAGCATGTTATCGGCGCAGTCGAGAAGGTGAAGCTCATCGGGAAGGATGGGAAGGAGATCGTCGTCGACGCGAAAATCGACACCGGCGCGGACTCCACCTCGATCGACACCGACCTCGCCCGCGAGCTCGGCTTCGGCGACGTGATCGATTTCTTCGATTCGGTAAGAAGCGCATCGGCGCGGACGGACGAAGAGGCGTTCGTCATCCAGGAATCACTCAGGAAGGAATACCTCGGAAAGCATGAGGACCTGAAAGATATCGTCTTCGTATCGTCCTCGAACGGGATCAGCTTCAGACCGAAGGTGCGTTGCCAACTCATACTTGATTCGATAGAGCTGAATCCGAAAATGACGATTGCCAGCAGGTCTCACCTCCAGTATCCTGTGATCATCGGCCGAAACAGCTTGAAACGGTTTCTTATTGACGTGAACAAGTAGGCATCGGTAGGACGTGCCGAGAACGTCGTATTCATAATTCATTTAAGGAACTCCCGTATGAAATCGATGGTGGTCATCTATGATTCTGACGACTGGGACAAATCCATACCGCTCGCGGACGCTCCGGAAACCAGGGTGTCTTTCGAGGAATTTTATCTGTCCGCGTCCCTGAAGGGTTGGCAGGTCTATCGCTCGAGTACATCTTGGTTCGATTCCGAGCGCTTTTGTTTCACGAAGGGTTGGACATTTTCGGAATCGGGATGGGAGAAAGTCGAGTCACCGATCGTTCCCGACGCCATTTTCGACAAGGTCGCCGGAAAGCGCGACTACGACCTCTTCGGACTGAAAATGAGGATCGCGGATCGTATCCCAGTCATCAATTCCCCTCTCTTCCGCACGGCGTTTGACAACAAACTCTCACAATACCTCGCGTTCGATGAATTCATGCCCGTCTCATATCTTGCCGAAAACGCCGGCCAGCTTTCGGCCGCTCTTGATGCCATCCGTTCGAAAACCGCGGTCGTGAAGCAGATATACGGATCCGGCGGAAAAGAGGTCTTCATCGGTACGAAGAAGGAGATAACCGAGGGTCTCTCTTTGTCGTTTCCCGTACTCGTCCAGCAATTCATAGAGACTGCGGGAATTCCGGGTTTCTCCGACCAGGGCGAAGTCGCCGATCTCCGCCTCGTGTATGTGGGAAAGGAGCTCATGTATGCACTCTCAAGGATCGCGAAGCCCGGCTCGCTTTTCACGAATTTTCACCAGGGTGCCGTCGCGAAGATCGTGCCGCTCGAAAAGATACCGGCTGAATGTCTGGCGCTCACCGGAAAAATACGACAGAAGACGGACGTATTCGACCGGACCAATTACTCACTGGACTTCATGTTCGATATCAAAGGAAAGCCTTTCTTCATCGAAATGAACACGACTCCCGGCTTCGACCTGCTCCGGATCGTGGGGACACCTGATCTGAAGGAGGCGTACTTCGGTTCGTTCCTTTCGCTTTTCGACTAGACCTATGCGAATAGCACAGATAGCGCCTTCCTTCGGACAGGTCGGCGGACCGGAGGTCGTCTGTTCCAATCTGACCGAGGCGCTCGTGGAAAAGGGCGTGAACGTGACCCTCTACGCTCCGGGTGACTGGAAAACATCCGCAAAGCATGTCGTCACCATCCCCGAAAGTCTCTGGAACATATCCGATTTCGATCGTCAAACCGAGAATGAACGGCGGAATCTCAATCTTTCGAATCTGTTCCGAATCGTCAACGACAGTGACGACTTCGATATCATTCATATCCACTCACAACGATACGCGGCATCGATACGCTCCGTGACGGATACTCCGTGCATTGTCACGCTTCATAATCGGATCCTCTCACGCGACTTCGACCAGTTACTCAAGGTCGGTACCGTCCCTGTCGCCATCTCCCCAGGAAGGGCCGGAAAATTGGATTCACCGGAAACAGCCATGATCAGGAACGGTATTCCACTGAAACATATCATACCGTCGTTCACACCCGGAAACGGACTTATCTGTATCGGAAGAATCACTGAACCGAAAGGCATCCATATCGCCATAGAGATAGCGAGGGCGGCAAATAAGAAATTGGACATATATGGTCGCGTCGGCAACTCTCCGAATCGTCGGGAATATTTCGAACAAAGGATAAAACCTCTTCTCGGAGACGATATCGTTTTCCATGAACAAGTGTCGCAGGAGGAACTCTTCGTAGCGATCCGCGGTTCCGAAGCGCTCATTTCCCCGATCATCGGCGGTTTACTTACCTTTCCATTAGTGGTCATGGAAGCGCTCGCATGCGGAACACCGATCATAGGAACGCCGATCAACGATTCAATCCTCGCAGGATATATGGGAAGGATAGGTGCTTTCTCGGATTCGATCGAGGAGCTCGTCACGGCGGCAAAAACGGTGCCTTTCGACCGTAAGGTATGCCGCACTTTCGCAGAACGATATTTCGACAGCCGAACAATGGCGGACCAATACCTCTCGTTATATGAAGCCATTCTTCGGAAGTAATCATTGAATTCTTCCCTGTTCCGTGGTAAAATCAGCCTACGAAGCTGATTTTTGCTTATGAAAAACCCGTTTTTTCGCTTCAAACCGTCAAAAGACGGCTGGAGGACACTTTCCGAGGTCGGGAAGAAGAAGTGGCCGCGCATACTCGGACGCATCATCTTATGGGGATTCGGCGCATCGGTCGTCGCCGTGTTCGCGATTTTCGCATGGGTTGCCAAGGATCTCCCGAGCCCGGGAAAAATCAACTCCCGCGTCATTCCGGAGTCGACGAAGATTTATGACCGCACCGGCCAACACCTCCTCTACGACGTCCACGGCGAGGAAAAGCGGACGGTCGTTCCCATCACTGATATCCCGAAAAGTGTTCAGGCAGCGACTCTCTCACTCGAGGATCAAAGTTTCTATACCCACCACGGCATCATGTTCTCGTCCATCCTCCGGGCTATCTTTAAGGATGTCTCACAAGGCGGAGCGGCTCAGGGTGGATCCACGATCACGCAACAGTTCGTGAAAAATTCGCTTCTGACAGACGAGAAGACCTTTATACGGAAGATCAAGGAAGTCATCCTCTCCCTCGAGATCGAGCAGAAATTCAGCAAGGATGAGATCCTCGGGATGTATCTGAACGAGATTCCCTACGGATCCAACGCCTACGGCATCGAGGCGGCGGCGCAGACGTTCTTCGGAAAGTCCGCCAAAGACCTCACTCTTGACGAATCAGCGGTCCTCGCCTCGCTCCCGAATGCGCCGACGTATTACTCCCCGTACGGCTCACATACCGATACTCTCATCGCGCGCAAGAACAAAGCGCTTCAACAGATGGCGAAGCTTGGCTACATCACCCAAGACCAGGCAGATGCCGCCATCGCTATAAAGACGCTCGACAAGGTCCAGGCGCAGAAGGATATCATCGCCGCGCCACACTTCGTCATGTACGTGAAGGATTATCTCTCGCAGAAATACGGCGAGAACGCCATCGAGACGATGGGCCTCAAGGTCTACACCACCCTTGATTGGGATATGCAGAACACAGCGCAACAAATCGTCCATGACCAGGCTATCGTAAACGAGAAAAAATCGAATGCGGAAAACGCCGCCTTGGTCGCCATGGACCCGAAGACCGGGCAGATCCTTTCTATGGTCGGCTCCCGGGACTACTTCGACAAATCAATCGATGGCCAAGTGAACGTGGCGACGGCTGAACGACAACCAGGCTCTTCCTTTAAACCATATGTCTACCTCGACGCTTTCACGAAGGGATACAGTCCCGAGACGATCCTCTATGATACCGAGACAAACTTCAGTACTGATGACGGGAAAGATTACAAGCCACAGAACTACAACGGAAAATTCAACGGCCCGATGCCGATGAAAGAGACGCTCGCGCAGTCCCTGAATATCCCCGCCGTGAAGACACTTTATCTCGTCGGCGCGAAAGATGCGGTCACGTTTGCGAAAAGCCTCGGCATCACCAGCCTGAACGACCCGAACCGCTATGGTCTCTCCCTCGTTCTCGGTGGCGGCGAAATCACTCTCCTTGATCATGTGAATGCGTATTCTACGCTTGCACAAGGCGGCGTACGACGCGACAAGACGGCTATCCTTCGGATCGAGGACGCGAAAGGAAACGTACTCGAGGAATACAAGGACTCACAAGGACAGCGGGTCGTCGATGAGAAGTATGTCGCGATGCTCGATTATATCATGTCCACGAACGACTTCCGCGCACCCGTCTTCGGGACGAATAACCCCCTCCGGTTCGACGATCGTCCCGTAGCGGCCAAGACCGGCACCACGAATGAGTTCCGTGACGGATGGACGGTCGGCTTCACCCCACAGCTCGCGGTCGGCGTCTGGGCGGGAAACAACGACAATACCCCGATGACGGCCGGATCGGACGGTATCGTCGTCGCGGCGCCGATTTTCCGAAAGTTCATGGATTCCGCCCTGAAGAATCAGCAGATCGAGAAGTTCCCGGCCTACGATTCGAATACCTTTCTCGACGAGAATAAGGATCAGGATTGGATGAAAAAACCGCTCTTAAACGGCCAGCTGGATAAGACGGAGGATTTAAAGGTTTGCCAGATTCCAGGAAACAAGAATTCGTATTGTCTCGCGAACAAATACTGTCCTGACAGCGAGATGACGAAGAAAACATTCGTGAACGTCCATGACATCTTATACTACGTCGATCGCACCGACCCGCTCGGAAAGCAACCCGACAAACCAGCAAGCGACCCACAATACCAGAAATGGGAGGATGGTGTGCAGGCGTGGTATAAGGATAATAAAGGGAAAGGGGATATCAATATGGAAGCCCCTCAGGATGACTGTAAGGAAAGCGACTTCTCGAAATTCAAGCCGAGTGTCTCGATTTCCGCTCCAGGTAGCGCTGGGCAATCCTTTACGATAAACATAAGGACAGATGCTCCGTATGGCGTCGACACCCTCACCGTCTCGGTTGACGGGAAGCAGTTGTACTCCGGGAGCAACGATTCCTTCTCCGCGTCATACGATGCGGGTGGTAAAAACGGTTCTTCGGTAAAAGTGGAAGCGACCGTGAAGGATAACAACGGGAATGAATCAAATGATTCGAAGGGCGTATTGGTGAGTTGGGTACAGCTATAAGCCTGTCTTGGATTGAAAAAATCCGGAGTTCACACCTCCGGATTTTTCATTTTTCCATCGTTTTACCGCTGGGAATACCCTATCATACCGAATAGTTACATTATCATCTTTTTTCCTGAACCAACGAAATTGATACATAATTCAGATGATTTTAAGATTATTCCGAAGTTTTTATCTCTTTCACCCCATCATATCCAAGCTCCTGATTAATATGATCACGAAAAGCATCCCGAGTGATCCATAATTCATTCGCCCACAATGGACTTCGGCAGGAAAAGAAGAGTTTTCCGTCTTTCCAGTATCGCGGAGAGATATTCTCCCGTCCACGAACGCCATACAGCTCACGTATCGCTTTTTCCGAGAGAAAAAAAATAGTTTTTTCATCCGCAACGACCCTTTTTCGTCTTCTTACCGAAGAAAGGTCGTTTTTCGGCGCCGTCATCATGTCACCAATCCGTTTCATAGGAAAATCATCAGAGAACCAACTTATATACTACTCACAGAAGCTGATTACGCGTTTTATTTTGTCCTGTCTTTGCGAGGGAACGAATACATCTATTCATGACCGTGGCAATCCAGTACTTTCTAAAAAAACTATATACATGACGCCATGAAAGAGTGCTGTCACCCTGGGCTTATGACTGGTGTATACTGGTTGACCCAGGATCCATGAAATATTCCTACACATCCAGCGCTCTTTCATACTGCGATATCCATATAAACCCAATCTCCCTTATCCCCTCTTTGAGACAAAGAGGGAGACTCTGGATAGTGTACAAGCGAAAAAAGAACGTTCTCCTCCCTCGCGCTGAGTATCCCTCTCAAATCTCACAATATTTCAGTTTATTCGACATAACATCATTTCCGTATCGGCATAGCGATATATAGATATGCCTGATCAACAACATCATTCCCGTCAATCATACGAAATCCCGCAGGAGTCGACGAGGAATTAAGAAGGAAAAGGATCTTCTCCGACGAGAGTGAATTTAGGCCATCGATCACGTATCGAGGATTGAATGATATCTGTATCGACTCCCCTCCGGTAATTTCACCGTGGATTACCGTCTTATTCTCTCCTATATCCGAAGAACGGGCCGAAATCCATATTTCTCCTTTTTCAGGAAAAACCGAGACATTCATTTCTCCGCTCATCTGGGAGGAAAATACACTTGCCATACGGACCGCACGAAGAAAGTCAGTATGGGACAGTTTAGCCGAATAAGTGAATTCTTTCGGAAGAATCTGTTTATAATCCGGATACTTCCCATTTATGATGCGTGATACGATAGAAACCCCCTCTATATCAAAGAACACCTGATTCTCCTCGAAGGTAACAAGAAGCGTCTCTGTTTCCGGCGATATAATACGCGCCAACTCCTGCATCGTGATATGTGGCAGGATAAGCGACGGATTCTGCTCCCGGAAGATATCATACGATTCACCAGAAGACCCCGCAGGAAGCCGTAAGACCTGCTCCGCAAGCCGAAAGCTATCGGTTGCCGCAATATACACCTCATGCTCGTCAAATGACAGATTGATACCAGAGAGCTCGATCCGACTCTCGTTCATAGACACACAGGGAAGTATCCGCTGAAGCGCTGATTTTAATTCCTGAGCCGGCAAAAGGAAAGAGAGACCTCCTTTTTTCTCCGGAATGATAGGGAAATCCTTTGGATTAAGCCCACGGACTTTCATATCATACCCGCCACTTTCCAGTGAGACGGAGCTTCCTTGAATATCAATCGTAACCACCTCCCCGCTTGGAAGATTGCCGACGAAATTCGAAATAAGCTTTACCGGTGCGGCAATCTCCCCAACACCTTCGATCTTCGCATTTACATACGTAGTGACGCCGATCTCAAGATTGGTCGACGAGAGCTTCAGTTTCCCTTTCTCGATTTGTAAAAGAAAATTACTCAGTATCGGAAGGGCTGTCTGTTTTCCGGTAGCCCGCTCAAGAAATGAAAGGGCTCGGGAAAGGTTCTCTTGCGTACAAGTGATTTTCATAAGGAAGGTCTTTAAGGATTCAATATACTTCTTATTCACTCTCTCTTCCGGAGTAATGAATAGTATAAGTATATATATTTAATATTATTATTACTATTAGTGCGGTGAAGATGTGGATAGGTTCATTTTTTGTCTTTGATGAACTATTCTTACCTCTCTGATGATAGTCGTGAGTTATACGTTCACTTGATCATTCTGGTGTATATCTCTGAATACTTCATACGTCTGTTGATAAGTCGGTGATTTTTCCACCCCTTATCCATACCTCTTTCCGGATTATCCACCCCTTATCCACCTTTTGATTGATAGAGT
Source organism: Candidatus Moraniibacteriota bacterium (assembly GCA_037139695.1). Lineage (GTDB taxonomy): Bacteria > Patescibacteriota > Minisyncoccia > Moranbacterales > UBA1568 > JAAXTX01. Next base: position 15,022 of record JBAXFX010000013.1, on the reverse strand, counting down.
TCGTTCTTGAGAGTGGAGAGCTCGCTTTTAAGTCGAAGATTTTTCTCTATATCACCGGTAATCTTTTCAAATGCATGGAGTGCTGTGGTATGATCCCGTCCGCCGAAAAAATCTCCGATTGATGAGAAAGACATATTCAGTTCACTGCGCATGAGGTAGATAGCGACCTGTCGGGCATGTGAAATTCCTTTTTTCCGACCTTTTTTAATGAGGTCTTCCTGGGCTACTGAATACATCTTCTCCACTACTTCGATAATATCGCTTACCTGAACCTTCTTTTTGTTCTGTATGATGAGTTGTGAGAGTACTTTCTCGACGAGTGTGATAGATAAAGGGGTTTTATAGAATTCAGAATAGGCGATAACCCTATTGAGTGCCCCTTCTATCTCCCGTATATTTTGGGTTATGTTTTCCGCGATGAACCGTAATGCGTCTTCCTCTATGGAAATCCCTTTTTCTTTGACTTTTTTTCGAAGTATCGCAAGTCGTGTTTCCTCGTTCGGTTGGCTGATATCGGTGATCATACCACCTTCGAATCGGGAGCGGAGCCGGTCTTCCAGTGTCGGGATGGCTTTCGGTGGCCGGTCGCTCGAGATGACGATCTGTTTATTGATCTGATAGAGGGCGTTGAAGATGTGAAAGAATTCATGCTGGGTTTTTTCGCGCCCGGAGAGGAATTGTACGTCGTCTATGATCAAAAGATCCATCTGTTGGTAGTATTCTTTGAACGCGTCGACCCTTTGGTTCTTTATGGAATCCACAAGCTCGCTGGTAAAACGTTCGGAAGTGATGTATTTTATCGTCTTTTCGGGGTTTTTCCGTTTCACTTCATTCCCCAACGCCTGAAGAAGATGAGTTTTTCCGAGTCCGACGCCGCCATAAATAAAGAGCGGATTGTAAATCTGACCGAGATTATTGGATACGGCGACGCATGCCGCATTCGCGAGCTCATTATTTTCGGCGACGACATAATCCTCGAATGTGTAGCGTGGATTCAGGTTTGACTCATGAAAAAGCACTGTAGCCCGCTTCGGTGCCGGTTGAACGACGGCTTGAAAATGTTCGTATTGTGGGTGCGTACGTTGATGATCATTCTTATGAGCGTTGTCTGATGGTGTTGGTGTGTCGTTTATTTTCCCCGGCTGTACGGCATCGATGGATTTCTTTGTCGGTTGTGGTCCGGATATGATACATTTGATTGATCGTATATCATGCTCGAAATTCCGAATTGATTGGATGATAGTGTGATTATATTTATTTTCAAGCCATTCTTTCGCAAAACCATTCGGTACGCTGATGGTCACGGTTCCATCCTCGATAGAGAGGATGGAAGTGTTCTGAAACCAGGTAATGAAATTAGCCTTCGATATCGAAAGCTCTATCTGACCGAGTACTAATTTCCAGAGTTCTTGAGTGTTCATAGTCGTGAATCCGATTATATCATGTTGGGAATATATGGTCACGGTTCAGGGTTGATAACCGGTGTATAAGTATGGAAAATTGCTTATTTAAGGAATTTATTTGATATTATGAGAGATATGTACAGCGCTTCTTTTTTGATGGATGAATGGGATGCAGTGAATGGTGGCTTCCGGAGATTGTTTGGAAATTGACTTTTCTACGGATCTGTCTTATGCTTCCTATTGACTCATGGGAGTGTGATTTAAGTTTTCTCTGAATATCTTATGAAACGGACGTATCAACCGAAGAAGCGCCGTAGGACGAGACGGCATGGGTTTCTTGAACGTATGAGTACCGTCGGCGGGAGAAACGTCCTTCGAAACAGGCGGCAGAAAGGACGAAAGAGAATCTCCGTCTGATTCTGAGTGGTATGCTTCCTCGACCGCTTCGACTGAAAAACACGCTCTTGTTCCAAAAGGCTTTTCGTTACGGAAAGCCGTTTTTCTTTGGGAATATCGGGGCAAGGATCGTCTTCCGTTCGGGATCGGGTCGGAAATTCGGCTTTATCGCCACGAAGAAGATGTTTCGTCGTGCGGTTGATCGGAATACGGTACGAAGGATTCTTTCCGAAGCGGTGTTCCTTATACAGGATTCATTTCCCGAAGATGCATCAATAGTGCTATTCTTAAGGAACCGACCCGAGGAAATAAGATTCGATGTCATTTCTGATGATATCAAGGGGCTTGTGCGGGGTATCAGTTCGTCATTTCCATCAAAAAGAACCGTATGAACGCATTTTTCACAGTACTGGTGTATCAGCCGGTATACAATCTCATCGTTTTTTTTGCTGACCTTTTTCCGGTCGCGAACTTCAGCCTTGCCATCATCGCCGCGACGGTGGTGATCAAATTCCTATTCCTCTCCCTTTCCAAGCAGCAGATAGAATCACAAAAGAAACTCCAGGATCTTCAGCCGAAAATCAAGGCGATTCAGGAGAAATATAAGGATGACAAGGAGAAGCAGTCTAAGGAGATGATGGAGCTTTATAAGGTGAATAAGGTGAATCCGTTTATGGGATGCCTTCCGGTTGTCGTTCAGATCGTCTTTTTGATTACGATTTATCGCGTAATCACGCAGATTTCCGCGAACGCTTTCGGTATAGACGCCGGTATCCTGTATCCTTTCGTTTCCAACCCCGGAACACTTTCGTTTGAGTTCTTCGGCATTGCTGACCTTCGGGCCCCGAGTATCGCGTTCGCGGTTTTAGCGGCCGTGGGACAGTTTTATCAGATGAAGATGCTTTCCCAGGGTAAAGTTGAGGAAAAGAAAGAAAAGGAATCGGATGGAAAGGATCCGGATTTCGCCACGATTATGAATAAACAGATGTTGTATATGGGTCCGATTCTGACCTTATTCATCGGTTTTCGGTATTCTTCCGCCCTTTCCTTATACTGGCTAGTTTCGACTCTTTTCTCGATCACGCAGCAATGGTTCATTCTGAAGGTGAAAAAAGACGAAGTGAAAGGATAAGGAATATATCATTGAGGATAATCGTATGGCAGAGCATGAATTCCAAGACGGGATGTCCGCGATGATAATCGATATATTAGGGACGTTGGGAGTCGGTGACCCGAAAGTGGAAGTTGTCGTTGGGAAAATCGGGGGACGTGATGTGACAACCTTTTCCATAACGGTAGACAAGCGTGATTCCAAGATGCTTATCGGACAGCATGGAGTCTCATTGTTTTCCCTTCAGCATCTGCTTCAAATGATCGCCCGACGGAAATTCGACGGCGTCTCGGATTTTTCGGTCGATGTGAACCGATACTGGAAGGAAAAGAGAGCATTGCTTCGTCGTGATGCCGAGGAAGCGGCTCATGATGCGGTTTCTACCGGTCGTCCGGTCCCGATGCGTCCGATGTTCTCGTATGAGCGTAAGATCGTCCATGCGGTTCTTGCTGAGAATGATCGCGTCGAGACGGGAAGTATCGGAAGAGGGGAGGAACGGAAGGTTGTCGTCAAACCGAAAGCGGTCTTTCTGTTATAAAACAGATGTAAAACGGTAAATCCCGCCTTTCGGCGGGATTTTTTCTGTTTGCTTTTTCCGTTCCTGAACCGTACAATGGAGGCGTTGTCAGTTACTGAAATATCCCTATGTCGACCCGGAAGATAGCGTATAATATCATCTTTAATTCTCTCATGAAGGTCGTTACGACCGTCGTGCTTTCGCTGGTTTCCATTCGTCTTATTACCGGCTATCTCGGTAAGGAAGGATTTGGTGATTATGCGACCATACTCGCGTTTTTCGCATTCTTTTCCGCTCTTGCCGATCTTGGTATAGGCTCTATCACGGCGCGTGAGATTTCCCGCGAAGGGGCTGATGAGAGCGGGATATTGGGACGGGTCGCCTCTTTGCGTATCGCCTCATCTTTGGTGGTTTTCCTCTTAGTCCCGTTATTTCTTCCGTTCTTCTCCTATTCTACGCCGGTCAAGATCGGTATTTGGATCGCTGCCGGAACGATAGTCTTTTCGACCTTCTCGATTTTTCTGAACAGTATCTTTCAGAAGAACATTGCTATGGATCGCATCGCGATGGTCGAATTCATAGGGAAGATCGTCCAAGTCATGGCGGTATATGCCGTCGTGACGTTCCATCTCGGTTTTCTTGGTATCGCTTCCACACTTATCATCTCGATTTCTTTCAATGCCCTGACAGCGTTCGTTCTGAGTCGGAAATATGTCACCTTCCGATTCGTCTCCGATATTCCCTTTTGGAAGCGATTTTTACATGATTCACTCCCGCTTGGTGGGACTGCGATCATCACGTTTTTCTATTTCAAGATGGATACCATCCTCCTTTCCGTCATAAAGGGGAGTGAGGCGGTTGGAACCTACAGCGTGGCGTATAAGGTGATGGAGAATCTTACGTTTTTCCCAGCCCTACTTGCCGGGCTTATCCTCCCCCTCCTTTCCAGGGCTTTATCTGTAGATAAGAACCGGTTCCGGGATATCGCGGATACGACGTTCCGCGTCTTCTCAATTATCGCGATCCCGATCGTCCTTGGTGGTATATTCTTCTCTCAACAGATTATCACGATCGTTTCCGGATCTGGTTTCCAGGATTCGATTCCGGTCTTGGAATTGCTTATCCTCTCACTCATCTTTATTTTCTTTGGAAGTTTTTTCAATATGATCCTTATTGTCGGGAATCATCAGAAAGAGTTGATGAAGGCCCTACTAGTGGTGGCAATATTGAATATCGTCGCAAATCTCATTCTTATCCCGCGATTCTCATATCTCGGTGCGGCTTGGACATCGCTTGGTACGGAATGTATGGTCGCACTTCTGACTGGTATTTTGACATTTCGACTCCTACAGTATCGACCTTCGTTTGAAAAAGCTGGACGCGTCGCGCTTTCAGCCTTATGTATGGGCGGGATGCTTTTCCTTATGAGGTCGCTCCCGTTTATTTTCTCGGGCTTTTTATCAATTTTTGCTTATCTTGGAGCACTTTTTATATTAAAGGCCGTATCAAGTGCCGAGGTCGCCGGCCTTTTTTCGAAGCAGTCCGAACGGGAATCCGCGTTCGTCGAAGAGATTCTCTAGGAAAGAGGTTCTTTGGGTGGTATGATGGTTAGTATATGGAACACCCTCCGAAAGTCTTTGTCATTATACTGAATTGGAACGGACAGGATTGTCTGGCTTCGTGCCTGCGATCTGTTTTTGCTCTCGATTATAGGAATACCGAGATTGTCATCGTGGATAATGCCTCACGGGACGGATCGCTTGAGGAAGCGAAAAAATCATTCTCACGGGCGCATTTCATACTGAATACCGAAAATCTTGGGTTCGCGGCCGGTATGAATGTCGGTATACGATTCGCCCTTTCCAAGGGGGCGGACTATGTCTGGATACTGAATAATGATGTGGAATGTAAGAAGAACTCGCTTTCCGCTCTCGTCTCTGCCGCTATAGCACATGAAAAGCCGGCCTTCTTCAGTCCTCATATCCTGACGCCCAAAGGCATATCGTGGTTTTCGGGAGGAAAGATAGACTATTTCCGGATGCGCGCGGAGCATACTCTCGATGTCGATACGTTTTCCCTGGAGGCCCCTTATCCTACGGGGTACCTTTCTGGATGTGCCTTATTTTTTCCCCGAAAAGCGATCGAAGCCGTCGGATTATTCGATGAGGGATACTTCCTATATTACGAGGATACCGATCTTTCTGTCCGAGCGGAGAAAAAGGGTTTAGAATTGCTTGTCGTGCCGAAATCAGTCGTGCTCCATAGTGAGAAAAGCGAGGAAAACCCGGAAAAAATTTATTGGCTCGTCCGTTCTGGGCTTCGGTTTTTCAGGGCGCACACTCCGATACTGGTTCGGCCGTGGATGTGGATATATATTTCGATGAGACGGATAAAGAACGGAATCGATAAGCTACAGGGAAAGAAGGGGGCTCTTCCTGTTTCTGCGGCCTATGCTGACTCATGGAAAGCCTGATTTTTCCCTCATCCTGGTAAATTATCGGAGTGCCGATATGCTTGAAAGGGCATTATTGTCTCTTCAACATCCGGATGTTCTTGATGGAAGGATGGAAATCATCGTCGCTAATAACGATATCTCCGAACAGGAGCGGATTCGGGATCTTTCCGAATATTTCCATTTCCGCGTAGTATTCTTGCCTGAGAACAATGGATTCGGAAATGCCGCGAATCAGGCGGCTTCGGTGGCGAATGGGAACATCATCGGGTTTATCAATCCGGATACGGAACTGAAAGCCGGATCCCTTGATTTAGTACTTCGTTTTTTTAAGCTTCATCCGGAGGTAGGCGTTGTCGGTGGAAGTCTGGTTTCTCAGGATGGCGTGCGTGAGGCGTGGAGCACTGGGAAGCCGATGACCCTTTTCAGGCTCCTTCGAAATCAAAGCGCTCTTTGTAGTGGAAGAAAATATTGGGAAAACAAGCGGCCAATCTCGGTTGGATGGGTGAGTGGCGGGTTATTATTCATCCGGAGCGAACTTTTTAGGGAGCTTCTTGGTTTCGATGAACGGTTCTTTTTGTATTTTGAGGATATGGACCTCTGTGTCCGAGCTGGAAAAAATGGTTTTAGAACGGTTTTTTTCCCAAATCTTTCCTTTTTCCATACAGGTGGCGCAAGTCTTGACTCTGACAGCGTCAGGAAACGGATATATTATGAATCCCAGGACCAATATTTCGCGAAGCATAGGCCTCGTGTCGAGGGGTTCTTAGTGAGTTTATTTCGGTCAGGTTTGTCAAAAGTATGAATATCCTCTTTCGACTCACGCAGACTTTCCTTTTCCTTATCCCTTTTCAAGTGGCAATTTCACCGATTATCGGAATCGATCTCCCGTTTTCACGTATCCTTTCCTTGGTTCTTTTCGGTATATACATCGTGATCGGCCTATCGGAGCGGAAGTTGAAAATCTTATTTTCCTGGGAAGCCTTGTTTTTAGGACTCTTTCTTTTCTTTTCCATCCTTTCGATATTCTGGGCGGAAAATATTCCGTGGGCGCTCAGGCGCTCACTCTTTTTCCTTTCTTTTCTTCCATTATTTCCTGTTTTTACATCCCTCTTGGAAGAGATTCCGGATGCAGCCACCCGCCTGTTTCGACCTTTCGTTTTCGGCGCCGGTCTTGCTGCCCTTATCGGGATACTTGAGTTTTCCGCGCAGTATATATTCGGCGTTGTGGCGCTGTATGATTTTTGGACGAGAACTGTTCTCCCGATCTTTCTCGGTGATTCATTCGCATCATCGGTTGCCGAATATCCGAGTCTCCTTGTAAATATCGGTGGCTCGACCGTTCTTCGGGCGAGCGCTTTCTTTCCGGATCCGCATATGGCCGCTTTTTATTTCGGAATAGCCTTCCCTGTGGTGGCATATTTCTTTCTTGACGAAAAAACCGTTCAGAAGAAGGTGTTTTTTGGTCTACTTGGTATAGTGATTCTTTTGGCCGACCTCCTTACTTTTTCACGTGGTGGGTATGTTGGACTTTCAGTGGGTTCCATTTCAGCGATTGTCGGATATGTTATTAGAGGAAATTCGACCCGAAAGAGGAAAATATCCCTGATGATTCTCCTATTGCTGTTCTTTTTCGGTATATGTGCTATCGCGCCGGTTCGAGAGCGACTCATGTCGGTGTTTTCCATGGAAGAAGGATCGAATATCGGCCGTATGGATATGTATTCCGAGGCGATACAAAATATTACTAGACAACCTTGGGGGTATGGATTGGGGAATTATCCCCTTGTCATAAAGCCGACTGCTGGGCCCCGTGAGCCGATTTATGCGCACGATCTTTTTCTTGATATAGCGACCGAGTCCGGGATTCTCGGCGCTATATCGTTTTTTCTGGCGATAGCCGTCGTCTTCAGGAGACTTTTGTCCGTTCGATCGGGAATTATGCTCGCTGGGGCGGCTTCTTTACTTATTTTCTTCAGTCATGCCATATTTGAAACACCGCTGTACTCCGTGCATATTCTTCCGATATTTCTTCTCTTACTTGCTTTACCGGCAGGAATCGCAGGAACGGCTGTCGTTGATGGTGAAGGCCTCCTCCGTTAATGAATATACTTGTGGAAAAAATCATCCGAACCCTCCTCTTTTCCGTCGTGGTTCTCCTCCCCTTCGCGCAGGTTGGCGTGTCGGTGTCTGGCGTGCCGATCTATCTTCCGGAATTCCCAATTGGAATCGCGGTAGTTCTGTATGGAGTCAGTCTGTATAGGGGAAAGGGAAGCTTTCGCTTAACGTCGCTTCGATTGGAGTGGTTTGGTGCGGGACTATTTTTTCTTGGGGCTGTATATTCTTCGATTTCTGCCGGAATGAACATTCAGGAGCTTGGCTCGATAAAAAGCTGGTTTTTATTTCCGATGGTCTTCGGATTACTTGTTAGTCAGGTATTCCGAGAGCAGCGGGCGCGGGAAAGGATGCTTTCGTTTTGGTTTGCCGTAACGGTCTGTATCGCCGGTATTTCCGTCCTTCCATTACCATTTATTCACTGGACATATGATGGCCGCCTTACTTCATTTTTCACTTCACCGAACCATCTGGCATTCTTTTTTGAGCCAGGCGTGCTTATCGGCACGTATGTTAGTCTCAAATCCGTGAAAAAACGTATGGTTCGGCAAGGAATGTTCTTTTTTATTGAAACGGCACTTATTTTTTTCGCGCTTTTCGAAACAAAGTCGGAAGGAGGTCTTCTTTCTGTATTATTCGGATTAATAACGCTTCTCTCTTTCGCTTTTCTTTCGAAAAAGCAGATTATTCGATGTGCCGCATGGGTATCTGTTGCGATAGTATTCCTTATAGGCGTATGTTTTTATGCCGGTATCCCGGAAAGACTTGGAACCGGCGAGATTCGGAATTCACTCGCTTCCCGGGTGATGATTTGGAATGCCTCTATCCGGATGCTTCAAATGCATCCGCTATCCGGCATAGGACTCCGTACTTTTGAGCGGGAATACCTCGCATTGCAACCGGAATTTCCACCATATCTGGAATGGGCGGTCCCCCATCCTCATAATCTAGTGCTCGCGATATGGCTTCAGACAGGGATAGTCGGATTGTTTGGCGGTATCCTGCTTATAGGATCGGCTCTACGCCTTTTGTGGCGGAAGATAGGGAATCCAGGAATAGCGTCAGGAGAAAATATTCTCTTCATTGCTCTCCTCGTGACAGTTCTTCTTCACGGATCAGTGGATACGCCGTTTTTTAGAAACGATCTTTCTCTTCAATTGTTTCTTCTCTTAGGACTTATCTTCGCTTCCAAAATGATGAAGGATATGGAAAAGAAAAGTTAACAGGAATATGTGATTCGATACGGTCTGATTCTGTAAGCCGGCCTCGTAGAAAATAAAAAAACACCTCGCTTTGTCGGGGTGTTTTTCCGATGGGTTACGTTTTCAGGTTACGATCCCAATTGTATTCGGTAGAGCTTTCCGCTGGTCCGGTCGGTGAAATAGAGATAAGTCTCGTTTTGATCAAGGAAAAGGTCGATACTGTCATATCCACCGTCTATTTTGCTTGGATCGACGAGTCGATCGCTCTTACCGGTTGTCACGTCCATTTTCCAAAAGGAATCCTGGGTATGAATCGGTCGGGAAAAATAATCGTTCGGAAGCACGGCATTCTCCGGGATGGAGAGTGGGAGCGCATAATAGACCGTTTTTCCGTCTTTTGACCATACGGTTTTAGAAATAATCGTCGGGGCTTGTACAGTTCGGAATTCCCCGCCATTCTGATTCGCTATGCCGAGTCGGACCTCGCTTCCTCCTTTCGAGATGGTATTGCTGATAAGAATTTTCGTCCCGTCCGGCGACCAGGAATAATCGGTGCCGAATTTTCCGGAAAATATCTTGGTCGTGTCGCCTCCAGATACGGGAACTGTGGAGAGTGATGTTTCCTCGAATGCCGATGGCGCATTCCAGAAGGAAAGGGTCGCCGAGGAAGGGACGGCGGCAAGAACGGCGTTTCGGATGGCTATGGGCGAGAGAGTCTTCCAATCGGTGCCATCCGGCTTAGCGGAATCAATCTCGGTCTTTTTTCCGGATGGATCGGAATAAAGATAGAAGATGCGTTCGGAAAGGTTTGACCACGTTGGTGAAGCGATACCCGGCTTCAACGGTTTTACGGAACCGTCGGTAAGTGTGAGAAGAAACCATTGTTCGCCGGAATCCGTTCCGAAGAGGACCAGTGCCTTTGTCTTGTCAGGGGACCAGATGGCCTGCAGGATCTTCCCGGGAAGATCCTTTATTAGGACTTCCTCACCGCCTCCACCGAGGGAGGCGCGTTTCAGGGAGCGGTTATTGAAATAGGTGATGTGGGAATCGTCTATTGCCACGGGACCGTAAACGGGGACATCGGTGACCGGCGATATCGCCGACACTTTCGCGTTTTCGGTGAAGAGTTTGTCGGCGACCTGTTTCGACTCCGCTTGTTTTTTCGCGTCGACGGTCGGATTACTCGGATTACTTCGGAATGCGAGATTATACACGCCCAAGAAGAGAAGGGTGACACCGAAAAGTGAGGCGGAGATGATGAAGATTCTTTTCATATTCTTTCGGATTTTTCTTTCGTCATGAAACCCCATACCAGCTTCTTTATAACACCATGCGAAAAAGTGATATTCTACGAGTCGAAAAGTAATGAAACGGAGCACTCGTGATTATATTTTGCCAATATCCCGTGATTCATCCATTGAAAGAAAAATGAAAGTGCGCGGTCGATGAGGGGTCTTGGCATGTGCTGGTATAGGAATGGTTGTATGATATCGTCTGAAGATCGCCGGCGGCGACGGTACAAATCTGGCCGATCCCGAATGTACCGTATGTTTTCGCTGATTTTTGCGCCTGTAAAAACGTTCGCAATCCGCTGTCGTCCCTGATGTCGATCATCGGCTTTCCTGGGCCGTGCGATTTATGTCCTGCTTCCGTTCCGCCGGTGACAACGAACGTGCAACCGCTACCGCAAGCGTTTTTGAGGGCAATCAAATTGTTTATGGCAGATACCGGCATGCCATCCAGGCTCGTACAGTTGGTGTCGGCAGGAGTAGCGCAGTTAGCTTTATTCACCGTTATGCCTGCGCTTGCCAATTGAGCCCGTAGGGCCGCGTCTGTTCCGGTCGCTCCGGAGCCGGGTGTCGGCGTGGTATCTGGGGCAGTTAAAGGGGCGGAGGTCGGTGGCGTGGTCGCTGCCGGTACCGCCATCGTGCTAAAAATACTCAAATCCCCGCTTAGGATGGCCGGGTTGATGAAATTGAGCAGGAACCACGCGCTGATCGCCAAGATGAGTCCGATGATGGCGTCTTCGATGACATTCTTCGCATTTCCCATTGCCGAGGTGTTTCCTGCGCTGGTCAGATACATCGCGCCGCCGATGGTGATCATGAACATCGCCGCGATACCGACCGACCAGAGAGCGAACTTATATATGCCCGAAAGATATGATGGGAAATCGGACGCGTTCGTGACGCCCGGAATCGCCTCAAGCGGGGTATAAGCGAGTGAATGAACAGGGGTCGGATTGAAATATAATGGAAGGAGTATGAGCGTGAGAACGATAATCGTTGGATAGATTTTTTTCATAAAGTATGTCCTATTTCTTTTCTCCAATATAGCATGATTGGTGTAACAAAGAAAAGATGACTGGAAAAATTCCAGTCATCGGGCTTGTTCATAGTACCGACATAGAGCACCTGAGAGAAAGTTTTATTCCTTTATTCCGACAGTGCAATCTATATAAGTCTTGATTCGACGGTGTTCCAATCGATGGCCCGCATGAACGTACCAATATAGTCTGCCCGCTTGATACCGTAGTCCCGGATATACGCGTGCTCGAACACGTCCATCACTAAGAGCGGCTTCGCGCCGGCGAGGTGTCCCCCGTCATGTTCGTTCACCCATGTATTAAGAAGTCCTCCGTTTTCCGCATCCTCGGAGAGAACGACCCATCCGATGCCGCGCATCGCTCCCGTGGCGCGAAAATCCTGTTCCCATGATTCGAGACTCCCGTACTCCTTGAGAAGGCGCTCCTGTAAGGGCCCGTCATGAATCGGAGCGGAATCTTTTCTGATATTCCCGAAATACAGCTCGTGCAGTCGCATCCCGTTCCATTCCCATCCGAACCTCCGTCGTAGCTCGGCTCCTTCCGGCGAGGCAGCGCCCGTCGTAGCGAGCTTTTCTAAGAGCATGTTTACGTTCTTCACATAGCCTTCATAGAGGGAAAAATGATCCGTTAGCAAAGCCTCTGAAAATCCCGGCGTCCCGATGAGATGGGAGAAATCTTTTTTTTCGTACATATGTGTCGGTATTATGATTACGAAGTTGATACGTCTAGCGACGCCTAAATCTTTCCAATAGGATTGATTCCTGATGCCATACTAGAAGTAAGGGATGACGATGTCAAAGACGCTTGCCGTTATGGAAGGAATAGCGTATCATTCAACGACTATCAATCGATCTATGGATATGCCCAGTGAATACAGGATAGAAAAGACGGTCCAGCAGATATCGGCCGGAAAACGTCTCGATGCCTTTTTGGCCGCATATACCCGTACGGACGGACTCTCCAGAAGCGATACACGAGCCGGTATCGAGGCTGGTCTTGTCACCCTGAACGGAAAGATCGAGACGAGCCCGACGAAACGCCTTCGATGCGGGGATATCGTCGTGTCTACGATCGCTCCGCCACCGCCGGCAACCCTGTTTTCAAATCGCGATCTCTCGCTCCCGATTATATTCGAAGATGAGGATTTAATGGTGATTTCGAAGCCGGCCGGAGTCCAGATGCATCCGGCGGGGAATGATACGACGGGAACGGTCGCGAATTGGATCGTAGCAGCTCGTCCGGAAATGGCGACCGTTGGCGGTGATCGGCTTCGTCCCGGAATCGTACACCGGTTGGACCGGAACACGAGCGGTATCGTCGTGCTCGCGAAAACGGACGAAGCGTGCGTTATCTTACGTGACCTTTTCCGTGAACGCGCGACTGAGAAGACCTATCTTGCTCTCGTCGTCGGGCACGTCGATCCCCTTTCGGACACGATCGACTATCCGCTCGCGCAACGAACCGGAACCCTGCAGCGCCAAGCGGTCAAGGAACCGGATGTGTTCAAGGGTGAGATGAAGGAAGCATCGACGTCGTATGTATTAAAGGAACGATTCGCTGAATCCGACCTGCTGGAAATCTTCCCGAAAACGGGGCGGACACATCAGATTCGCATCCATCTCGCAGCAATCGGTCATCCTGTTCTCGGCGACAATCTGTATGGAGGGCGACGTATGAGGAAGACTGGTATGCCAGTGCGCCAGTTATTACACGCCTCCCGTATAGTATTTCCATTTAAAGGAGAACGGTTGTCATTCGAAGCTCCTTTCCCGTCAGACTTCGCAGATTTTCTTGCGGGTATTGACGTCGTCGAAAAACCGGGTTATCCTAGGGAAGCTTCGAATCGGCAAGACGAGGCCTGATTCATTTTTTTCTATCACACCGTACTTCCGTGGCGGAAACCGCTTGGAAAAGGTAAAAACCGTATGCACAAGGATCTCATCGCTTTCAATATGGCGCGCCGGACGAAGGATATCCCGGAGCTTCACTCCGGAGACGTCATCAAGATACATCGAAAGATTGTCGAAGGCGGGAAGGAACGAATCCAGGTTTTCCAGGGTATGGTCATCGCTATGCGTGGCGGACAGAGCTCATCTCAGACGGTGACGGTCCGGAAGACATCCTTTGGAATCGGAGTTGAGATTGTCGTTCCGATCCATTCCCCGAATGTCGAGAAGATCGAGGTCGTGAAGAGCACCCGTTCCCGCCGTGCGAAGCTTTATTACGTCCGTGACAAGTCCGCGAAGCTTCTGCGCCGCAAACTCAAGGAGGTTGGGCTCAAAGTCGGTAAAGGGCGGAAACCGGAGGACGAATTGGTTACGGAATTAGCAGAAACGGAGGGCGCCGAAGGGCAAGAAGGAACCGAATCAGTGGTGGAAGTCGTTTCAGAGGAACAGAATATTGAAAAAACTGGGGAGTAATCCTTCCCCTTTGCCCAGGTGGCGGAATGGTATACGCGCTAGCTTGAGGTGCTAGTTCCCGCAAGGGATTGGAGGTTCGAGTCCTCTCTTGGGCACAATGGAACGAAGGAACAGGACGGCCTGTTTCTTTTTCTTTAAAACGATTTGATGTTTCTTGCGGATCTCGTATACTTGATATGAATCGGACATCGGTCTGGATGCGATACAAAGTGTTGATCTGTGGAAAGGCGCGCTTAGCTCAGTTGGTTAGAGCACCTCGTTTACACCGAGGGGGTCCAAGGTTCAAATCCTTGAGCGCGCACAGAGAAGAAGATGTGATTTTGAAATGTAGTAGTGTTCGTCCCGCATACGCGGGACAGTCCTCCATTGCCCACAAAGAGCAGGAAACGACGCAATCCTTGAGTGGTTTCCGGAAGCGTGTATAATGGAAAGGAGATTGCCTGGGTAGCTCAGTGGTAGAGCAGAGGACTGAAAATCCTCGTGTCGACAGTTCGATTCTGTCCCCAGGCACAGGAGTTGGTGTACAAATGGTGTATAATGCTATTTGGAGCCATTTTCCAGCCGGGACTGTAGCTCAGCGGTTAGAGCAGGCGGCTCATAACCGCTTGGTCGCTGGTTCGAATCCAGCCAGTCCCACAGACGGTATGATTAGTTGAGATAAATGACGACCTCAGTGAAGCGCATGCGGGCCTGCCCGCGGAAGGCTTTGCGAAGGCGGGTATCGTATAGCGGCTATTACGCGTCCTTGCCAAGGACGAAATACGGGTTCGACTCCCGTTACCCGCTCAAAAGGAAGCAAAAGAGGATCCATTCGGGTCCTCTTTTGCTTTTTTATGGGGAATGGGAGTTGAACGGGTAGGAACGATTTGCGATCTGCTAGCTGGCGGAGAGTAAAACGAGTGTAGACGAATGCAAGCAAGCGCAGTAATCGGCTCTACCCCGGACTACGAGGTGTCAGCAGACACCGAGGACGAAACTCCCGTTACCCGCCCCCAAATCAGATTTAGCCACTTCTTTTTTCTTATTATCTATCTCAAATCTCATGTCGAGCTGTAAATCCGAAAATTTCGTTTGAGCGCC
>JBAXFX010000012.1:0-25644 GCA_037139695.1 Candidatus Moraniibacteriota bacterium | reverse complement strand
CGAGAATGACCGCGATCGCCTTCTCGAGATTCACGTGTTCGACGCCACACTGCGTCGCGAGGTATCCGGCATCGTGGAAGGCCTCGACCTCGGTACGGACCCGGTATGCCAGTCCGCGCCGTTCCCGCACCTCGATGAAAAGACGGCTCGACATGCCTCCGCCGAGGATCACCGAGAGGATCCCGAGGGCGAACCGGTCGGGATGATACATATCATACGCGCGCACCCCGAGGAGGAAGTGCGTCTGATCGGTCTTCTTCTTGCGGATGAAGACGCCAGGCGCCGACTGTTTGTCGGAGGCCTTGCGGAATTCCGGTCGCACACCCGTCTTCACGACGCCGAACCGTGCCTCCACCTCGGCCATCACCTTCTTCGGGTCGATATTCCCCGCGATGCCGACGACCACGTTCCCACCGATATACCCGCGCTCCATGTATTTCACGAAGTCGCGTCGTGTGAACGTCTTGATATTCTCCTTCGGTCCGGCGATATCCCAGCCGAGTGGCGTATCCCCGTAGAGGCTCTCCTCCCAGACATCGCCCACCTTGCGCGCCGGCATATCCTCGTACATGTTGATCTCCTGAATGATCGTCCCCCGCTCGCGTTCGATCTCAGCCTGGTCGATTTTCGCGTTGAGAAACATATCGCTCACCACGTCGAGTGCCGTTTCCCAATGGTGCGCCTCCACCTTGGCATAGTAGCCGGTATATTCCTTTCCCGTGAACGCGTTGTATTCCGCACCGATCGAATCGAGCTCGCGCGAGATATCGAACGCCGTCGGACGTTTCTCGGTCCCCTTGAACATCATATGCTCCAGGAAGTGCGCGATGCCGTTCTCCTTGCGCGATTCGAAGCGCGACCCGACACCGGTCATGACGAGTACCGTCACCGTCCCCGTCTCCGTCATCGGCGCGAGGATCACGCGTAGCCCGTTCCCAAGGGTGAATTTCTTGTACTTCATATCGTTATGGAAGAATTAAAAATAGTACACATAAGTCGGAACAGATCTCCCGCCATCATCAATCTTTCTCGTAAACCCATACCGTTCCGTCTTGCCGTGCCGGTTCCCAGTTCGGGAAAGGAAATCCAACGGATACGACCAGCGCTCCCGCGGGAAGCTCCTCAAGTAGCTTCTTTTCCAGCCTTTCCATCATATACGAAATCCCGTAGACGCACACGGCATCGTATTCCCCGAAGTCGTATTTCCAGAAATTTCGCCGATACATGGCCGTTTTCCGGGATAATCCGAGTTTCCACAACCGCCACCGGCTTATCCATACCAGGAACGGATTTATCTCATACCCATGGACAATCCCGTTTTCCGCCACAAGATCGATCATCACCCGACCGTCCCCCGACCCGAGTTCGAGCACTCTTTTCCGTCCGCGGATAGCCGCCCGTATCCGTCCCCTATTTACCGCACTGCACGGAACATACGGGGCTCCGACCGCCATCACCGCGAAGCTCGAAAGGAACACAGCTGCAAAGAGTGTCAGGCCGATGCTTGCAACGATCCCGATGATAAGAATCACGTATGCCATATCCGGAGTATACCGATCATCCGATTCACATGTCGGCAGCCTTCCAATCCGTCGCCCTCTTCGTACGCGGAAATCCATTCACCCGATATTCTCGAGCATCCTGAATCGCCCCTGTCATTTCAGATTCTCCACCAAGTATCCCCGCAATTCCGAAATCGGGATGCGGATCTGTTCCATGGTGTCGCGGTCGCGGACGGTGACGGTGTCCTTGAGCGAGGCATCCTCGCCGAGTCCGACCGTGTCGAAATCGACGGTGACGCAATACGGGGTGCCGATCTCGTCTTGGCGACGGTACCGCTTGCCGACATTGCCATTGTCATCATACTCGGTCGCGAAGTCGCCCTTGAGCGAATCGAAAATCGCACGTGCCGCGGCCACGAGCTCGGGCTTGTTGCGCAACAGCGGAAACACCGCGACCTTGACCGGCGCAAGCTTCTTCGGGAACTTGAGCACGACACGGGTATCGCCTTCCTTTACCTCCTCCTCGGTATACGCGTCCGTAAGCACCGCAAGAAATGTCCGGTCCACACCAACGGACGTCTCGACGATCCACGGGACATACTTCTCCCCCGACTGTGGATCACGATACGAGAGATCGACGCCCGAGAATTTTGAATGCTGGGTCAGGTCGTAGTCACTGCGGTTGTGCACGCCCTCAAGTTCCTTGAATCCGAACGGGAATTTATATTCGATATCCCACGCCGCCTTCGCATAGAAGACGATGTTCTCGTGCTGATGCCACTGCAAATTTTCTTCCTTGAGTCCAAGGTCGATATAATACTGAAAACGTTTCGCGCGCCACTCCTCATAAAATTCCGTAGCCGTATCAGGATGGACGAAGAACTGCATCTCCATCTGTTCGAACTCGCGCTTGCGGAAGATGAACTGACGAGCGGTGATCTCGTTGCGGAACGCCTTGCCGATCTGTGCGATGCCGAACGGGACCTTCATCCGGGTCGAATCAAGCACATTTTTGAAATTGACGTATATGCCCTGGCAGGTCTCGCCACGCAGATAGGTCGGCTCCTTGTCCCAGTCGCCGGTGAAGTTTCCAAGGTTGGATTTCACGAGCAGGTTGAAGCTCTTCGCCTCGGTGAAATCATGACTGCCACACTTGGGACAGACGACCTTCCCTTTATGCTCCGAGAAAAGCGCGTTGATCTCGTCTTCGCTCATCTTTTCGTCTGCGAACACGCCCGCTTCCTCGAGGAGATGATCCACGCGGACGCGCGAATGGCACTTCTTGCACTCCGCGAGCGGATCGCTGAACCCGCCGACATGTCCCGACGCCTCCCAGACTTTCGGATGCATGAAAATCGCACTGTCGAGACCGACGATATTCTCGTGCTCGCGCACCATGGCCTGCCACCATGCTTCGCGGATATTGCGGGCAAGCTCAACCCCGTACGGTCCGAAATCATACACCGCCGCGAACCCGCCATAGATCTCCGAACTCGGGAATACGAACCCGCGCCTTTTCGAAAGCGAAACCAGCTTATCCATCAGGTTCTCTATCTGCGCCATAGAAATATCGTTATAGTACGTTCCTGCTCCCCTGCCCGAGGGGAGCTGTCATGTATTCATGACTGAGGGGTGGGAGACTCCCGATTTATAGTATCGAAAGGCGTTGTTGAATAATTCGAACCTTTATCTAAGCTGTTATTTTCGTAAAAAGTCAAAAAATTATCAATAAATAGTGATGTCTGAAAAATTAAATGACATTTTAAGGCTTATTAAAGCTAAATGAATTATTCAACAACGCCGTATCGAAATACCCTTCTTTCCCTTCAAATCTACCCCGTCTCAAGCCGAAAGTCAAAAAATCGCCTCTAATTCGGTGAGACGATTCATTTTAACTCTGTTTGAATAGCTGATCGTTCGGAAATGTTTCAACCTTTCCAGGGTTAACGTCGGATTTCGTTGAACAGAAACGACGAGTGAAAGATTCATCTTCTATCCCGCATCGCCTGTCGATGCATTAGTAAGCTCCCCTCCATACCGCTGCGTCTCAGGGATGATGACCGTTACCGCAAGAATCGCCACAACGAAGGCGATCGAAAGGACCAACAACGAGGGCTGTGAAAAGAACGCCCGGGCACGTGGCCAGGCGAATACCAGCAGTACGAGAATCGCGATGATACCGAATGCTGTCGTTGACATATCCATATAGAATGTTTCCCTCTAGAACATCGACTCTACCGTGAAATATACCACGGAACGAGCGTTGAATCTAGACGATGGATTTTCATTACAACCGACATCTCTCCGATCGATGTGCCGTATCGGGGTGAAAGTCAGACGAAATAAAAAGGACGACCGTTGAAAGTCGTCCATTCACACTCCTTGCTTCACCCTTTTTTCTTCTTTTTCTTCGGTTCAATCAATTCCTCCCACGCGTCAGGATTATACGGATCCCCGATAATTTCGGCGTTCATATCCGACGAACCCTGTTCTCCCAATTTAAACCGCTCGATTTCCGGGGCAAGGACCGAAACGATCGGAACTCGCTTGAAAGCGTACTGAAGCGGGAATGTATCGTTCACCGCGCAACCGATCCCGATCACCTTTCCCTTCCGTTTCGTGATGGAACGGATAAGCGCATCTATTTCCGGGAAATCCGAAACGGAAAGCATCTCATACAAAATCAATACCCGCTCTTCCTTCCCGACATTCGTCCGGAACGAAAACAGTTCTATCACGTTCGCGATGTCATGCTTGGGAACAGCTTGCAGAAGACCGCACCTAAAGAAATCCGACACTGACTTTGCGAATGCTCCATGCTCGGGCAAATACGCGATGGCGGTCGGCCCTTTCTCCAACAACGGTTTCTTTCCCTTATACGCATTCTTTTTCAGAAGCTCTGCGAAATAGTCGAGCACCGCCGACCATTGCGCCGCCCATCCGAAATTGATCAGTTCCCGTTGAAGCACAGGTGGCCTGCTTCCCTTCGGACCGTCATATGTATCACGTCCGGCTAGGAATGTATTCGACTTTGGATCAGCCGCAAACCATGCGCCGTTCTCTTTCAATGTAAGTTCCGGATCCCGATTGTCATGAAAATCCTTTCGTATGAATCCTTTTCCCGAATTTCCCTTATGGTCTGCCATGTATACCGTCCTTTTTATGGATTGATAAAGAATATCTGAAATATGCCAACCCCGGAATCTACCAGAAAAGCCCGGGATATGCAAATCATGCGTCATGAATGTCCTACATTCAGATACGGCTTCATTTCGAATCAACAAAAAAAGAGAATGCCGTTGCTGACATTCCCTGTGTATGGTGGTTCATTGATCACGCATACTCGTCCATCGCTTCTTTGAGACGTTGCCATTCCTTCTTCGGGTCCCAGGAAATATTCCCAGTCCGCACATCTTCTGCCACTTCCGGTGCGTCTTGCCTGTACTGCTCGAATGATTTCTCGATAACTGCGATTATCGGAATCTTCCTCCCGTCTTCCGTCTCAAAGACATTCCGGAACGGATACGAGCGGTTGACCGCGCAAACGATCGCTACCACTTCGCCACCTGTACTCTCCGATACCTTCATCGCTTCACTGGCCGTGGAAACGTTGTTGACAAGTTCCTCGACAAGAATGACTTTTTCACCCGGTAGCACCTGATGGCGACCCTGAATCAGTTTTGTCTTATCTTTTTCTCCGTTGACGCCGATCTCGATCGTCTTTTTCTCGAAGAAAATGGTGCGACATCCGATATGACGACCAACTTCCGTCGTCAGCATATATGCGGCTATCGGCATACCGACCAGAACGAGCGACCCCTCAGCTATCGGTGAATTATAAAATTCACTCACGGTTGAAATTCTTGCCTCCATCAAATCAGTTAATCTGCTGGCAAAATATGTGAGGATTGTCGGGAACTGCTCCGCTTGTGCGAAATTCACGAAAGCATCACCGACGTACCGTAGTTGCTTTCCATCAGGTCCAGCATACGTTCCGTGGTACGCGACCAATGGGCCATGTGCCTTCCCATCGACGATTGGACGAGCATAAAACGCCCGACAATTCACCAATGTTGCCAGATCATCGCCCGACACTATTCTTGGAATCGTGTAGATACCGCTCATTTCAATACCCCCCTTTTGATTGTTTTGTATTTATTGATTTCTGCGGTAGCTACTTCAGCTTCTGCGCCCACAATTCTCTTATAATCTTCCGGAGACGTGGCTTTCGCGGCACCTACAGGATACATCAGCGATCGTGACTGATTGATCGTCGCGATGGAATCGCCAAGCAACGGTACGATGTCGCTTTCCTTACCGCCCTGTGCACCAACCCCAGGAATCAACACCGGCATAAAGCCGGTCGCTTCGAGTATTCCTTTGAGCTTCTCAGCCGCTGTCGCACCAACAACAAGTCCACAGTTACCGTTTGTATTCCAAATCGTCTGAACGGTTTCGGCGACGACCTGATACAAAGGAGCTGCTCCTCCAAGCATCGGATGCCGATTAACGACAAGATGCTGGAAGTCTTTCGAACCTTTATTGGATGTCAAACACAGGAAATATATTCCATTATCCGTATATTTCAAAAACGGCTCCACGGAATCATAACCCATGTATGGCCAGGTTGTCGTCGCATCAGCCCCAAGGACATCGAAGATATATTTTGCATATTGTTTCGACGTATTTCCAATATCCCCGCGCTTCCCATCAATGATGACAAGGAGACCCAGGTCATGTGCCTGATGAACGAATTGTTTCACTTCGGCAAACCTTTCTTCCGATTCGTGAAAGGCGATATTGATCTTGATTACGGCGACATGTGGCGCAACTGCTTGTATATACGCGATTCCGAATTCCTGAAAACTGGCCGTTCCATTAAAGCACGCTGGAATTTTCGCCGGATCGATATCGAGCCCGGCACACAACAGGGAGTTTTTCTGTCGCTGCAACTCTTGAAGTCTGTCAAAATAAGCCATATTTGCCGTCCCTTTTGTCTACATTGTTAAGAAAAACGCGGGAAATCCGCCTCTTTGAACTACGCCCCGGAATCTACCAGAAAAGCCCGGGATATGCAAGCAGCATCCCGGGCCGGAAGAAAATATTCGAATACTTCGTTTCTCAGGCATTCTCCGTCGCTTTTCGCGCACCGCGCTTGCGGGATTCCTCGTAGAAAAAGACGAGCGCGGTAAAGCACCAGGCAACCGCCCAGTCGGAACCATCGATCGGCGCCATGCCAAGGGCGTCTTGGAGGAACGGGATCCGGGTAAAAGCAAAGAGCATCGCAATGGAAATACCCATGCCGACGAAGACCATCGGGTTCGAGAAGAACGGCATCCGGAAGAACGATCGCGACTCGCTTCGCGACTGCAACAGGTTCGCCATCTGGGTCAGGGCGAGCGTCACATACGTCGCGGTCGTCGCATGCCGATAGAGCAGACTCACCGGATCGAGTTCGTCGCCGTAGACCCATCCTTCGCGGGCGAGCGCCAACAGGAACGCGACAACACCGCCGATCGCCATGATTACCCCGATAGAGAGGAGACGGATCACACCGTGACCATCCATGATCTTGCGTCCCATCGCCGGCGACGTATGGCTTTTCGAATCGGGTTCTTCCGGCTCCACACCGAGCGCGAACGACGGGAACACGTCCGTTGCCAAATCGATTGCAAGGATCTGCACCGCCGTTATCGGAGACGGGATATGCAGGAGGAAACCGAGCAAGACCGAAAAGAGTTCGCTCGCGTTCGAGGTAAAGACGTAGTGTGTGAACTTGCGCAGGTTCTCGAAAATCCGACGGCCCTCCCGTATGGCACGCACGATAGACGCGAAATGGTCGTCCAAGAGGATCATGTCCGCGGCATCTTTGGAGACGTCGGTTCCGGTGATGCCCATCGCCACGCCGATATCGGCCTTCTTGAGTGCTAAGGCGTCGTTCACGCCGTCACCCGTCATCGCGACCACTTCCCCGACGGATTGCAGGACCGTGGCAAGTCGGAGCTTCTGCTCGGGAGCGATCCGTGAAAACACGGCTCCGCGCCTGGCTGCTACGACGATATCCGCATCGGACAGCGTATCGAACATCGTCCCGCTGACGGAAACCGCGTCCGCTCCCTCCGGGAAAAATCCCGCCCCTTTCGCGATTGCCTTGGCTGTCGTCTCGTAATCCCCCGTCACCATAACGACCGACACTCCGAGTTGCCGACACTCCGCGATCGCCTCGCGTATTCCTTCACGAGGAGGATCGATCATCGCGGTCATTCCGACCCATACGAGATTCCGCTCCGATTCCTCGGGGTACGCGTTTTGGGCGACGCCATCAAGGTCACGGTACGCGAACCCGAGTACCCGGAGTGCCTGAGAGGAAAGGTCCTCGTAAATCGCCCGGAGCCTGGCCTTGTCCTCGGCGGTAAACGGTTTCCGCACGCCGTTCTCGATCCACTCGGTCGAGAGGTCGAGGAGCACTTCGGGAGAGCCCTTCACATACGAGCGTGTCTCAGCATTCTTATAGACGACACTCATCCGGCGACGTTCGGACTCAAACGGATTTTCGGCGATTTTCGAGTATCCGATCTCGAAAAAATCGGGGCGGGAATTATACTTCCGTGCCGCGACGATGAGCGCCCCTTCGGTCGGATCGCCCGTCACCACGTATCGGCCATCCTCTTTCGACAGTGCCGAATCGTTGCACAACGTGCAGATGCGGAACAGCATTTCGGCTCCCGGTATGCCGGACGGATTCACCAATTTTCCGTCGAATGAAAAATCACCCTTCGGTTCATACCCCACCCCGGACAGACCGTATTCCTCGGTTCCGAGTATGATCTTCTGCACTGACAGTTCATTCTTGGTGACCGTGCCCGTCTTGTCGGTACACACGAACGATACCGACCCGAGCGTTTCTACCGCGGAAAGTTTCTTGGCGAGAACGTTCTTCGACAGGAGGCGCTTCATACCGAGCGCGAACGCGACCGAGAGCGCCGCCGGCAATCCTTCCGGCACCACCGATACCGAAAGCGCCAGGGCAAGAAGCAGTGACTGATAGAGCGGGATATGCTGATAGTGACCGATCAGGATGACGATGCCGCCGATCGAGACCGAGAGGAACGCGACGCCGCGGCCAAACCGCTCCATCTTCTTCTGCAAAGGCGTTTGGACATCCTTGATTCCGTGCGTGAGCTCCGCCATGTGACCGAGTCCGGTCGAGATACCGGTCGCGAAGATCACGACCCGAGCCTCGCCCGAAGCCACCGATTCCCCCATGAAAACGAGGTTGTTGATATCACTTTTGGCAACGATCCCCGTCATCGCACCGGCAAAGCGCTTTTCCGGCACCGCCTCTCCCGTGAAGATGAAGCTGTTCACCTTGAAATTATATGCCTCGATCACCGCTGCATCCGCTGGGACACTCGATCCGGCATCGAGAAACACGATGTCCCCGGGAACGAGATCAGCAACCGGAATCTCGTGCTTCTCGCCGTCTCGGATGACGGTCGCGGTATCGGCGACGAAGGTCGCGAGTTTTTCGATAATCCGTTCCGCCTTATATTCCTGAAAAAACCCGATGGCCGCGTTCGAGAGAATGATGATCGCGATGATGTTCGCGTCGCGCGTCTCACCGAGGGAGAGCGCCGCCACGCCGGCCACGGCCAGAATCCACACGAATACGTCGTTGAACTGCTTGAAAATGAGTTTCGTCACGACGAAACGACGCTTCATCTCGATAACGTTCTTCCCATAGGTCTTCAGCCGGGCGACGGCCTCGGCGCCCGAAAGCCCGTTCGCGGAAGTCTTCAATCGGGCGAGTGCCTCCATCGCGGACAGTTGATAGAACGGTTTTTCCTCATTCATAGAAACAAGTTTAGCAATCTGAAAAATACGGCTGGTGCCTGACTTTGCATTTTTCGCTTTTTTACTATTCGCTTTTCACTCTCCTTTACGCAGTTTTTCCATAAGCTGCGCATAAAAATGGAGATTATGCGTCGAGGCGAGCCGGCTGCCGAGCGGATCATCCACGCGAAACAGGTGGTGCAGATAGCTCCTGGTATGATTCGTACAGAGCGGACAATCGCACTCGGTATCGACCGGAGTGAAGTCCTCCGTAAACCGCTCGTTATTGATATTCATCGTCTCGTAGAAATCCCCGGCTTGTGACTTTTCACTTCCGACTTTCGACTGGCTCTTCCGGAGAAAGAGCCTCCCGTGCCTTCCCTCCCTTGTCGGAATCACGCAATCGAACATATCCCAGCCGAGCGCATGACAACGGACGATATCCTCGGGCGTACCGATACCGAGTGCGAACCGGACGCTCTCCTCGGGAATGACAGACGCCGTATGACGGATGATATCTTCAAGAAAGTTCCCGTCCATATCGATATGCCGTCCGCCGAATCCATATCCGTCGAAACCGATGTCACGAAGCCCTTCCGCACACCGTGTCCGAAGCGCCGGAAATAAGCCACCTTGCACGACCCCGAAGAGAAGAGGTCGTTTTTCCTCTGATACGTTACGCGCCGAGAGCTGCCGATCGTATTCCTCGCGGCATCGTTTCGCCCATCGAATCGTCCGCTCGACCGCCTCGGAAATCTCGGCCTCGGGCGCATCGTTCGGCCGCGGATCATCAAGAACGACCATCATATCCACGCCGAGATCGAATTGGATTGCGATTGCCCGTTCCGGCGTAAGCAGGTGTTTCGAGCCGTCGATGACCGACTTAAATTCCGCACCTTCTTCGGTAATCTTTCCCATCTCCGGATTCCGATGGATGAGCGAGTAGACCTGATATCCGCCGGAATCGGAAAGAATGGGCCCGTCCCATCCCATGAACCGATGAATGCCACCGGCGCGCGCGACCAACCCTTCTCCCGGCTGTAGCATAAGATGATACGTATTCACCACGAGCGCTCCGATTCCGGCGCGCGCGATTTCCTGCGCGTCCGTGCCACGTACCGCGGCACGGGTCGCGTCCGGCATGAAAAACGGGGTCCGTATCTCCCCCGTTCCCATGCGAAGCACTCCGCTTCGCCGTCCGTTCCGTTCCTGTTTCTGAAAAGACATCTTTGTAAACACTTACGGCACGACCGTATCCGCCCCCAACGGCACACCGGATTCCGGCGTCGCATTCGTGGTCACCAGTCCCGAATGCAGGTTCACCGGATTCTTCGTGAATGTGTCCGTTCCGTCGAGAACGGCGTCCTGCAGAAGGGCTGGTTGCCGATTGACCAAATTCGGACCCGGTATCAGGGCGACCTGAATGACCAATTCGCGAGTCGTCTTTCCGCCACCTTGTATCGTCCCGATATCCCAGACAAGCTGTCCGGTCCGGTCGTTATACGAGACCGCTTCGGAATCGGGAGACTTCTTTCCGGCATACCGGACACCGGTCGGAATCGTCGCCGTCACCTTGACACCGGAGAGGTCATTCAAGAAATTTGTCACGCGGAGTTTGATCGCATATCCGGTCTCCTGGCCGACCTTCGGAGGAAGCGGTCCATATCCGGGAAACACGGAATCATTATATGCCATCAGC
The DNA here is from genome assembly GCA_037139695.1 of Candidatus Moraniibacteriota bacterium. Classification (GTDB taxonomy): domain Bacteria; phylum Patescibacteriota; class Minisyncoccia; order Moranbacterales; family UBA1568; genus JAAXTX01. The sequence continues at coordinate 14,610 of JBAXFX010000012.1, read as the reverse complement.
GCTTCGAGTGTGGCGCCGGCACCAATCCGGACATCGAGCGCATTGCTTGCGATAACCTTACTTGAGGGCGAAGAGAATGGGATATCGGGACTATCGATCTTGGCGGTCGTCCGAATGACGATTCCCTTCCCGGTACCGATATCGGTACGTACCGGAACATTGAACCGTATCAACCCGCCCTGCCTCGGCTCAAGGCGGGCAAGACCGGGACTGTCGGCCGCCTTCCACGTGATGACCCCCTTCTGTGCATCGTATGATCCCTTCCCATCCAAAGAAAGCTGTGTCATATCCAACAGGTTCGCGTTCACGTCCATCGTGATAATCACATCTCGAAGTCCGATATCCCCGGAATTCACATAGTCAATCTGATAGGAAAGCATTTCTCCCGGACTCACGGAAAGATCGGTCTTATCGTTCACCTTCTGTGTTATGGACAAGGGCGAAACAACGATCCGGGTCGACTGTTCCTTACCGTCGTATCCAAGGAACGTTCCATCCCCTTGCAGTATGCCGATGTCGGCCCTCATCTTCTTGGACTGGTTGTTGGTGCCTGTCAGGATTCCCTTCACATGAATCTCTCCTCCCGCATTCGGCGCGAGCGTCCCGATTGTCCATATCGATCCTTTGTCCGACAAGGCTGGATCTGACCATGTAAATTGGAATCCATCCGGATAGGTAAGCTTAAGTCGAAGGTTCTGAAACGCGACATCACCACCGTTCTTGTAGGAAATGACGTACTCTGCCTCGTTTCCCGAAGCGGTTTCCTGCGGAGCGATCAAATCGAACGAAAGTGGCGAAGAGACGATCGTGACACCGAATCGGGACGGGGTCTCGTACCGTCCGGAAATACCGTCCGGCGTAAAACGGGCTATCGTGTCGAAGTAGATCAGTGAGCCGCGAGATCCGTAAAACTTCCCGGAAAATTTCAGATCACCGGAAGAATGACCTTTCACATCGCCGACTTTGGCGGTGATCGTGCTCCCCGATACCGTTATTCCCGCCGGAACATCCGGCCGGAATTCTCCAGGAAAGGTGACATCCACCTCGACGTCCTTAGCGCCAAGGATATTATTGTTCGACCAATGAACGGAATAGGTCACCGTTTCCGAACTGGCGACATCCGTCGGACCGGCAATCGTTGCCGTGACCCGTTCGTTCGCGAACAAAGATGAACGGAGAATAGTAAAATTGGCCACAAACGCGCCGACTGCCAATACCGCGATCCCAACCAGGTACCATCGCCAATGTTTCAATGAGAAGTCGCGGAACCGGTCAAGAAGCGATAGCTTGATCACCACCTGCGAGGCGTCCCACCGACCATCCCCAAAGGAGACCTTTCCCGTACCGGGAGTCGATCCGGGGTCGTATGCCGTACGAAAATCCTTCCCGCCCTCGTAGTCGCGGCGGTGAATATCCTCATTGAGATCCTGAAGTGCCATAAGCGTGTTCGTTTTCCCTTATTGTACCAAATACGGGCCGGAGCGAAAAGCCGACGTTCGAATTTCGAAATCCTTTCGGTTCCTTGCCGTTTTCACTCCCTTCCGAGAACGTATCCGAGAAAGAGCTTCCGAATCCGCCCGACTTCGGCTACATCTTCGGCTCCCACACGAAGCTTGAGTACGGACCCGAGCCGGTTCCCGAGAAACAGACGGATCAGTTTCACGGCATTCTCACCGACCGCAACCGATCCTTGCCCAGCATGCTCTTCCCGGACGATGCCTCCCGCCATCGGACTAAAAAAACATCGACCACCGTGATTAAGCGCCTCCCCCGACACCGCGCATGATTCCGCCTCGATCCGGTACCCAAGCTCGTCGAGAAATTTCACGAAGAACGCCTCGGTCAGGAGTGCCGACTGTTCCGCATCCCCGGCGACATGATTGAGTAGCTTCAGATATTCATAGAGGAGCGAGAAGAGCGCCGAGTCCGGCTGTTCGAGCCCGACGACGGATTCGAACTCCGCGACCGTCCCGAGTGCGAGCGACAGCGTCGTGAAATCCGACCGGATGCCTGGAAAATATTCCTCGATCGTCGCGCCCGCCACCCGCCCCGTCCCTTTCCCACGGACGACCGTCACGTCGGAAAGCGAGAGCGTCTCGAGCGCCGAGGCGAGCTTGGCGGCCGACTTGCGCACGCCGATCGCCTTCGCCTGCACCTTGCCCATCTCGCGCGTGTAGAACGTATAAAGACGATCGGTCTCGCCGATCTCCCTTTTACGCAACACGATGGCGGTCAGTCGAAGTTCCATGAGCGCAGAAGAAGTGAGGAGTGAGGAGTACTGTTTCTGATTCCTCTTCTCCCGCTGGGAGAAGGTGGCTCGGTATTCCGAGACGGATGAGGGCGGACCTACAACAACCCAAGGAAATCAAGACCGAGATACCCGATTTCGACATCGGACAACGCACCGGAACGCAAATGTGTTCGAAACTCGCCGAGTGACATCAATTCAACATCCACACGTTCCCCGTTATCTTCCAATTTCGGCTCCGCAATTTTGTGGCAATTCGTAGCAACAAAAGCGTTCTTCGTATACATAGCATATGCATCCGGTATCACGTTCGTCACAAATGATATATCACCCCTGTATCCGGTTTCTTCCAACAGTTCCCTCGCCATCGCCTCTTCGACGGATTCCCCGACAACAAGACCGCCTCCCGGCAATTCAAGTAGCATTCGCTTCGGACCCGGTCGGAACTGCTTCACAAGAATAATCTGCTTATCCTCCGTCATTGCGACACAGGCGATACATTCACATCTCCCAAATAGATAAAAATCAGTCTCCTTCCCGTCCGGAAGACGAAAGATTTTCTTCTCGACCGAACGGCCGTATTTGTTGAATACTTGTTCGCTCGAAAGCTCCTCCCAGGGTCGCATCAGATCTGACATAAAATATCGTTACCGTATATTCTTCTTAAGAGAGAACGCGAACGGTTCGCCCTCAATCTTCGCGATCTCGCGATAGTCCGCGTCCGCGATATCACCGCGGACAACCTTGGTCGCGAGCGTCTCACGCGCGATCTCATCCCCGAAACCAGAGAGTCCTTCTGCCACATCGCCATCGAATACTTTCTCCTTCCCCACGATACCGAGCGTGATACGGTCGCTCACCTCGAATCCGGCTTTCTTTCGCCCTTCCTGGATCGCCCGGATGATTTCCCGCGCCTCCCCCTCGAGTTTGAGTTGAGGTGTAATTTCGGTGTTCAGGATAACCTCATCGATTATCGGCGACTTATCCTGGACATTTATTTCCACTGTAAGTATCTTTACCGTCTTCACATTCAATTCGTCCTTTACAATTTCAATAAATTCGTCAGTGAGGCTCTTCGGCGTCGCGATACCTTCAAGGGGTTGTCTTACCTTAATTCCCGACTTAGCTCGCAATTCAAGTCCCTTCGTCACTAACTCCCTTACGACGACCATTTGATTATGCAGTTCAAGATCAATCAAAATCTCGTCCATTGCCGGCCACTCCGCGAGGTGCACCGATTCACCATCAGTAAGATTCCGATAGATCTCCTCGGAAAGGAACGGCATGAACGGCGCCATGAGCTTCGAAAGCGTGACAAGCACCTCGTACAAAGTCGCGTAGGCGTCATCTTTGTCGCCATCGTTCTCATTCTTCCAAAACCGCTTCCGATTCCGACGGATGTACCAATTCGACAATTCATCGATGAACGATTCTATCTTAGCCGTCGGCGAATACAGGTCGTACGCCGAAAGTGCCTCATCGACTTCGCGGATCAGCACCTGTAACTCGGACAATATCCATCGATCTAGGATATCTTTCGACGGTTCGCGAGTCTCGGTAGAATCCCACCCGTCGATCACCGCATACGTCGTGAAGAACGAGTACGAGTTCCACAGCATGCGGAAAACACGGTTCATCACGTCGCGCATTCCTTTCTCATCGAAGCGCTTCGGCAGTCCCGGCTGATTGATGGAATAGAGGTACCACCGGAGCGCGTCCGCACCATACTTGTCGAACATCTCGAACGGCTCGACGACGTTACCCTTGGACTTGGACATCTTCTTCCCTTTCGAATCAAGTATGTGTCCCAGACAGACGACATTGCGATATGCATTCCCTATGCTGACGACCCCTGCCTCGTGAAGCAAAGTCGCTATCGCATGCAGTGTATAGAACCACCCGCGCGTCTGATCGATCGCCTCGCTGATATAGTCTGCCGGAAAATACTTTCCTCCACCGATCTTTTCCTTCTCTTCGTCGGTCGAGCCTGCCGGATATCCGAACTGCGCCAAAGGCATCGCCCCGGAATCGAACCACACGTCGAGCACTTCGGGCGTCCGTTTCATCGCCCCCTTTCCGCATGCGCACGCCCACGTGACATCGTCGATATACGGCTTATGCAGATCCTCTGATTTCTTTCCTGAGAGTTTCTCAAGTTCAGCTTTCGACTCGACAATGGTCCGTTCTCCGCATTCCGAACATTCCCACACCGGAATCGGCGTGCCCCAATACCGCTCGCGCGAAATCGCCCAATCTTTGGCTCCACGGAGCCATTCCCCGAATCGTCCTTCCTTGATATGTTCCGGTACCCACGATATCGCCTCGGCATTCTTCACGAGCTCCTCACGGATCTTGGAAACGGCGATGAACCACGACGGCTTCGCATAATAAATGAGCGGCGTATCGCACCGCCAACAGTGCGGGTACTCATGTGCGTATGCCTCTTCCTTGAGAAGCAGCCCTCGCTCTTTCAGATCCGTGATAATCAGATCATCTACCGCTCCGCGATTTTTGTCATTAAGTTTCTTCACCTGAATTCCGGCACCTGGAAATCCTTCCATCATTTTTCCGTCCGGACCTACCGTGCGTAATGTAGGAAGGTTATTCGCCCGCGCGACATTCGCGTCATCTTCTCCGAACGCCGGCGCAATATGAACGATGCCAGTGCCATCCTCGGTCGTGATAAAATGATGCCCATCCACCTCATCAGATACAACGCGACGAACCTCCTGTTCTAGTCCTTTTGAAGTCGAGAAAAGACTTTTATATTCAAGACCAATGAGATCAGCGCCTTTTATTAGTTCGATCTTATCAGATTTACTTACATCGGCTTCTGAACCCTTTAACTTGTATTCTTCGATAAACTCTTCACCGAGCCAATAATTGATAAGCGACTGGTCCTTATTAAAGAAATTCTTTGACAGGATATATGTCCCCGGCTGGATATTATTCTGCAGTCTTACTCCTTCGCCATCACTTACTTCCAATACTCCGCCGGTATCCACTTTTACCTTCACGTACTCAATGTCCTTTCCCACCGCCAAAGCAACGTTACCCGGGAGAGTCCACGGCGTCGTCGTCCACGCTACCAAATATGTCTTCGACCCCTGCTCCCCTGCCTGAGGGGAGCTGTCGAGTCCTCGAGACTGAGGGGTGGGAGCATCAACCAATTCAAACTTCACGTACACCGAGTTATCCTTCACTTCCTTGTACCCTTGTGCGACCTCGTGCGATGAAAGCGCCGTCCCACATCGATAACAATACGGCACGACCTTATGTCCCTTATAGAGCAGCGAATCCCCCTTCGCATCCTTGAGTCCCGCAATCTGCGCGAATTGCCACCAGACCGATTCGATATAGCTGTCCTCATAGGTGACATACGGATGCTCCATGTCCACCCAATACCCCATCCGCTTCGTGAGCTTCTCCCACAGGTCCCGATATTCCCATACCGATTCCTTACACTTCTTGTTGAATTCGATGACGCTCGCCCGCGTATCACCCGGCACGATATTCTCGATATCCTGCTTGTTGCGAAGTCCGAGTGCCTTCTCCACCTGCAGCTCGACCGGCAATCCGTGCGTGTCCCATCCAGCCTTGCGATTCACCCGATACCCCTTCATCGTCTTGTACCGCGGGATGGCGTCCTTGAACGACCGGGCAAGCACGTGATGTAGTCCCGGTTTGCCGTTCGCCGTCGGCGGACCTTCGTAAAACACGAAGTTACCCTTCGGTGCCTCCTTCTCGACGGACTTTTTGAAAATGTCCTTCGCATCCCAATACGCGAGGATCTCTTCCTCCATCTTCGGGAAATCGGATTTCGAGTCTACTTTCTTGAATGGGGCCATATGGTTGAATGGTCAAATTGCTAAATTGTCACATTGTTGAATTGCTAAATTGTTCGATGGTTACATTGTTGAACGGCTGGGACACTGATCTAAACCTTTAGCTTCTCGTTCGTATATTTAATAAGTCCATTTATCTCCTTGGGGAATGAGCACAAGGCCTCGAATATCCGGTCGTATTCTTTTAGATCAATCAATTTCCTTCGTTTTGATTTCTCCAACCAATCCAACGATTCATACGAAGAAGCTCTCGCTATTCGGTAAAAGAAGACCTTATCCTTCTTCCCGTATCGCCCGAATCCTTCGGCAATATTTGCCGATATAGAATCAACCGCCCTCACGAACTGGGATCCGACCGTTTTTCGTGGAAAATCATCCCATTTAATAACGATATCCCATACGTCATTCGAAAGCGAGAATGCGACTCGATATGCGTTGATGTCATTCAATGTAAGATATTTCTCTTCCATATCCTTCTCCTTCAACAATGAAACAATTTGGCAATTTGGCAATTTATAAACAAAAATCCCTCCCTGAAAAACAGGGAAGGACGGAAAAATCCGTGGTACCACCTTCTTTTACAATAACCATGTGCCAAATCCCAAATAGGAACCAGAAACCACGGTTATCGCCTTCATTACGGCTATTACGGGCCTACCCGTCGGATTCTACGTGCCAAGCCGAAGCGCTTCGCGAAGGCTGGATTCTTCAAGCCAAAACGCTTTCCAAAACCAACATATCTCAAAAGCCGGCAAGCATTTCTTTCCGAGGCTCGGGGATGATATCCGTCCGCGACAACAAAATGATGCGAACAGGGCCCCTTCGACGCCTTTATGATTGTACGGCAAGCATATCATCCGAACTCTCGGCATGCAAGAGCGGTTCCCGGGCGATCATGATTTCGCGAAACCCGGCTTCCACCCCGATCCGCGTCACCGACCCCTTTTGCGGATACCAGCCTGTCGCCGCTTCGGTCACATCATCCCCGACCAGAATCCCATGCAACTGTTCGAGCGGATCTCCATGCGAAACGATGGTAATCCGTTTTCCGGAATGTTCGACCAAGATATCTGACAGAAACGCCGTAAGACGCGAGCGTATTTCCCGGAATCCCTCAAGGCTTTCTTCCGCATTCCCATCAAGCCGTATCGTCGGATCGTGATATTTCCCAGACATTCCGAGAAAAGCTTCCGATGGATTCCCGTTCCACATTCCGAAATCCGTCTCGCGGAGTCGCTCATCAAAAATGATCCGAATCCCGCCATATGCCGAAGCGATACTCTCGGCGGTCTCACGAGTCCGTCGCATCGGCGATGCGAACAGAAGGTCGATACCCAAACACGAAAGCTCCTCACCAACCTTTCGAGCCTGTTCACGACCAGCTTCCGTCAAGCCGAACTCCGGATTTCCCGGAAAGGAATCCAGGATACGAAGGACATTCTGCTCCGCCTCTCCATGCCGGACTAAAAAGAAAACGGTGCCATACTCCATACTCAGGAAAGCCAGGAAGGAAGGTATTCCCAGAAATTCGTCCGGACAAGTGATCCGGTCCAACGAGCAAGTGAGAATACGTCTGAAACCGCGGCGGCGATAAAGAGCACGAGGATCGGCGTCACGAACTTGAGAGCGAAATGCGTCACCTCCTCGTCCTTCTTAAGAGGTCTCCCCATAGGTTTGTTTCAAGAATCATACAATATCCGAGGCCTATCCGAACCTGACGATTTTTGAATGATTTGTCCGCCCGCGACGATCGCTTGGCGAGACGGTCGGGGCAGCCGAAATTTTCGGATTTCAGCCGGCAAGCCGTCATTTCGGCGTATAGTAGCGGTGAGATGCGAGAGAGATACTAAAGCATATCTCCAGACATACTATTGAGCATTAACCAAATCAGTAAAACTCGAGACGTCAGTGTCATTCTACTACATTTTCTCTGGCGCGGAAACCCCGATGAGCCGGAGGGCCTCGGCCAGCACGATCCGCACCGCGGAAACGAGCGCGAGCCGTGCCCGGGACAGTTCGAGGTTCGCTTCGTCCATCACCCGGCAATCGGCATAAAAGGAATGCAGGCGGTCCGAAAGCCGAATCGCGTACTGTGGCAAACGATGGACCGCTCCCGTTTCCGCGACTTCCGTACACAGTTCCGGAAAAGTCAGCAGCTCGCGAAACAGTATTCTCTCCTTCGGATGTGTCAGAAGCGAAAGATCAACATCTTCAAAAGACATCCCGGCCTCTTCGGCCTTTCTTAGGATGCTCGAGAGTCTCGCGTGCGCGTACTGGACGTAGAACACCGGATTTTTTTCGGAGCGCTCCTCCGCCAATCCAAGATCGAAGTTCATGTGCGTATCGAGCGACAGCATCAGGAAGAAGAATCGCGCCACGTCATGCCCGACCAGATCGACGAGCTCGTCGATCGTGACCACGTTGCCCGCACGCTTCGACATACGAACCTCCTGACCATCCTTCACGAGCCGAACCAACTGGACGATGAAGACATCGAACCGCCCGGAAAATCCAAGCGCTTGCAATGCCGCCTTGAGCCGTGCCACGTATCCGTGATGATCGGCACCGAGCGTAAGGATGATCCTGTCCGCCCCGCGCTCGATCTTCGAAAGGAAATAACCGCAATCCGTCGCGAAGTACGCACGACCTCCGTCCGACTTCACCAGGACACGATCCTTGTCGTCACCGAAGTCCGTGGTGCGAAGCCAAAGTGCCCCATCCTGTTCGTAAGTCATCCTCTTTTCCCGGAGCACGTCGATCGCTTTCTCTACCAGTCCTTTCTCGACGACATCCTTCCGTTCGGATACGTATATATCGAACGCGATGCGCATCTTCTCGTCCACCGTCTTCTTGATATATTGCTTCAAAACGAAATCTGCGGCCGCGGTTCCGACTTCCCGAACGCGCTCGTCATCGACAGCCGGCTCATCGCCGACACCGAGCCCGGCACGTATCTCATCGATATATTCCCCGCCGTATACCGACTGTTCATCCCGCAAGACGCTGTGTCCGAGTTTCAGCACCTGACCGCCGGCATCGTTCACGTAGTATTCGTTTGTCACGGAATACCCGGCCTTGCGCAGGATGTTCGCGAACGTATCCCCGAAAAAACCTCCCCGGCCGTTGCCGAGGTGCATCGGCCCCGTCGGATTCGCCGACACGAACTCATTGTTCACATGTATCCCCTCTCCGATCCGGCTGTCGCCATAGTGTGCGCCCCGGATCAGGATATCACCGACCACGGACGCGAGCGCGGATTGCGGAAGCGTAATATTTATATATCCGGGAACCGCGACCGCGACACCCGTGCGGTCGGCAAGCCTCGAAACGATCAGGTCGGCAAGCTCCATCGGGGGTTTCCCCGCAAGTTTGGAAAGCGAAAGCGCGGCATTGGTCGCATATTCCCCATTCCGTTCGTCACGAGTCCATTCGACCCGGATTTCCGGCACATCAAAAGAAGGAAGGATTTCTTCCTTTTGCAGTTCGATGATCGCGTTTCGGATCCGGTCCTCCCAGTGGGTCTTCATGCCTTCATCCTACGGGAAAACACCTCCTCTGTGAAGACTTGCACGATACCGGCTTTCATGATAAAAAAATGATGTCTTACGAAGTCTTGATTCTTTATCAACCAGTGGAAATCGATCAATTAGGCGGAATGCATCCGTTTCGATTGATTCGCCACGCTTCAATGGAGAAAGCATGCCAAAGAACAGAATGCACAGCCCAAGGTCCAACAAGCACCAAAAAGGTACTACAGCAAATTTCCTCCACAACATAACCTGCCACGCGCTCACGCCGTCGGAGAAACTGGAAAGAAACAGCGAAGTAAGAGCAGGCAGGCAGGCAAACAATGCTGGTGTCCGAAAAGAATGCGTTAAAAAAGCGCCCCACAAACCGATCGGTGAACGAGACTAAAATGGGCATATCGCATCGTGACAATTTTATCAAATAAAAACGATTCGAGGAGGGAACATGCCGAAAAGAACTTCGGGTAAGGGGAAAAGAGACAGGAAACTTCATTTTCTCAAGTCTGACAAGGAAGTAAAAGGCAACAAGGGTAACCGACAGAAATTGATTACCCTCGTCGAAAAGCTGAAACGAGGCGGATCCATCCTGACCGAGGAAGACTACAAACGACTCGAGATCAGCAGTGAAGCAGATCGTAGGCGTACTTGCGAAGCGCATTCGCTTGCCCGAACCTATCATGTCATGTGATTCCGGTCATCAACAGTACTACCGTCCATTCCACTAAGGATCGGACGGTTTTTTTATATCACCGTCTTGTCTCAAGCCTCATATCGCGGTAGAGTAAAGCCATGAAAACACTCGCCATAAACAGACGCGCCGGATTCGACTACGAGCTCATGGACCGCTATGAGGCCGGCTTGGAATTGACCGGTGCGGAGGTGAAATCGGTCAAAACCGGACACATAAGCCTTAAGGGAAGCTTCGTGACCGCTCATGGCGACGAGCTCTTCCTGACGAACGCGCTCATACCACCCTATCCTCAGGCGCACAAGGATACGCATCACGAGGATACCCGGTCGCGTAGGCTTCTGCTCCGCCGATCGGAAATCCGCTCCCTGATAGGAAAATCCCGCGTCGAAGGCTTGACTTTGGTGCCGGTCCGGGTGTACACTAAGAAACGACTCGTGAAGCTTGAATTCGCCGTCGGAAAGGGAAAAAGGCGGGTGGACAAGCGGGAGACAATCAAGAAGCGCGAAGCGCGGAAGGATATCGGTCGCGCCATGCGGTCGAAATGAAGTTCCCATATCCAAGCATCCGATCCTTCACGGGATCCGTGGCTTGGCACTTGGAATTTCCATCGTGCATCGATAGCATGGGGTTGTCTAGTTTCGACAGCGTGCTCTTTCAGAACCGGCAAGCCGATGCGGGGATCCATCGTAAAAAATCCCCACACACGATAAATGCCAACATCGCACAGAAAGTGAAGATGGCGTTCGCGCAAGCGTTCACCCCGTCATTCGCTTCCGTTCTCGCCTAACTTCGGTTTGCGGGGACCATCGGACCCCCGACGCCTGATACGGGGACCCCGGTGTCATATCATCAGGCAGACCGACAAGGGTCTTTCTTCCCTTCACCCCGTCGGCCTGGCATGAAAGGATGCCCTGAAAAGGTTTTTGTCAGCCTTTCCGCTTTTCAGGGAACCAAAGGCTGGCTACGCTTGTAGAAGGTTTTGGAAGGATTCGTCTGGACATGGGTGCGATTCCCATCAACTCCACAAGAAGCTTCCCGAGCTTCGACAACTTCCGAAGCCGGGGAAATTATTATCGAAGCTCGCGAAGCTTTTTTGCTTCCGCAGCTCATGAAGCTCAACGTATGAGACGACGAAGACACAATAGACCAAAGCCGAAACCGCAAGTACTCCTCCGGTTCCGGGCCAACGAGAAGATTCTTTCACCGACCGTCTATCTGATCGGCAGCGACGGGGTACCGCTCGGCGAAATGCCGACGGAAAAGGCAATCGAAATCGCTCGGGCGGAGGATCTCGACCTGATCGAGGTCTCACCGCAAGCCACCCCGCCGGTCTGCAAGATCCTCGAGTACGGGAAGTTCCAGTACCAGCAGACCAAGAAGGAACAGCAGGCGAAGAGCAATCAGAAGAAAGTCGACATCAAGGGTATCCGCATCGGGCTCCGCGTCGACACGCACGATCTCCTCTTCAAAAAGGACCAAGCCGAGAAGTTCCTTGGAAAAGGACAGAAGGTCCGGATCGAGCTTCTCTTGCGCGGCCGCGAGAAGGCGATGCGGGACCGGGCCCGGGAAGCTATGAAAGAATTCCTCGCCCTCATCACCATCCCCTACAAGGTCGAGGAAGAAATGAAGAATATCCAGAACGGCATCAGCATCCTCATCATCCCGGAATAGAAGATCCCCTGTTCCCCTCTCGGAGGAGGATTATCCGACGATAAGGAGGATGGTCCCCACGGCTTTGCGGGGTGAGGGGTGAGTGATCAGGTAGAACAACGCCTCGTTTTATTGAATAAATTGAATGTATTACTATGAAGCAGAAGACGAAAAAGTCCGTCAGCAAGAAGATTCGGGTCACCGGCAGTGGCAAGCTCATGCGCCGTTCTTCGGGCCAGAACCATTACAACTCTCGTGACACGGGCGCCCAGACCCGTGCGAAACGGCTCGACAAGGGATTCAAACTTGCGAAGGAAGAGCAGAACGTGAAGAACGCCCTCCCCTACGCGTAAAAGCCGAATGACCCCTTGACTTTCCGTCGGTTCCTCCGTACCATAGTCAAATATCCATCCGTAAACCCGAACGTTATGACCCGTGTAAAGCGTGGCGTTGCCGCCAGCAAACGACGCAACAACCTCCTCGATGCCGCCAAGGGCTATCGCTGGGGCCGAAGTCGCCAGTATAACCTGGCCAAGCAGGCCGTCATGAAAGCCGGTGCATACGCCTATCGTGACCGCCGCAACAAGAAGCGCGCCTTCCGGTCCCTCTGGATCATCCGCCTTGGCAACGCTCTGCGTGCCTTCGACACGAGCTACAGCTCGTTCATCGGGACGCTCAAAACGAAGCAGGTGGAACTCGACCGCAAGGTCCTTTCCCAGCTCGCCGTCCGCGACCACGAGGCCTTCAAGGCCCTCGTCGAGAAGATCAAGAGCATCTAGTCCAAAACCGTATAGTCGATAGAAAAATCCTCCGATCGCTCGGAGGATTTTTTGTACCGTCATTATCGATTGACGACCATTCCGTTTCTTGATACATTTATAGTTGTTTGAATACCTATAAATGTTTTTCTATGAAAAAAGACTTCATATCAGCGGAAATATACAGGCAAAACAAGCATTGGAATGATCCAGCGGTATTTTTTTCCGAACTCAAATCAATACGACACGCTCGAAAATTGTTTGAAGAAATCATCCCTTATCTCGGTAAACGTCAAATTCTTTCGATCATCGGGTTACGACGCACCGGGAAGACTGTCCTTCTGAAACAGCTCATGCAAGAGCTACTCATCGAAAAGACACCGACATCAGTACTTTTTCTCACGTTCGACGAAGCGATCATGCCAAACAATTCATCTCTTGCGGATTATCTGAACGTGTATCTGGACACAATAGCGCCAAAAAATGGTCCCCTGTTCGTATTTTTTGACGAGATTCAATACAATGCAAAATGGCAGCATGTTTTAAAACGGTATTACGACACCGACTCACGAATAAAGTTCATCGTGAGTGGCTCATCTTCATTGTTTTTGAAAAAGAAGACGACCGAGAGTCTTGCTGGGAGAATTTACGAGTTTTCTCTTTCAGTCCTCAGTTTTGAAGAATACCTGGAACTGAAAGACGTACGTAAAGAACTTCTGGACGGGTATCGGAAAATAGCCGTTCCTATGACATTACGGTTCGATCCATCGCCGTTTCGAGAAGCGTTTTTTCTGCGTCACGGAATCGAAATGGAACGGGAATTCGAACGCTATATCCGATATGGTCAATTCCCGGAAATAATCAAGGAGAACGATCCTGCCGTCATACGAAAGTATCTTACCGATGCTATCTACAAAAAAACGATCGAATACGATATTCCGAAAATTTTCGGCGTGGAAAAAATCGACGAACTGAAATTCCTCTTCCAAGTACTGGTAAACGAGATCGGTTCAATCGTCGAAACCGGAAATATTGCCCGCGAAATCGGTCTTGATGAAAAAACCGTAAAAAAATACCTCAACTATTTCGAGGAGAGTTTCCTGATCTACCTTATCTACAACTTCACCAGATCGGCCAGAAAATCAAGACGTCTCGGAAAAAAGATATATCTGGGAAGTCCCAATTTCTTTTCCGCATTTCACGAGTGGCCGGACGAAAACCAATCGGAACACGTAATCGGCTTTTTGGCGGAAAACTACTGTTTTTCACTTCTCAGAAAAACGTATCAACATGTCTCATTTCGGCGTATACGAAAAGACGAAGTTGATTTTCTCGCCACGAATAATATTTCTGATACTCGTGGATATCGATATATTGAGGTAAAATATCGCGAACAGCCTTCAGCTGACATGTTCGCCTTTGCAAACAAACTTTCCAAAAAAAGTGGCACTCGTTTATTGGTCGTAACGAAAAACGCATTCACTGAACGCGATGATATGATATTCATACCTGCCTGGATGTTGTCATGACAAAATCGCCCTGGAAACCGCTCGCCACGTTCCATCCTTGCCGTCCGCGACCACGAGGCCTTTAGGACACTCGTCGAGAAGATCCAGAGCCTCTAGTCAAAAGTTTCAGTCGAAAAAAAATCCTCCGAGCAATCGGAGGATTTTTTGTATCACATCATTTTCTCTTTTCTTTGTATCCCCGTCCCCTCCGTCTTTGCGAGGGCGTACTCGTCCGTGGCAATCCATCCATCTTCCCGTCTTCCTCCGTCTTTGCGAGGATGCGTCTTCGCATCCGTGGCAATCCAGTCCCCCTTCCGTCCGTCTTTGCGTCCCCTCCGTCTTTGCGAGGATGTAATCATCCGTGGCAATCCAGAGACCCCGTC
>JBAXFX010000011.1:0-25988 GCA_037139695.1 Candidatus Moraniibacteriota bacterium | reverse complement strand
TTCGGGTCATACGCAATAATGGGTTCTCAATAAAGATATAGAATCGAAATACTTTCCATATAACTTGCTCCTACTCATCCCAATCTCCCTGATTCCTTTCGTTATCGGAATCAGTCCCTCTTTGGGACAAAGAGGGAGACTCTGGATAGTGTACAAGCGAAAAAAGAACGTTCTCTCCCCTTATCCTAAGGGGAGGACAGGAGGGGTTGGAATATGAAGGATGCTTATAAAGAGACTTTTAAGACTCAGAACCATGTATTGCGTATGATCCGAAATTTCCCGTCCCGATCCGCATAAAAAGAACCGATCGGAGTGGAAAATCCAACGGGAAGTCAGAAATGTTGAAAGACCAATTATAAGCCAAAAAACGATATCAATATCGTATAAGAACACGTTTTTAAGTACATGGTAACTTGACAAAATATTTCAAAGTGATACGTTTGCCTCACCGTTAGCTTTTGTCTGACGGATTGCCTGAGGAGAGACAACTGAATATATGTGGTCCCTCCCGCGACATTTTCTTGTGTAAACAAGGAATATGGACAACGGAACGAAAAGTCTTAGGATTTTTCCCCCCAGCCCCAAACGACTTCGAGTCTTTTACTCTGAGTCGTTTTTCTATATTCATAAATGTATAACCAGTAAGGACCAATCATATGAAACGGATAGATCGGACAGCGGAGCGGCTGTCGTGGGAAAAGAGGCTTCGGATCGGGAAGCGGGTGTTAGCTATCGTGATGATGCCGGTGATGGCGTTCTCTGTGTCCGGTATGAACCTAGCCGTTGCCGGATTCATGACGGCTCATGCCGAGGACGTGGCTGTGACGACGGATGCGGTATCGGCTCCCGCGCCGGCAGAGGCGCCGAAAGAGGAGCCGAAAGCTGATCCGAAACCCGCTGAAACGAAGGTTGCCGATCCGGCTCCGGAAACGCCTGCTCCGGCGGAAGTGCCAAGCGTGTATCCGGTCGTGCCTACGTCTACCGAGGCTCCGGCTCCCGTTCTGGACCCGGTCTCGCCGGCTTCCACCGATGAACAACCGGCACCTTCTTCGACCGATCCGGCAGTTGCTCCGGTAGTCGGAGTTCCGGCTCCTTCGGATTCTACTGCGTCAAACATTCCGGATCTGACTCCTGCTGTCGATTCCGCAGGCACATTGCCGACCACACCGACCGTGGAGGCTGCGGGCGAGGCGACGACTGAGCGGATTCTTCCGATTCCGGAATGGGTTTCGGACGGCAATAAGCAGACGACCGGGAGTGCGGTCGTGCTTGGCAAGACCTATATTGCTCCGCAAAATGACCAGGTGACGGTGACATTCACCAAGCTCCCGGACAATCCCGGCAAACTTTCGATCGAGGAAATCACGTTGACCGATGAACAGGTCGCGAGTCTGCACGCGCTTTCAAATAAGGCGTATGACATCACATCCGACATGGCTGATGGAACTTTTACGTACACGATGACTTTGCCAAAACCGAAGGACCGGCAGGATGTGCAGATCAAGTTTGCCGAAGACATAGCCGGATTGGACAACGCCGATGCTGTTGCCAAAACGGACGTAACAACAAAAACCGATTCGGTGAGCGCTAAGTTGGATCACTTCACGATATTCGTAGTAGCTGATCCGAACGTTGCCGCAAATGATGCTACTGATGCTCTGGCGGGGAGTTTCGCTTGGGCAAATCCTGATTATGCAAAAGTTTCAGATGATAATTATGCAGTCTTTACTAGTCCAGGCACAGCTTCACCAGAAACCTCACAGTATTTAAAGGTCACTGACTTCGGACTCAGTGTTCCACTTGGTGCTACCATTAATGGAATCGAAGTAACGGTTGAGAGAAGTACTACATCAACTTCAGTGAAAGATAGCGGTGTGTATTTGGTAAAGAGCGGTACGATAGTAGGCACAAATCATGCGCTTACATCTGGCACGGGTTTCACGAGTTGTAGCTCACCTGCTACTGGAGCTGGCTGTTGGCAAAACACGGAACATACTGTTACTTATGGTAGCCCGACTGATAAATGGGGAGCACCTGGCACATGGAGTCCTTCAGACTTAAATAGCGCAACTTCAGGTGTGGTATTTTCTGCAGTGCGCAGTGCTGGTACTAATAGTAAGGCAATAAATGTCGATAATATACGAATGAAAGTCTATTATACCGTGTCTTCAACGACCTCAGTCTTTTCAAGCGTAAACCCATCGAATTCTGGGGATCCGGTTACTTTTACTGCGACTGTAACTGGCTCAGGTGTTACGCCGACTGGCACGGTTACTTTTAAAGATGAGTCAGTGACGCTAGGAACTGGAACATTGAGTGGAAGTGGTTCTTCGGCAACCGCAACGTTTCTGGCAAGCGCACTTCTTGGCGGAAGTCATTCAATTACCGCGGTATATAATGCAGACAGCCTGAGTGGTAATTATGATTCAAGTACTTCTGCCGTTTTGACACAGGTTGTGCGGATTCCGCTCACTATCCCGACCCAGTCGTTGACCCTTTCAAAGCCTTACGATGGCAATAATAATCTAGCAGTGACGGCCGGTACTTTAAGTGGACTTATCCCCGGGGATACCGTGACGGTCAGCGCTGTTGCGACTTATGATACGAAAAATGTTGGCACCGGAAAAACAATTACGGTTGTTTATACGCTGAGTGGGGCTGATGCCGATAAATACAGTAAGCCAGTTAATTATGTAGTGACAACAGGTGAAATAACAACGCGGGCGATAACCGTGACCGCTTCCGCAAATTCAAAAGCATACGACGGTGGCGTAACGGCGCTCGCGATACCGACAGCCACCTCCGTTACCCAAGTCGCTCCCGGGGATACTGAAAATTTCACGGAACACTATAGCGTCAAGACTGTCGGCACCGGGAAAACGCTTATCCCTGTCGGCTCGGTAAGTGATGGTAATAGCGGAAATAATTATGCCGTTACGTTCGTCAATAGTTTAAACGGAGAGATAACCCCTTCAAGTCTGACGGTTTCCGGTCTTTCGGCAAGTGACAAGACTTATGACAGCACGACGGACGCGACACTCTCCGGCACGGGAGTACTTGTCGGTGTGATTTCGGGTGATAGCGTCACGCTTTCAGGAACAGCTGTCGGGGCATTTACGAATAAGAACGTAGGCTCAGGCAAGAATGTCTTGGTTTCCGGACTCTCACTCATAGGCGACGATGCTTCCGGTTATACCTTGACGCAACCGGTACTTACGGCGACCATTTCACAGGCACCGCTTTCCATTACGGCGCAGACGGATTCGAAAGTCTATGACGGTGGCGTAACGGCAGGAGCTACTCCGAATGTGGCTGGTCTTGTAGGAAGTACCGATACGGTCACGGGTCTTGCCGAGACCTACGACACCAAAGATGTGGGTACCGGGAAAACGCTTTCCGTTTCCGCTTACACGGTCAATGATGGCAATAGTGGAGGGAATTACGCTGTAACCACTCATACAAATACGACAGGTATCATCACGAAAGCCGATGCTACCGTCACGATCAATCCGTACACCGTTACGTATGACGG
Source organism: Candidatus Moraniibacteriota bacterium (assembly GCA_037139695.1). Lineage (GTDB taxonomy): Bacteria > Patescibacteriota > Minisyncoccia > Moranbacterales > UBA1568 > JAAXTX01. The sequence goes on along the minus strand of JBAXFX010000011.1, from coordinate 22,456 downwards.
CAATGCCCATACGGCAACGGTCGCATCCATCGTCGGTGTAAACGGTGAGACTGATGCGACGGTCGGTACGGTGTCATTGAATACGACCCATACCGATGCCGGTACGTACAATACCGACTCATGGTCATTCACCGGAGCCTCCAATTACAACAATATCGCTTCAACAACGATCACGGATACGATCAATAAGGCTGATGCGACTATCATAGTGAATGGGTATACCGGTACGTATGATGGCACTCCTCATGGTTCGACTATCGGTACGGCAACGGGCGTCGGGGGAGCGGACTTGAGCGGTTCGGTTAGTCTTGGTTCTTCGTTCACCGATGTTACCGGTGGCACAGCTCATTGGACATTCTCGAATGCCGATTATAACGATCAGAGCGGTGATGTAAACATTATTATTAATAAGGCTTCATCTGTTACTGCTATTTCCTGCCCAGCCTCGGTCGTCTACACATCTGGAGCACAAACACCATGCACGGTTTCCGTGACCGGCGTCGGTGGACTTTCCCTGGCGCCGACACCGAGTTATACGGCTAATACGGATGTCGGAACTGCCAATGCGAGTTATACCTATGGTGGCGATGGAAACCATACGGGGAGTTCTGATTCGAAAGACTTCGGCATTACGCCTGCCATCGCAACGGTCGTCGTCACTCCGTACTCGGTAACGTACGATGGAGATGCGCATACCGCAACGGTTGTCGCGAGCGGAGTCGGAACGGACACGGACTTGAGTGGTAGTGTCGATCTTTCTGGTACGATACGCACGAATGCCGGCGATTACCCAGAAGATGCTTGGTCATTTGTGAATGCCAACTATATAAGCCAAAGCGGAACCGTTCATGATCATATCGAAAAAGCTGGCGCTGATTGTTCGGTCATATCGTACGATGTGACATATGACGGTCTTTCTCACACCGCAACAGGAACATGCACGGGCGTCGGTGGTGTCGAGGATGCTCTTGGCGGGTTGGACTTGTCTGGAACAATCCATACCGATGCCGGCGACTATTCCGGTGATGCGTGGACCTTCACGGATGTGACTGGAAACTACAACAACGATTCCGGCACGGTCGATGATACTATCGGCAAGGCCGATCTCACCGTGACGGCTGATAACATCACGAATGAATATGGGGATGCGGATCCGACATTCACCTTCGCGTACGAAGGGTTCGTGGACGGTGAGACCGCTTCGGTGATCGACACGCCGCCGACGTGTACGGTGTCCGTCTTGCATACGGAGATCGGTACCTATCCAATCATCTGTTCGGGAGGGATTGATAATAACTATGCCTTCGGGTATGTCGGCGGGACGCTGACGGTCGAGGACACGACCAATCCGGATGAAGTGAAAGACCTCGATGCAACGTACCGTCCATTGACTAAGGATGTCTTGTTGACGTGGGATGCTAAGGATAGTGATATCGAGAAGGTGTATATCTATCGAGGAGCGACCCGGCACTTCACGATGGACAGCGGCTCACGCGTCGCGAAGCAGGACAAGAACGACGAGACGTATGTCGACGACAACGTGATTCCCGGGAAGACCTACTACTATAAGCTGGTATCGCACGATTCCGTCGGGAATGAGAGCGATGCCGAGGTGGTCAAGATTACCATTCCGGTCAATGGGACCGTTGCAAGGGGTGAGGTCGTAGGGACGGAGCCGGCGCCGGCATCTGAGGGGCAACCGGCCACGACCGAAACACCGCAGCCTGGTTCATCGACCGTGGAAGGAACGACGGGTGGCACGCAGCCTTCCGGTGGAACGAATGGTCAGGGAACGGTTCTTGGTGCGGACACACAGACCGGTGGCGGATTCTGGGGTTCCATCTGGATGTGGATTATCCTGATCGGCCTCGGCGGGGGAGCCATCGCCATCTTCATGCGACGTCGCCTGAACGGGAATGCCTAATCGGTTGCTTGCCTCGTTCTTCTTTCGAAAAAGAGGCCAGACCTCCAAGGGGAGGCCTGGCTTTTTGCATTCATCTTAGTATCTATCTCAAATCTCATATCGAACTGAAATCCGGAAATTCCGTTTGAGTACCAACCGGAGGTTGGTCACCCTCTGGGTGAAAAATCATGAAAGTTGAGGACGGGTAGCGGAAATTTTCGGATTTCAGCCGGCAAGCCGTCATTTCGGCGTATAGTGGCGGTGAGGTGCGAGAGAGATACTTAGTGTCGTATCCCGTATATGCCGATGTTTCCGACGCCCCGGTAGCTTTCGACGGTCAGGCCGAAAGCCTCCGGACTGGCGTTGTACTCCGAAACCACCGAGGTGTCCAGGCTCTGGGCGATGAAGAAGACCGGCTTTCCTGCGGGAACGGTTCCGATATCGCGTCTTCCCTTCAGGATCGTGAAGTTCTCTTGGGAAGAGGAATAGATGAGTGGTTTGAGATAATTCTGCATATATTTTTCTCCGCCGTACAGGTAGGCTTCTGGTGCCGGTGCCGATTCGGAAATGATCGCGTCGCGGACCGCCTCGAGCTCGTCTAAGATGATGTATTGCGCGTTGCTGCGTATACCGGCCGCGGAGAGTTGCGCTTCGGAAACAATCGTGGAGACATTGAGGGCGATCAGGATAATCAGGATGAAGACCGGGAGGAGGAGGCGGAATTTCCCGGGAAATCTTCGTGAGGCGTATTCCGCTATCAGGCCAAGAGAGAGGAACGGGAAGAAAAAGACCGGGAGCAGATAGCGCACCTGGCCGTTGTGCCCGACCACGGGAAGCATCACGAGAAACGTGAGCGTGGCAGAGGTAAGGACGGTCCATAAGAAGACGCGCTTTTGTTCATCGCGCTCCATTCTGAGGCGGTGGATGGCAAGTATGATACCGGCGACGAATACCATAAGCCCGAAGGCGATGCCTGCAAGAAAGAGGAGATACGTCGCGCGGTCCGGATAGCCGCCGGTCGCATATCGGAAGCTCGTAATCGTGGCGCAGGTGTCGTCTTTCGGCAGGGATGAGGTGAACAACGCATTTGCCTGGGCATGGCAGACGATGTCAAGGAAAAGGTTCTGCGCGAGGCCGACACTTTCATGGGGCGAGCGCGTGTCGAGGACGCTGAAAAAGTATCGGGTATTCTGGAATTCTGTACGCGTTTCACTTACGATCTGCCCCGTGTTCAGGGTGATCGCGATCATGATGACCGCGAGCCATTTTTTCCATGTCTTCGGGTCCGACCGTATCGAAAAGACGATGGTCGGAAATATCATGAGCGGTAGCGATACGAGCAGGACGGTATGCAGCTGGATGCCGACTCCGAACGCGACACCGAGCGCGACGACCCAGGCCCAGGCCGTTCGGCTTTTCGTACGGAGAAATTCCGAGAGTGATAGGAGGAAGAGGATGATGAAAAACGGTATGGAATTGGAGTTCCACGCGAACCGGGAATACCGGACCGCCGGAAAGGAGACGGCATACAATCCCGCGAGGGCGAGTGAGGTCGCGGGGGCAAGGATCCGTTTCAGGAAGACAAAGAGAAACGGGATGGCCAGGATGCCGAAGCAGAGGTCCGGGACGGCGAGGGACCAAGGCGAAACGCCGAACAATGCGCCGGACGCGATCTGGAAGTAGTATGTGATCGGTCCCAGCTGAAACGGCGTACTTGCGGCAATCGGTCCCAGAAGTGGCCACGATGATCTGCCGGACAGCACATCGCCCACGAGCATCACGTCGCGTGCCTGGTCGGGATAAAAATACATCCATTGTGAGAACCGGTAGGTACGCAAAAAGACGCCGACAATCACGATGGCGGCGAGTATCCATATCCTCGGCGATATTCTTTGAAACACTTTTCTGGTGTCCATAGCGATTTCGTGATCAGTTTCCCTTCTTTTCGCCGAGCTTCCGGAGGAGGAACGTCACGAGGATCAGGGCGAAGGCCGTGAGTGCCATGAGGGGAATCGTGACATATCCGAGACTCATGACCGTCTTGGTCGTGCAGGAGACGGACTTGAACGAGCAGAACGCGCTTTGGGTCGCGGTATAAATGACAAAGTTGTGATAGAGCGAGAAGAGGAAACCGATACCCGCGAGCGCGAGTGCATAGTCGACGATCCGGCCATCGCGTTTCCAGAGCGCCATACCGAGGAGGATCACCTGCGGATACATGAAGATTCGCTGGAACCAACAGAGGTCGCACGGGATGAGCCCGGCGATTTCGGAATAGTACAGACTGCCACACGTCGAAAAAAGCGCGACGACGAATGCGACGATGAGTGTGTTCCGCTGCGTGATGTATTTTTCGGCGAGACTGCGGACCCGTTTGAAATCGAGGACGGATGCGACGGCGACGATCGCGAGCGCCGCCTGTCCGATCGCCACAAGGACCGAGAGCATGAGACTGATGGTCGGGGTCATAGGATGCGGTTCAATGATTGAACATGGTTTTTGTCACCATCCCGGTTATCAGCCTGAATGCGGGCCGACTTTCTTTCTTGTAGACTATCGCGACTCCGATCAGATGTCCATTCGGACAGGAAAAGTCTTTGTTCGTAAGTGGTATGTTCGCTTCCGAGATTCGATCGATATACATCCGGCGCAGGTTTCCCGGCCCATCTTTTTGATACCGGCATATCGAAGCGCCGCATGTCTGGCACGATATCGCCAAGAGTTTGGAGGCTCCTCCACGTGCCGATTTATATCTGTCGCTTTTGAGCTTCATACGATCTCTTTATGACGCGAGATCGACGAAGGGGAGCATATTGACTGGGAGAAAGATCGTTCCCTCCGGATCTTTCCGGATGACGTTCTTCGTGAGAATGATCTTATCGGAGACGACTTCCGGATACCGTTTTTCGAAATTTCGCATCGCAACCGGAAGGCTCGGCTTCGGGCGATATTTCACTTCCGCGAGAAGGACGGAATTATTGGGAAGTTCGACGACAAAATCTATTTCTGCTCCGCCGGTCGTCCGGTAAAAATGAACATATTCCTTCTTGAACCGATTCAAGAGTTCGAGATACGCGAAATTTTCGATGCGATGTCCGTCTGATTTTCCATCTGTGTCGAACGATCTGGTGAAATAGTTCCGCATGCCGATATCGAGCGCATATATCTTCGGCATCTTCGAGAGCTCGGAGCGGATGTTTCGGAAGAAAGGACGTACGACGTGGAATACATAGGTTCCGACCAGAACCTCGAGATACTTTTCGGCGGTATTTCGTGCGAGTCCGGTCGTTATGGAAATTTCCGAAAGATTGACGAGACTGCCTATCTGATCCGAAAGTATCCTGACGAGATCGTTGAATCCGGTGATATTCTCGATCCTCAGGAAGCCGGCCACATCCTTTTCGACATAGGTTTTCGCAATCGATTCGAGAATGGTGATCTTGTCTTCGTGTCCTGCCGTCGTGATGACCTCCGGATAGCCTCCATAGGTCAGGTATGTCCCGAAACGGAGATCGATCTGATCCGTATAGGTCTCGTAAAACAATTTCAGTGATTCGAAATCCGACACTGGGATGGCGGCTACCGTGCTTTTGTTTTCATAGTTGAAGTATTCACGGAATGTGATGCGCGGTATGTCGAAATCGATAGAGCGGCCTGTGAGAAACTCCGTGTTCTTGGTTATTTCGAGAGAGCTCGAGCCGCTTACGATGAATTGCAGTTTCCCTTTATGCGCATCAAAAAACGTTTTCAAAAACGTTCCCGCGTCGGGAATATTTTGAAATTCATCGATACAGACGGTAACAAATCGATCCGGAAAACCGTGGTTTCTTTTGAGGTACTCTTCGAGTATCGCTGTCGATCTGAGATAGGTGGCATCGGAAGTATCGTCTGCACGAAGAAAAACGACCTCGGCAGTCGGGTCCTTTTTTTTGATTTCGGCGACCACTTCGTTGAGGAGAGTAGTTTTGCCGACCTGTCGAGCTCCTTTCAGGATAAGGATCTTTTCTTTGCCTACCCAGTGGAGTATTTTCGGAAGGACCTCCCTTGTTATCATAGTGTTGATTGATAGAATTTCAATGAAATAGTATCATGGTATTGATAAAAAATCAATGAAAATCAATCAATATATGTAGATATTGCTTTATATAAGCTATTATTTAATAAATGCTATGAAACAGTCAAAGCGCCTCCGCGTACTGTTATGAATCGGTCGTGCTTGAGCTTTATACGAAGAGCAGGATGACGCCGACGAAGATGACCGAAGCCGAAACGATCCGATGGATGAGATGTGTGTGCTCGTTATGTTCCGTGATGAGATGCGGCAGAAAGGCCGTGAAGAATCCTCCGAGGAGCAGCATGATGAACGGCTGAGTCCCGTTGATGATCGAGACGACCGCGAGCGGGGCTGAGAGCGAAGCGAACGACATGGCGAGTGTTCCGAAGACGGTAAGGATCTCTCCGAACAGATTGAGGGATGCGATGCGGGCGCCGCCGATTTTCAGGAGTGAAAGGAACGGCTTTCGATACGACCCGATGCATCCGAAGAGGAAAAGTGAACAGAGTCCGCCGCCGACATATTCCCAGAACGCCGTCGCCCACGGATCGAGCGTATCGAGCGCGAAGTATTTGAAAAGGAGCGCGCTGGTCGCGAGTCCCAGGGACGAGAGCGCCATGAGTCCGAATGTCTTGCGGTCCGATCGGAACCGCCTGTCCGGATCGGAGGAAAGTGCGATGGCGCCACAGATGACGAGGACGCCCGCAAGCATCTGTATGGGTGTGAGCGTCTCGCCGAGAAAGATGCGGGCGAGGACGTAGCTGAAGACCGGGGTGAGCTGATAGAGCGAGACGACCACGCTCGCATCGGCCGATTTCATCGCGATGAGATACGGGATGAATGCCGCGACATAGAGGATGCCCGCGATCATGATCCAGAAGACATCGCGCGCCGGAATCCCGTACACCGCGTGTCCGAAAAGGACTATCCCGGCTGCCATGATGAACCCGGTGAGTCCGGTGAAGATGACGAGCGACTCCGCTCCCTGGTCGTCAGGGACGTATTTTGAGATGACGAACTTGTCGATGAAGCCGACAAACGACCAGAGGAGCGGGGCGAGAAAGGCGAGAATGGTCCAGGAGGGGAGCATGAGAGTATGATAATAGGCTCGAGAGAAGGCTAAACCTTCTCCGAAGGTTTAGCCTTCGGAAACGAGGTATTCGTTTTCCATCGAATGTCCGCAATGGTTTCATCGAGATTCGCGGATATTTGTGTCTCGATATCGCGGGTTGCGTCGAGAAGTTTCTCGAAGTCGGGTCTCTGGTAGTATTGTGGCATACGTTTGCGGACGTCCGCAAGCCGCTCTTCGAGAGAGGCGACTCCGTGTGGCATGACGCGCATATCGGCGTACAGGAGGATTTTCGCGTTCCAATCGTTCCCGGCAGCCACCTCGATCGCATTCGCGAAGGACTTGTCCTGAATGGTCGAAAGCAGTTCGGGGGAGACTCCAATTTCACTGAGCATGTTGCCGCTCGCAAGGTGATCGTCTTTACCGTATCGGGCGATGATATCTTTTTGAACGGCCTTCCAGTGTTCGACGTTCACCGCCTCGACACCCAGGAATTCGGGATGGGCCTCAAAATCGAATTTTACGATGTTGCCGATATCGTGAAGCAATGCCGCGCGGATGATGAAGTCCCACTCGATCGGCTCACCGACCCAGTGATCCCGTATGACACGAACGACCTGTGCCACCGTTTCCATGTGTTCCGCCAAGTTCGGCGGAACGGAGAACATCTCGTATACCTGCCGAATGTCGAGCACGTCGTTTTCCATAGGATTACTGGAGAGGGAGGGATAGGTGAGAACTTTGATAATCGGAGCAGACTAAACTTTTCGGACAATATACTGGTGTCCTGGATGTGTATGGCCACTACGAGTACTGAAATTCGGATGGGCGGACTGTATAATCTCAAATCCAGCGTCTTTTAGGAGTGTATCCAGTTCTTCAGTGCGGAAATGATGGCTTCTGAACGGTTTCATTCCGTCATCACTTTTCACCACTACCGTTCCATATTCACCAGAGAGAAGGGCATCATGCTCATACCGCTCATGCAAACTTTCTTCAAATCCGAATTCAGCTATGGAGAAAACGCCACCGGATTTCAATATCCGATGTACTTCGGTAAGTACCGTAGTCCTGTCTGACTTTTCCACGCATGCAAGTACGGCTTGCTCTATGACAGCATCAAAAAAAGCATCTTCATACGTAGTCGTCTTCGCATCCTGTATTGAGAATTCTATGCCGACAAGGTCGATTTGCGCCTTTGCGAGGTTGATTGCCGTAGGGTTTATATCCATCCCGTACGTTTCGAATCCATGCCTTTGTATTACTCGAGAAATCCTCCCGTCACCGGAACCAAGGTCGAGTACGCGTCCTCCTTCGGGGATAAAATCGAAAATCTTCTCGGAAAAGGGTGAAGTCGCAATCACTTTATTTCCGGAGGATTGCTTCCATTCCTGATACGTCATATGGTTTCATGTATTCCATTCGGATCAGCCGGGAAGGAGGGATTTTCGCGTCACCTTCCTACGGAAGGTTCCTTGTCCAGGGCAGCGCTGAATGTATCCCAACCTTTGGTTGGCTTCTAAGGTCGCATTTGTCGGCGCACGCGTCGATATCGTTCTGCTGAACGATATCTTGCTTTGCTTCCACCGGTTCGAATCCCTCCTCCCCAACAACGCTCGTTTCACTTTTTGAGAGAGAGATTTTCGCGTCGCTCCGCTCCTTGTCTAGGGCAGCGCTGAATGCTTCCTATTCGGTCGCATTCATCGACACTCGACTACTCGCTTCGCTCATGTCTCGTTCCTGCCCGTTCGAATTCCTCCTCCCCAACCTTCGCTACGTTTGAATATGCGGAGGGATTTTCGCGTCGCTCCGCTCCTTGTCCGGGGCAGCGCTGAATGCTTCCTATTCGGTCGCATTCATCGACACTCGACTACTCGCTTCGCTCATGTCTCGTTCCTGCCCGTTCGAATCCCTCCTCCCCAACCTTCGCTACGCTTTGAGAATAGGAGGGATTTTCGCGTCACTCGTTCGCCGTCGCTCACTCGCTTCTTGTCCACGGTGGCGCCAAATGCTGCGCTCGCTCGCATTTGTCGGCGCACGCGACGTTATCGTTCTGCTGAACGATATCTTGCTTTGCTGCCACCGGTTCTCATCCCTCCTCCCCAACCTTCGCTACGCTTTGAGAATAGGAGGGATTTTCGCGTCACTCGTTCGCCGTCGCTCACTCGCTTCTTGTCCACGGTGGCGCCAAATGCTGCGCTCGCTCGCATTTATCGGCGCACGCGGCGTTACCGTTCTGCTGAACGATAACTTGCTTAGCTGCCACCGGTTCGAATCCCTCCTCCCCAACCTTCGCTACGCTCATGTTGGGGAGGAGGGATTCGAACCCCCGTATGACAGGACCAAAACCTGTTGCCTTACCGCTTGGCGACTCCCCAATATTTCTCCCACCCCTCAGTCTCGACACAGTCGTTCGCGAACGACGTGTCTCGAAGACTCGACGGACTATCCTCTTCTTCCTCGGATAATCCTCCTTCGTAAGGGGAGCAGGCTGACTCTCCGATTTGACTTTCGACTATATGGACTTTTTGACTTTATAGACTATCGTTTACACCACTTCCCCGCCAAGGGCAGCGAGCGCCTGGGAGACGAGCGGATTTCCGGCCTGCTCTTCCTTCGTTTCGACGACAATCGCGATCTTCACCTTCGTCTTGAATATGGTATCAAAGGCCTGGGCAAGGGTCAATGCGTTGGTATGATCGGCAAGGCGGTCCTTGTGGAAGGGGAATCGGACGGCGACGGTGATTTTGTTCCCCTCGACCGACTTCGGCCGCGCGTTCGAAAGGGCGAGTGTGAGCGACGCGTTGACGCGGGTCGCCTCGCGGAGGACATCCTGCCAATGGTCCTGTACGTCGACGAGGGAGAAGGTTGAAGGTTCCGGCACGTCCGCTGGTTCCTTTTCCGAAGGCGTATCGGCTGATTTTGTGCCGGTCTCCAACTCCTCACTCTCGGGAGCTTCGCTGGATTTTTTTGTTTTGGTGGCTATCGGTTCGACGATGATTTCCTCCTCCTCTTCCTCCTCGTGCCGGAGTTCGCGGACGGGTTTCTTCGGCTCGGACGCGTCGGCAAGGGACTTCACAATCGCTATCTCGATCGGAAGTTCGGGGATGGATGAGTTTCGCATGTCGAGTTCCGCGGCACGGAAGAAGCCGATGATCTCGACAATCTTCGCGGTCGGAAGTGAAGTGGCGATGCCGAGCAGTTCCTCACGTCGCTCTTTCGTAAGCGGTTCAAGATCGGCTTCGGCGGTCTTGGGGCCGATCGAGGCAAGAAGGAGTATGCGGAGATAGCGGAGAAACGACGGTATGAACGCCGTGAAATTCTCGCCCTTCTCGGAGAGCTCCCGGATGGAGGTAAGCGCTCCTTCGAGGTCTTTTACCGCGAGGAGCTTCGCGAGAGTGGCAAGTTTTGCCTGGCTGGTCATGCCGAGGATGACGGCCGCGTTTTCTTCGGTGATAGGGCTTTCCTGAAGTGAAGCGACCTGCGAGAGGAGCGATTCCGCATCGCGCATGCCACCTTCCGCGGCGAGGGCGATCATCCTGAGCGCGTCCTCGTCGATCTTCAGTTTCTCCTGCTTTGCGATCCGGGACAGCTTGACGACGATGTCTTTGACCGGGAACCGTGTGAGGTCGAAGCGCTGGCAACGCGAGACGATTGTTTCGGGTACTTTGTGAAGCGCGGTGGTCGCGAGGATGAAGATCGCGTGCGCCGGAGGTTCCTCGAGCGTCTTCAGGAACGCGTTCCACGCCCCGGTCGTAAGCATGTGCGCCTCATCGATAATATAGATCTTGTATCGGCCGGAGGCGGGTGGAGTTGGCACCGTCTCGAGGATTTCGCGCATCTTGTCGACTTGTGTGTGAGTCGCCGCGTCGAACTCGATCAGGTCGAGCGAACGGCCCTCGGCCATCAAGACACAGTTCACGCACTTCCCGCACGGTTCCGCACCTTTGCGATCGGTGCAGTTGGCCGCCTTGGCGAGGAGTCGGGCGAGGGTCGTCTTGCCGGTGCCACGCGGGCCGGTGAAAAGGTACGCATGACTGATTTTCCCGGCCTTGATCGAGTTTTCGAGCGTACGGACGATGTGCTCTTGGCCGACGATTTCGGCGAAGCTTGACGGGCGATAGGTACGGTAGAAAGCGGGCATAGCGATTCAGTCTCAATAGTCGAGAGTCGGGAACAAAAATAATCAACGACTTTCCGTACGCCGTTCGATGTTATCCGTTTGTTTATTATCCTCTGACTTATTATATCAATCAAAAACGCTCCCGACCAGAGGGAACGTTTTGAAAAAATCCTTTTAGTTTGCTATTTCTTGAAGACGAAAAGCTTGTAACCTACGAAGTTCCAGGCGAGACCGGCGAGACTGCCGAACACCGCGCAGAGGAGGCCCCATTGGGATGGGTTCATGCCGCCGACCGTTGTGACCGAGGAAAAGATGAATGACGTGAAGAATATGTTGATCAGGAAGCCGATGACGCTGACGATGAGGAATTGGACGAGCTGCTCGCCACTTTTTTCGGTCTGGTGTCCGGAAAAGGTCCAATATTTGTTCCAGAAGAAGCTGTTGAAATTGGCGACGAGGAACGATATCGTCTTATAAAGGACATAGAAAGCGATAGCGACCGATCCGATATGCAACAGGATCGATTGCGGATATATGCCGTATGTCGACTGGAACCATGATTGAAGGGCCGCGAGTATGCCGATGTCGACGAGTGCATTCAACCCACCGACGAGGGTGAATTTCGCGACCTGCCAGATAACGGGGATGGTCTTATTCAGTTTCGAGGCGATGAAAATCCCAGCCGGTGAAGCGACCAGGAAGAAAACAATCACTATGGGCCATATTTTTCCGTACAGGCTTGCCGAGAGTGTCGTCGAAAGAATCGGCAATGCGAGCAGCCCGATGAGCAGTCCGGCGACGATGCTGGCTTGATAATCGCTTTTCGTGGCTATGGTGGCCTGGCCGGAGTTGGTCAGAGGAGTGTTTGAATCCATTGCTTTGTACCATTAAAAATCGCGCTTCCTGTCTGTAGGCAACCGTTCGTGTCCTATATTATGAGAGGCGATCAGTCCTGTTTTGCCCCGACTTTCTCCTGTTCGTCGATCTCTTTTTCGAGTGCTTCCATATCGCGGATCCACTCCTCGAGGACGCTGCTATTGTCCGGTGCCTGCGTGTCGGTGGCCGGCATGGATGTGCCTACTGGAGCGACGGCGCTCCCTTCGGTCGTTGCGGAGACCGGTTCCGGCGCGGATGTGGCTGGTTTGAATTCCTGCTTCCAGTTTCCCATGCGGGCCTCTCCCGAGGAAATCGTTTCCCGGGCGATGGTGAGTGCCTCTTCCGGAACGAGCGCTCCCTTCTGGAGGACGTGTTCGATGGCGGCGAACGTCGCCTGTAGGTCTCGGGGAAGCAGAATGGCGACCTCGTCGCCGGGTTCGAGCTTGAAGTAGGTCACCGATGCGAAGAGGATCCGATAGGCGCGGTTCTCGGCGGCGATGATGAAACTGCCGTGCGCGTCTTGTGTGACGATGCCAATCACGTGTCGCCGTTCGATCGGGCCGATCTGTTTATAGATGAACGATCCGTCCGGCGTGATGGTAAGCTTGAGCATGTCGCCTTCGACGAGCTTCGACTTCGAGGCATAGTTTGCCGGGACCGGATACTGCTTCCCGTCCGCGCCCTGCATGAACTGGCCATCGAACGTCCCTTGGATGACGGTGCCTTCATTCGCATCGTACTCGGTCTTTCGTGGTCGACCGGTTTTTTTCTTTCCTTCGAGTTGCAGGAGCATCGCCTTGGCTCCCTGTATGGTCCGTTCGGCATTGAGTATCATGTCTCGGAGCGCCTGCACCTTGGCAGCACTGTCTCCCGCTCCGTTGGTTGATTCGTCATTTCGGTCCGTCGTGTTCATATTTTTGTTTCGGTTCACTTCGCGAGCCGGATGACCCGTAGTCGCGAAAGGCCCCCTACTGTTTATATTGTCTTCAGTATAGAAGGAAAGTGAAAAGTCGGCAAGTGCCACTACCGTCTACCGTCTACTGCCTACTGCCTACTGCCTACTGCCTACTGCCTACTGCCTACTGCCTACCGTCTACCGTCTACAGGAGACCTGTCTTTGCGAGTGAGTTTTCGAATGAAACGATGTGGTCTTCGGGTTGGATCCATGCCTGGTGAACGAGTGACTGATGGCGATACTTGACAAAGTTTTGTAATATGCGATAGTATATTCATTCATAAATGAGCGTCGGAACTATCCCTTGGATACGGCTTTTCCGCGGTTTACGGGAAAGGGTGTGCCTGAGTGGTCTTTCCGGGGATTAATCGATATAGACTATGGCAACCATGAAATCTGACGGACGGAAGACGAGGAAAAATCTCCCGATAGCCTCTTCGAAAGATGCCGAAGGGGGATTCTTTTCCGATGCGCTGAAATCGTTTTCCGGTGCGTTTCTTCCGAGGACGAACGATATCGTCCGGGCGAGGTTCGGATTGTCCGGCGTCAGGCCGAAGACGCTCGAGGAGATCGGCAAGGCGTACGGAATCACCCGGGAGCGGGTGCGACAGATTTTGTCGGGTGCGTTCGCGTCCGTGAAGCAACGACGGGAAGACCCGATATTCGTCGCGCTGTCGGAAAAGATAGAAGCCGCTGTCGCGGAGCGGTCCGGCATCGTGTCCGTGGACGAATTGTTTTCGGCGCTCGCCGCGGATTCGAAGGCAGAAGCCGGTGCGGTATCTTTTTTTCTCGAATGTGTGAAGAGTGTGAAGGAAGAACGGGAGACGAACGATCACATCCGGTCGTATGCCGTCGCCGGATTCCCGTTTGCAGACTGGGACGCGGTCCAGGCGATCGCGCTTGATGTCGCGCGGTCGGTCGGGCACGCGCTGACCGAAGACGAGCTCTTCGCGAAGGCGAAGAAGAAGGGACTCGCCGTCGATCGGAAGACCTTCTTCGGGTACCTCGTGGTCTCTTCCCGTATCCGTCGGAATCCGTTCGGACGGTGGGGGCTTGCCGAATCGAGCGAGATCACCCCACGGGGGACGCGCGAGAAGGCGTATCTCGTACTCAGGATGAACGGATCGCCGATGCACTTCAAGGATATCGCGAAACGGATCGATGAGAGCGGTCTGCAAAAGCACGGTCGTGCCACGCATCCGCAGACGGTTCATAATGAGCTCATCAAGGACAAGAACTTCGTGCTGGTCGGTCGCGGTCTGTACGCGCTTTCCGAATGGGGATTCGAGAAGGGGACCGTCCGGGACGTGATCGATTCGATACTGCGCGCGAGTGGCAAGCCGATGTCGCGCGAGGATATCATCGCGGAAGTGCTCCGGGTCCGTACCGTGAAGCGCTCCACCATCGTGATCAATCTCAACGCCTTTTTTGGCAAGGCCGCGAAAGACTTGTATACTGTGAAGTAGATTCGCCTCCGCTTTCCGGGGGTCCTCCTGCGGGTACGCTCGTATCCCGGGAGATAAAACGAAACAGGAACGGATGACGCGCAACGCCGCGGTCCGGCTCCCCGACGATCATGAATATCTTTCTTCTTTCATTGCAGGGTCTGTTTCATAATATCGCCACCTCGTTTTCCTTGCTCGAGAACGTCTGGTTCTTCGTGTTCCCGCCCATCCTCTACTTCCTGTTCCTGGAGCTCTGGCTCGACCATGCCCAGGGACGGTACGCCTCGGGGGTAAAATACATCCTCCTCGAGATTATCGCCCCGCGCGAGGTCGAGAAAAGCCCGAAACTCATGGAATCGGTGTTTTCCGGCATGGCGGGTATCGCGAAAAACTACAATACCTACGAGGAGTTCGTCGAGGGGATGTTCATGCCACCCTTCAGTCTCGAGATCGCGAGCGGATCCGGATCCGTACATTTCTATGTGCGGACGCCGGCGGTATTTCGCAACCTCGTCGAGGCGAACTTTTTCGCGCAGTATCCGGACATGGAAATCACTGAGGTACCCGACTACGTGCAGGATGCGCCGGCGACGATCCCGAACGACAAATATGAGTTATGGGGATCGGATTTCGAACTGACGAAGCCGGACCTGTATCCCATCAAGACCTACAAATTTTTCGAGGAGGACGTGACCGGAAAGATGATCGATCCCCTGGCGGGCGTCATCGAGGTCGTCGGGAAACTGCCACCGGGACAGACGATGTGGATCCAGTGGATCATCGTTCCGGAAAAGGATGCCTGGTACAAGAAAGGAATGGAGACCGTCGATCTTTTTCTTGGCAAGGAAAAGAAAGTGAAGAAGGGCGTGTTGTCCGGTCTGTGGGGCGATCTTTCGGATATCTTGCGGAACCTTATCAAGGCATTCCTGACCACACCGGAATTCGAGAAGGCAAAGAAGGACGAGAAGCAGGAACAGCCGCTCGAGTTCCGTCTGTCACCCGGTCAGAAGGAAGTCCTTAAGGCGCTCGAGAGCAACCTTGGCAAGCAGATGTATCGGGTGAAGATGCGTATCGTCTACTTCGGACTCCGCGAGGGATTCACGAAGACGTTCGTTTCCATGATTACCGGCGCACTCAAGCAATTCTCCGACAACAACCTCAACGGGTTCAAGCCGGAGGGCGCCTCGAAGACGCAGGCAGACTTCCTGTTCGTGACCGAGCGACTCCGGTTTTTGCAGCGGCGGATCTATGCGCGCTATGTTTCCCGGGACCGCACGCCTTCCTCGAAGCAGTTCCTGCTCTCCGTGGAGGAGCTGGCGACGATCTTTCATCCGCCTGATCTCTCCGTCATGGCGCCGGCCCTGACCCGTGTCACGGCCAAGCGTGGCACGGCTCCCGCCAACCTGCCTATCCTTGAAGACTAAATTATGCCCACGTCCGAACAAAACGAGATCAGTTTTTTCGCCAAGACGAACTTCCGGAATCAGGAACGGATGTTCGGTATCAAGACCGACGACCGTCGCCGACACATGTACGTGATCGGTAAGACCGGCATGGGCAAGACGAATCTCCTGGAGAATCTGGCTATCCAGGACATCAAACACGGCAAGGGAGTCGCGTTCATCGATCCACACGGCGACACGGCCGAGAAGCTCATCAAGGCGATTCCGGCCGACCGTATCAACGATGTCATCTATTTCAATCCGGCCGATCAGAGCTTCCCGATCGCGTTCAATGTGATGGAAAGCGTCGATCCGGAATACAAACACCTCGTCGCGTCCGGTCTTATCGGGGTCTTCAAGAAGCTTTGGGCCGATTCGTGGGGCCCGCGGCTCGAATACATCCTGCGCAACGCCATCCTCGCCCTGCTTGAATATCCCGGGTCGACGCTCCTTGGCGTGACGAGGATTCTCGTCGACAAGGACTTTCGCGAGCGGGTCGTGGCCAAGGTGACCGATCCGGTGGTGCGTGCGTTCTGGGTGGACGAGTTCTCGAAGTGGAACGATCGCGTGTTGCAGGAAGTCATCTCGCCTATCCAGAACAAGGTCGGACAGTTCCTCTCGACCTCGCTCATCCGCAACATCGTCGGCCAGACAGTGTCGTCTTTCGACGTGCGCGATATCATGGACAACCGCAAGATCCTCATCATGAACCTGTCCAAGGGCCGTGTCGGCGAGGACGCGAGCGCGCTTATCGGCGCGATGATGATCACGAAGATCCAGCTCGCCGCGATGGAACGCGTGGACATGCCCGAGGAGGAACGTGCCGACTTTTATCTGTATGTCGACGAGTTCCAGAACTTCGCCACCGAATCGTTCGCGAACATTCTGTCCGAGGCGCGGAAGTACCATCTGAACCTGATCCTGGCGAACCAGTACATCACCCAGCTTGACGAGAAGGTTGCCGACGCGATATTTGGCAATGCCGGAACGATCATCTCGTTCCGGGTGGGTGCGGCCGATGCCGAAGTGCTCGAGAAGGAATTCGAGCCGGTCTTCATGATGAACGACATCGTGAACCTGCCCAAATACAACGTGTATCTCAAACTCATGATCGACGGTATCGCCGGGGACGCGTTCTCCGCCACGGTGCTCCCACCGATCTCGCTTACGGGGACGATCGATAATGAGGAGAAGGTCATCCGTGTCTCGCGCGAACGGTATGCATCGTCGAAGAAGGAGGTCGAGGACAAGATCCGCCGGTGGAGTGGCATGTTGACCGAGGAGGAGCGTGCCGAACTGCTGCAGAAAAAGAACGGGATATTCCAAAGTCAGTCGTCCGCGTCCGCCGATCCGTCAACACCGCTCCCGGGAAAGCCGGAACCGTCGCGTGCCGATGCTCCTTCCCGGACCTCAGATCGTCCCGCTCCCCGTGTCGCCGATGTGCCGGTGTCGCCGATACCGGCCCGAAAAACGGAACGTCCTCAGCCGGTTTCCCCGCGTCTTTCGTCGATTCGGCCGATGCGTCGCGATGACGTGGTTCCGGAGCCGGCGCTACCGAATCTTCCTCCTGTGCCGGTCATGAAATCCGAGGAGGTTCCGGTCGCCGTACCGACCGGTCCCAGTCAATCGACCGTTTCCCGGGATATCTTGTTCCATGAACGGGAAGGGGTCCCGATTGTCGATGCTCCGGCGCCGGTTTTTCAGACGGCTTCGGAGTCGCCGGCCGTGGCAACGGAGTATCCTCGCCCGACCGCTACGGACGAGGACGAGGAATTATTGTTCGCGGCCGCGAGTAAGCCAGTAAAGCCACCTAAGGAAGCATACGAAGACCGTCAGATGTATCCGGCGATCTGCGATACCTGCGGGACCGAGATCCGCGTCCCGTTCCAGCCGGACGGGAAACGGCCTACGTTCTGCAAGGAATGCTTTAAGAATCATCAGCGCATCGTCGTAAAAGCGCGCCCATCCGTGGCTTCGCGGGAACAGGAACACGCGCCCGTACGCCGACAACCGGAACCGGAACAGAAACGGGAGCCGGCTCGAACCGAACGGAACACGAGTTCTCGGACCTATGTTCCGGACGAGGCACCGATTTCCCTTTCCCGGGCGTCTTTGGTCGCGCCGAAGAAATTCCGACCGTTGCGTGAGCGGCCTCAGCCTGATCTCGGTGCCGTGCGCAACATCATTGGGAACACACGGACTCGCGACGACTCGTAGCTGATGGTCGGAGGATTGTCGCTTTCATTCGTGGTCGGTTTCTGATATCATAAGGGAAAAGAATCTATGGAATTCCGCAAACGTCACAAAAAACTGTATTTCTTCTGGATGATTTCCTCGATGCTCGTCGCCCTTTCGATGGTGGCGTTCCTTTTGGCGCCGGTATTCTATTCCAAATGAACGGAAGGACCGATCGCGTATGAAGATTCCACTGTTCGCGAAACTGATACTGGTGGTGCTGGTCATCGGAACGGGAGCCGTGCTTTCTTCCGGGTGGAAGGAGATGGAGCGGTCGAAACGGATCGAGGCCGAGGTGGCGGCGCTTCGTCAGGAAGCCGATTCGATCCGTGGTGAGAACCGGACTATCGGTGAGAAGATATCGTTTTTTTCGACCCAATCGTTCGAGGAACGTGAAGCGAAGGCGAAACTCGGCATGAAAAAGAATGATGAGGAAGCGGTTGCTTTGGATACGGGTACGGTACTCGGGGTAGACACATCTACCGTGGGACCGGATGGAGGGAAACGGTCCGACCATTCCGCCGATGTGCCGAATTATCGGAAGTGGGCGGCTTATTTCGGCATACCGATGAACATAAAGGAGTAACGGAAAATACTATGAGTCAGATTGAGACCGTGAAAAGAGTCTGGCAGGAATGGCATGCCGGTTCCTGGTTGCTCGGTATCGGGAGTGCCTTGTTGGTCGTGGTCGTGGCCGGTCTGGTGTTCTCCTACGTCGCTCCCGCCTCCTGGGACATCACGGAAAAGGTGCGAAGCGAGCTTCCGTTTCCGGCAGTCACGGCCGGATGGTCCGGTGCCGCCTCGTATCGTGATATCGCTCTCGATCTCGCCTCGGTCCGTCATTTTTATGAGAATCAGGATTTTTCCTCGGTCGGTTTGCGTGTGGATTTCACGACGGAGGATGGTAAAAAGCGGTTGAAGATCCGCGAACGCGAGATTATCAACCGGATGTTGGAGAACGATGCCATCAAACGTGTCGCCGCACGCGACGGGATTACCGTGACGGACGCGGAAGCGCAACAAGCCGTCTCGGACCAACTGAATGTTCAAGGAAACGATGCGGCTGCCGCGAAGGATCGGTTGTTGAAGCTCTACGGATGGACTATTCCGGAATTTACCGAAACGGTTGTACGCCCGGCGCTGCTTGAAGAAACGCTGACGAAGAAATTCGAGGCCGACGCCTCCAATTTTGCCGATGCGAAGAAAAAAGCGGAAGATGCACGGAAATTCCTTGATGATGGTCGATCGTTTGCCGATGCCTCCGCACAGTTCTCCGAGGGGAAGACTGCGGACAAAGGGGGTGATATCGGTTGGTTCTCGTACGCGGACCTGGCACCGACGCTTCAGGATACCGCGAAACATCAGAAAATCGGCGTGCCGAGCGGCGTGATCGGGAGTGATCTCGGATTCCATATCCTCCTTGTCAACGATCGGAAGACGGAGAATGGGAAGGACCTCGTCGAGTTGAGCCAGATCTTCGTGAAAAAGCGGACTTTCGGTGATTGGTTGACGTCACAGCTACAAAGTATGAATGTGCACGTGTTGGCACCGGAATACGAATGGAATCAGGATGCGGCCCGGGTGGAATTCCGTGACCCGGCCCTGCGTCAGTTCGAGGCGAATCTTTTGCAGAATTCCGAAGGGGACGCATCGGTCATATTCTGAAGATACTGAAAACTTTTCAAGGGTATTCGCGTACCTTTTTTGAGGTAGATACTGAGGACCGTTTTCGGTCACGCAGTCGTTTCGGTGATACGACATAAACAGTAATGATGTCCTATGGAAGACGAAATCATTTCCCCGGTGGAGAGTGCAAAGGCAGTTGGGACTGGCCCGGCGTCACCGGCTTCGCACCGACCGGTTGGAGCCTCTTTTTCCTCGAAAGCAGCCTTTTTTTTCGCAGTCATCGTCTTTTCATTTGTCGCCGGCATCGCCGGTTCGATGTTCGAGCGTCGGCTTCCGGAATATGTCGCGAAGGTCCCGTTTCTCTCGTCTTTTTTGAAACAGAAGCAGGCGGTCATTGCCGATGCCGGGATGAAAACGGGAACGAGCTTGGCGACCCCGACCGATCCGAGTGATGTCGCCCTAGTCGGTATCGTCGAGCGGTCGTCCGCCTCGGTCGTGTCCGTGGTCGCTTCCAAGGATGTCGCGCAGGTAGGAAATCCTTCGGACCTCCCGTCGATCTTGAGGCAGTTCGGGTTCGATGTCGGAAATGGCGGAACCGATGGTCAGGCGCAGGGGAATGCCGGTGCGACGCCGCAAAAACAGAAGATCGGCAGCGGGACAGGATTCTTCGTTTCCGCCGATGGCCTTGTTGTCACGAACAAGCATGTCGTGTCCGATGAGACGGCGGAGTATACGGTGGTCGTTCCCGGAGGCAAGGAATATCCGGCGAAGGTGCTCGCCCGGTCGCCGAATCAGGATATTGCCGTGCTTAAAATAGACGGGACCGGTTTCACGCCGATCCCGATCGGGGATTCCGCGTCGCTTCAGGTCGGGCAGACGGCCATCGCTATCGGTAATCCGCTCGGGGAGTTCCCGAACTCGGTTTCCCGCGGTATCATTTCCGGTCTCAATCGGAATCTGACGGCCGGCAGCGAATTCGGTGATTCCGAGACCTTGTCCGACATCATACAGACGGACGCGGCGATCAATCCGGGGAATTCCGGTGGGCCGCTCCTTGATCTTTCCGGAAACGTGATCGGTATCAATGTCGCCATGGCGCAGAATGCCGAGGGCATCGGTTTCGCGATCCCGATCAACCAGGTGAAGCGTGTTATCGACGACGTGAAGACGACCGGTAAGATCTCGACCCCGTATATCGGCGTGCGCTATGCGACTGTCGACGAGACGGTGCAGAAGGCGAATAATCTCCCGTATGCCTACGGCGCGATCGTGGTCCGCGGAGTCAAGGCGACGGACCTGGCCGTCATTCCCGGGTCTCCCGCGGACAAGGCCGGTATCGTGGAGAACGATATCATTCTTGAGGTCGACGGGACCAAGCTTGACGCGGATCATCCGCTCGGGAATATCGTCGCGAACCATCGCGTCGGGGATACGCTCTCGCTCAAGGTCTGGCACAAGGGAGCGGAAGGAACGGTTTCGGTGACGCTTACCGAACGCCCGCAAGCGTAAGCCGGGAAGGAATCCTCGTATGCGAAATGATACAGGACGGCTCTCTGCCACGGGAGCCGTCCTTTTCATATATCCGTTCCACTGTTTATCGCCCCATTACGTAATAGGGCAGTAAACATCACCGGTATATCCTTACGAGGCCATAAAGCGCATCATGATTCGATTCCTACCGTGTCGCAGTGAACGCTTGCATATATTCGCATGATATGGTTTGATACATAACCACGTTTTTTGAAAATATTTCTGCAAAATGTAATCTATCCCAAACCGATAAAAGGAGATACTCATGACCAGATCCATAACGGTCAGGTCATCCACTATACGAGAATGAATCCCATGTCGGGGGAGGTCGCACCGCATCTGTCTTGGTTGCGTTCGATCTGTTCCAATAATCTCGCCCGTTCAAACAATGAATGGGAGGCGATTCATTGGAAAAAGTTCTCCAATGCCGATCTTCTGCGGGAAGTAGAGCTCAGACACAAGGCATAATGAAAAAACGACGGATCACGAAGGTGACTCCGTCGTTTGTTTTTCTGTCTTTATAGCTCCGCCC
Organism: Candidatus Moraniibacteriota bacterium; assembly: GCA_037139695.1. Classification (GTDB taxonomy): domain Bacteria; phylum Patescibacteriota; class Minisyncoccia; order Moranbacterales; family UBA1568; genus JAAXTX01. The sequence continues at coordinate 666 of JBAXFX010000011.1, read as the reverse complement.
TTCGCGAGAAGCGAGGTGTCTCTACGACCGAATGTCTGAAAACGTTTTCCGACTTTCCAAACCTATGATATAATTTTGTCATAAACACTCTCCCTATCCCTATGGCGAAAAGAATCTTTTCGATACTGATCGCGATTTTGATCAGTCTCCCGTATCAGACCTTTTCCGCCTTTGCCATCCCTGCTTCCAACCATGTCTGGGATACGCAGGAAGACTTTGCGAACGGAACCACGAATAACACATCCGTCTCCCAATCTTCGGGAGACGTCACCCTTTCGAACCTTCCCGGTTCCGTCTCCGATACACGTGTGGAGGATTTTCAGAAGGGAACGACTATGATTCCCGGTGAGCTTGGCACGACCACTATCACGGATACGAATGGGGGAGAGGTGGGGTTGAATCAGGGATGGACGTATTCGACTTTTTCAAGTCCCGCGATTGCAAATGACTCTGTCAACCATTCCTTCCTCGACCCTGCCACCAAATACCTCTACGTGAGTACTGATAGTGGTCTCTCCGTCATCGACACTACAAAGACAGGTAACGATGCACTTGTCATGAAATATTCAACTGATTCAAGTCCCGCCATCGCAGATGACTATGTCTACCACTCCTTCCTCGACCCCGCCACCAAATACCTCTACGTGAGTACTGATGGCGGTCTCT
>JBAXFX010000010.1:0-28762 GCA_037139695.1 Candidatus Moraniibacteriota bacterium | reverse complement strand
TCAAACGAAATTTTCGGATTTACAGCTCGACATGAGATTTGAGATAGATACTAAGTAACATAATCTGACGACCGCATTATTATGTTACTTACTAAGATATCACGTCTCTACGGCGGAGCGGGGTTGTTTCACACAGTTGAAATAGATTTTTTTGTTTGAAACGGGCGGTTTTTCCTTGTGGTATACTGTCCGTATGGGAAAAACCTCAATTTGCAAGGACATTTTCAGTCATCCGATACGGGCGGTCGTGTTCGATATGGACGGGGTGATCGTCGATTCCGAGTCGCTTCATATACGGGCGGATGCGGAAACGTTCGAGCGGCACGGTATTGCCGTGCCGAGGGAAGCGTGGAACGATATCTTCGGCATGAAGTCCGACGAGGGACTCCGCATAATCCTCGACCGGTATGGGACAGGACGGGAGGATCCGCTCGTATTGGACCGGGAAAAGCGCGAACGGTATTTCGAGCTGGCCCAAGAGGAACTACGGCTTGTTCCTTTGGTGCTGGACTTCATCGTCTCGTGTCGGGACCGGACGCTTTTGACGGCGGTCGCCACCTCGGGGCTCAGCTGGTATCAGCGTCCGTTCTTGGAACGTCTGGGGATGCTCCCGTTTTTCGACGTACTTGTGACCGGGGATGAAGTGAAAAACGGTAAGCCACATCCCGAGCCGTACCTCCTCGCCGCGTCCCGTCTCGGATGCGCGCCGGCGGACTGTCTCGTCATCGAGGACGCGGACAACGGTATCCGTTCGGCGAAGGCTGCCGGATGTATCACGGTCGGGATCACGACTTCGCTTCCGCGGACGTGCCTGCTGGCTGCCGGAGCGGACCTGGTGATAGACGGGTTCGCGGAGCTGCTCTGATGCGCGGGCAAGATCTCGGAAGGGATCTCCCGAATGGAAGAATCAGTATTAACGGACTATGTATGCGAACCAATATCGTTCATGAGGGGGCCGACGAACTTTCCTATGAGATCCGCGGTATCGTCCGGGTCGCGGAGCGTCTTCGGGAACTCGGGGTCGATATCGTCTGGGAGAATATCGGCGATCCGATCGCGAAAGGGGAGGTTGTGCCGGCCTGGATCAAGGACATCGTGGCCGATACGATGCGCGACGATGCTTCGTTCGGGTATTCGCCCACGAAGGGCATCGCCACTGCGCGCGCATTCATCGCCGCGGAGCGTCTGCGGGAGTCGAAGGTTACGCTTAATCCGGATGACATCCTGTTTTTCAATGGGCTCGGGGACGCGATCTCGATCGTGTACACGTATCTGCGTCGCAGTGCGCGGGTGATCGGTCCCTGCCCGGCATACCCGACGCACTCCTCGGCCGAGGCCGCACATGCCGGTGCCCCGCACATCACCTACACGCTCGACTGCCTGAAGAATTGGTATCCGAATCTGGAGGATATCCGCAACAAGGTACGGTATAACCCGCTCGTGGCCGGAATCCTGATCATCAATCCCGACAATCCGACCGGGATGGTCTATCCGAAACAGGTGCTTCGGGAAATCGTTGCCATCGCCAGGGAATACGGGCTGTTTCTCGTCTCCGATGAGACGTATGCCAGACTGTCCTATGGTCGTGAGAAGATGACCCCGCTCTACGAGGTGATCGGCGACGACGTGCCGGCGATCGTGATGCGCGGGCTGTCCAAGGAGGTACCGTGGCCGGGCTCGCGGTGCGGATGGATCGAGGTATACAACAAGGACAAGGATCCGGTGTTCGCACGGTATGCCAAGACGCTCGTCGATGCCAAGATGCTCGAGGTGTGTTCGACGACCTTGCCACAGCTCGCGCTGCCTCGTATCATCGGCGATTCTCGCTTTGCCGGACATGTCCGCTTACGTACCGAGGGGTATCGAAAAAAAGCCGATATCGCCCGCGCCGTTTTTTCCAGGCTTCCCGGCGTGATCGCCCCGTGTCCGGAAAGCTCGTTTTATTATTCCGTGGTCTTCGAGGACGGGGTCCTGAACGGCAAGCAGACATTACCGATCGCCGATTCGGCAGTTCGGCATTCTATTGAGCTGGAGGTCGGTGGTGTTTCTCCGGACAAACGCTTCGTGCTGTATCTGATGGCGGCGACCGGCATCTGTGTCGTGCCACTCTCCGGCTTCAATACCGATCTGCCCGGATTCCGTATGACGCTCCTCGAACCGGATGAGAAAAAATTTACGGAAACGGTGGGCAAGATTTCGGACGCGATACGGACGTATACGGGGAATAGATAGCAGTGGACAAAAAACAGATAGCATGGAACAGGGAAGGCGATTTTGTTGACTGGTTAACGTGTTCACGAGTTAACGAGTTGTCAGAAGACGTAAAGTGAAAAGTCACAAGCCCACAAAGTCCATAAAGTCGAATATCCATAATGTCGAAAGTCAAAAGAAAAACTACCAACAACTCTTAACTGGAACGGAAGATAGTAGAATTAAAAAAAGGCATTGGTTCCCGATGAGGTGGTTTCTTAAAGATATCTTACTCGACGTATCCTTAAAAACAATATGCTGACTTCGACCGATCAAAAACAAATCCCTGCGCCTCCGCTAAAAGCTTTGGTGGCACGCGGTCCCCTCGGCACGGTCGTTCGTAAACGACGTGCCTCGAAGACTCGGTACTCCCAGATATCGATTACAGTACAAGCGAAAAAAGAACGTTCTCTCCCCTTATCCTAAGGGGAGGACAGGAGGGGTTGGAATATGAAGGATGCTTATAAAGATGTATATTGAATCGACGGATCTTCAGTCTCGGACCCTCACCTGTCCGGAGTACCGGACATCCTCTCCCGAGGGGAGAGGAGGGAACTGAAAGAGCGTTGGAGCGGACAAACCATTCAAAAATCGTCAGGTTACGACAGCGGGATCCTCATCTCCTTCGGATACCCGTCCTCATTTTTCACCCAGAGGGTGACCAATCTCTGGTTGGCGCTCCAACGAAATTTTCGGATTTACAGTTCGACATGAGATTTGAGAGAGATACGTAGATGTCGGTGTCCGGTTTCTGTTATCTGACACTCCATGCCAAACGAGAAAAAAACAATCGAGGTTGACGGTCGGATGCTGACCTATGAGTTCTGTCGGAATGCGCGGGCGAAACGGATTTCCATCCGCATCCATCCCGGTCCGGACGAAGGCGGTCGGGTCGTGTTGACCGTGCCGAAGCGCGCCTCGATCCGGCAGGCCGAACATTTTCTGATCGAGCATGCGGAATGGGTCGTTGAACAGGCGAAAAAACTTGCCGGCAAGGAATCAATCCTTTCGCGAACAAATACGCTCGAGTATCGGAGGCGTCGTGCCGCGGCGGACGTCTTTGTTCGGGCGAAGGTGGCGCAATGGAACGCCCTTTACGGTTTCCATCACGGAACCATTTCGATCCGCGATCAGAAGACCCGATGGGGGAGCTGTTCCAAGGAGGGGAATCTGTCGTTTAGTTGGAAGCTGCTCCTGTTGCCGGAGCGGATGGCGGACTATGTCGTGGTGCACGAGCTTTGCCATCTGAAGGAATTCAACCATTCCGCCCGGTTCTGGGCGCTGGTCGGGCAGACGATTCCCGAATACCGGCATATTGCCAAGGAGCTCCGGAAAGGGTAGGATGACTTGAAGTGAAAAATGGAAAGTGAAAAGCATGTCCCATAATCGCGCCTCTGACGTTACGGAGTGAAAACCGGATCGACGTATGAAACTGACACTCTCGAAAGAACAACTCCGCGATCTCGTGTTCCTGGCCGAGTTGGGCCGGTTTATTCGTGAGCGTTCATCCGATGTACCGGACGAGGAGCTTGATTCGCTCTGGACGAACGCGATCGAACCGCTGCTTTCGGCGGCGCGAGAAGCCGGTGAGACGGGAATCGCCGAGGAGTATGAGGGAAAGATCGGTATCGCGAAGGACATCCTTTCCGAGACCGACGAGGCGGTCGCCGACTATGACGACGAGACCTTCTGGTTCGAGCTTGAGAGTCGGCTCGGAGAGCGCGATTTTTACTACTACGGGAACGACAAGGAAATCGAGGAAGCGGAAAAAAGTGGGAAGCTTCCGGACCGGGTCGAATGGTACTATCGGAAGTACCGCAAGGAATTCGACGAGCACGGCGTGGACCGTCTCGAGATCAGCGAGGAATTCTGACGACATTTCTTGCCCGCTATGATTGTGGCCCGTTTTCGTGGTATATTTCCGAACAGTGGATAATTCGTTGTCTTTGTATCTTATGTTGTTCGAGTTGCCTCCGTTTGAAAAGGCCGGAAAGAAGGAAGAGCCGAAAAACGATCCGGTTCATGAAAAGAACCGGGCGGGATTGGAGGGGGAATTCCGAGCACTTATGAATAAGCGACGGTATGAGGAGACGAGCGCTTCCGCCGGTGCCGGCATTATCGAAGGTGATGGAAAAGAGACGTATGACATTGCCGAGAAGGTCGGTTTCCTGGGAGCATGGAACGCGGACCTCGCCGAAATAGTCGAGTCTCTTCCTGAGGTGTCGAAAGGACAAGCAGGAGCTTCCCGGTATGAACGTTCATCCGGTCTGTTGGTTGAGTGGGATCAGGATGGCGTCCGACCGGTGTGGATCAGGCGGTCGGAGTCCGGAGCATCCGGTTCAACGGAAAAGGTTTTCGATATGTTGGAAATCGCGAATCGGTTCACGTTTCTCGAATTGGAGCGCGCGTACGATAACGCGAAAGCGGAATTGGAACGGTTGAAGAAGGACGAAGAGCGGAAACAAAACGGTCCGCAGCCGCCGAGCATGGAATCGGGAACCTAGAGATATCCTATCCGGTTCCAAAGGTCCGACCTTGGCACACGGTCGGACTTTTTCGTATCGCATTCCTTGATTCCTGCCGTATTCCGGCGTACACTGTCTGCGCTATGAAAACGCCGACCTTCGATGGGAAAATAGGATTGGATGCCTTGAAAGAGCTGCCGGAAATTCCGGGGGTGTATTTTTTCCTGGGCGAAGACGGCGGGATACTCTATATCGGTAAGGCGACATCGCTTCGTGACCGGGTGCGGAGCTACTTTTCGCAAGACATTATGGCAACTCGGGGGCCGAAAATCGTCCGTATGCTCGGGCTCGCACGCTCGGTCGCGTGGAAGACGAGCGACTCGGTCCTCGAGGCACTCATTCTTGAGTCGGGCCTGATCAAGGGACACCAGCCACCCTACAATACGTTCGAGAAGGACGATAAGAGCTACAATCACGTCGTCGTGACGGACGAGGATTTTCCGCGGGTGCTTCTCGTGCGCGGACGCGATCTGGCAGAAGGGAAATTCACCACGCCGATCCGTTCGCTCTTCGGCCCGTTCCCGAACGGGGGACAACTCAAGGAGGCGCTCCGGATCGTTCGTAAGATCTTCCCGTTTTGCGACAAATGCGAACCGTTTCATCGGAATACGACTGACAACAAACAACTGGCAACCAGGAAAATCCCCCTTATTTCCTCTCCTACGGAGAAAATAATCCATTTGCCGAAGAGGGAGACCTTGAATTTCTCGCGAGTGAATCGGAATGATTTTCTCCCTTTGAAAAAGGGAGTACCGAGTCTTCGAGGGGAGGGATTCGAATTATCGAAACCGTGTTTCAATCGGCAGATAGGATTGTGCCCCGGGGTGTGTACGGGGGAGATTTCCGCGCGTGAGTATGGAAAGACAATAAAAAACATCGAATTGTTTTTTCAAGGAAAGAAGACCGACCTGGTCCGGAAGCTGACACGGGAGATGAAGAGTGCCGCGGGCAAACTCGCATTCGAGCGTGCCGACGAGATCAAGAAGACGATCTTCGCCCTCGGCCATATCCATGACGTGTCGCTTCTTGCAGGCGAATCGGCTGAGGTTGATGGGAATGGGAATGGCGTCCGCATCGAGGCATACGATGTGGCGCATCTCGGCGGGGCGTCGTCCGTCGGGGTGATGACCGTGTTTCGTGGGACTGTGGCGGACAAGGACTCGTACCGGAAGTTTCTTCTGCGCGGGACACATACAGGAAACGACCTGACCGCACTTGAAGAAATTTTGAGACGGCGGACAAAGCATTCCGAATGGCCGATGCCGGACATCGTCGTGGTGGACGGGAGCCTCTTGCAGCACGGCGTGGCCGAGCGGGTCTTCGGCGAGGCGGGCGATGCGTATGTTGGCGTACGGATCGTCGGCGTGGTCAAGAACGCGAAACACCAACCGGAGCGGCTCGTCGGTGACCGCGAGGCGATCGCGGATTATCGCCGCGCGATTCTCTTGGCCAATGCCGAGGCACACCGCTTCGCCATCACCTATCACCGCAAACGGCGGGGGAAGGACTTCCTGAAAGACGGCCCGATAACGAAATAAAAAAACAAGCTCACGTGTTGTATGAGCTTGTTCGGGTTGAAACGTCGCGGATCAGGCGTATTCCTGAATAACCGCTTCGATTTCCGGAATCAGTTCCTTCCACGGGCGGTCGGTGACCGGATGGTCGTAGGATTCCCGCTCGGAGTTTTGAAGATGTATACTGTATTGCTGGACGGTCACGCCGTGGATGCCCCTGATGTCCATCAGTCGGCGCATCAGCTTGGTCTGTTGTCCGTACCCTCCGGATGTCTTGTCATACGAACTGATGATGTCGTTAATCAGGCGCTTGGAAACGTGGACGACCTTGATGTGCGGATTTGGAACGGACTCATATTTGGTCCGTATCCGTTTGTGGTCGGTTTCGGCGGCCTCGGTCAGAGCACTTGGCGACTTCGGTGTACCTTCATCCTGCGGAGCGATAGCATCTGTGATGAGAGGCAACAACTCACTCCATTCGAAAGCGCCTCCCTTTACGATCATGATTTTCCCGGGAGCCGCCTTGATGACCGTTAGGTTCAAAGAATCTGTCTCATACGGCTGAAGGAACAGTTCCTCTATTCCGGGAATAGCGAAGAGTGCCTTCACGATCGGTGATCGGCTCTCGAGGCTGCTTTCCAGAGAGTCGAAATGCTCGATATATTCTTTGGTTACCGGAGTCGATACGTACACCGTGATGACATTCTGGTTCAGTGCGTACGTGATGCTGATTATATTCGGATTCTCCTCATGGCCTATCGTGATGCCGAGCAACGCGTTGATGAGGTTTCCGATGCTTTGACCCAGTCTCCAGTAGAGAGAGTCCGAGTCGTTTGTTGCTGAATATGCGATGGTATTCGTGGACATGGCTGTCTCCAGGTTGATTGATGGAAATGAACGACTAACGCACGATTATAGCAAATAATAAATATATTGTCAATGTTAGATGTTAGACATGCGGGAAAGCAGTCCGAATATAGCTCGGCGTCATTTCGTTTCGAAGGTATGGCCTCTATAAGCCATAAAAAGAGGCTGTTTTCGATTTCACGGTTTTGGCGTATCGGTATCGTTTTCTGGGCAGGCGCAAGGACTCGCCCCTACGCTTCTGCCGGGTCGGAGTCGATCGTCCGAAGGCTGAACCTTCGGAGAAGGTTCAGCCTTCGGTTTCTGCCGATCGTTTTTCGTTGATGGTCGATTATTATCCGGCGACGCCGACGCTTTACATCATTCGGAAAAGGAAGTAATATGGAAAATGACTTTTCCCCCTCTATTCGAGTGACATTCCAGCGCTATGGCGAAGACGAAGAAGCCGGTGATCGAGGTCCGTGGCGCCCGGGTGAACAATCTGAAGAACGTGGACGTGGACGTGCCGCGTGACTCGTTCGTCGTGGTGACGGGACTTTCCGGATCGGGGAAGTCCTCGTTCGTTTTCGACACGGTCTATGCCGAGGCGAATCGGCGGTACATGGAGTCGCTGTCGTCGTATGCCCGCAACTTCATGGAAGCGTTCGACAAGCCGGACGTGGATGCGATCCGGAACCTCATCCCCGCGATCTCGATCGATCAACGGAGTGTGTCGCGTTCCCCGCGATCGACGGTCGGCACGATGACCGAGGTGTACGATTACCTCCGGCTCCTCTTTGCCAAGGAGGGCGTGCCACACTGTCCGAAGTGTGCCAAACCGCTTTCCAAGAAAGAACCGATGGAGATCCTCGAGGAGATCCTGACCGCGCCGGACGGGACGTCGATTTTTTTCGTGGCCGATCCGGCGGTGTTTGCCGGCAAGGAACCTCATCGGATCCTCGCGATGGCGGCGGAGCAGGGGTATGTCCGTGTACGCATCGATGGGAAGATCGTCCTCCTTGCCAACGCGCAGCGGGATATCCTGGCGGTCGGCGGACGCGTGCCGACGAAGATCGAAGTGGTGGTGGATCGGCTGATGCTCGATACGGCCCGTCCCGACAAGGAACGTATCCTCGATTCGCTCGAGACCGCTTTCCGGGCGGGGCAGGGTGTGGCCACGGTCCTGTTCGGGGACGAGGAACATCGGTTTTTCAATCTGTTCCTCTGCGAGGACTGCGGTATCGCGTTGCCGGACTTCACGCCGAGCCATTTCTCTTTTAATAATCCCGACGGCGCATGCCAACGGTGCGCGGGTCTCGGCGTGACGCTCGAGTTCGATCCGGAGCTGGTCATCCCGAACCGGGAACTGTCGCTTCTTGAGGGAGCGATCCGTCCGATCGCGAAGACGGGCGGGGAACGAGGCAACGGCAGCGGCCCTCTGCGCGTGCTCGAGGACGTTGCGCGGCGGTATCATTTCACGCTCTCCGTTCCCGTGAAGAAGCTCTCGAAAAAGCAGATGAACGTCATCTTGCACGGCGAGGGGAATGAAGACGGATTCGTCGGCGTCATCACGCTTTTGGAACAGAAGTATCGCGACGCGCGAAGCGATCACTTTCGTGCGGAACTCGAGGAATGCATGCACAAGAAGACCTGTTCGGAGTGTGGCGGGAAACGGCTCCGGCCCGAACCGCTCTCGGTCCTCGTCGACGGATCGTCCATACATGATATGGCCTGCCGGAGCGTTTCCGACCTGAGGGCATCCCTGAAGGCGCTTGCGGCGTCGTACGAGAGTCGGGAACGGCGCGTGACCGATCTCATCTTCCGCGAGATGGAGGCGCGCCTTGCCGCGATCGAGAAGGTGGGGCTCGGATACCTGTCCATCTCACGTGGCGCGGACACCCTCTCCGGTGGCGAGGCGCAGCGCATACGATTGTCCACGCAGATGCGTGCGGGACTCTCCGGTATCCTCTATGTTCTCGATGAGCCGTCGGTCGGACTGCACAGCCGGGATACGGACCGGCTCGTGGACGCGATCCTCGAGCTCCGCGAGGGCGGGAACTCGCTTATCGTCGTGGAGCATGATCGGGCCATCATGAAGCGGGCCGATCACATCATAGACTTCGGTCCCGGGGCGGGCCGGCTTGGTGGTGCGGTGATTTTCTCGGGGACGGTCGAAAAGCTGCTTGCGTCGAAGTCGGCGACGGGCGCCTATCTGTCCGGTAGGCGGAAGGTTTCGAACAAGCAATCGGTGCGGGAGGGGAACGGGGAACGGATTTCCATCATCGGGGCAACGGAACACAATTTGAAAAACGTCGATGTCCATATTCCGCTCGGGACATTCGTCTCGGTATCGGGCGTGTCGGGCTCCGGCAAGTCGTCTTTGGTGGACGATATCTTGTCGCGTGCGCTCGCGAAGCGGTTCTACGACGCGAAGGCGGAACCCGGCACGCATGTGCGGATCGACGGACTTGAACATATCGACAAGGTGATTACCGTGAATCAGGACGCCATCGGACGGACGCCACGATCGAACGCGGCGACGTATACCGGCATCTTTAATCACGTGCGCGACCTGTTCGCGGCGACACCGGAGGCGCATCGGGAACGGTTCGACGCGAGTCACTTCAGTTTCAACATGAAGGGTGGGCGGTGCGAGGCATGTCAGGGCGGCGGGATGAAGAAGATCGAGATGTACCTCCTGCCGGACATGTACGCGCCGTGCGAGGTCTGCGGCGGGACACGGTATAATCAGAAGACGCTCGCGATATCGTACCGTGGCATGAATATCTCGCAGGTGCTTGCGATGACCGTTTCCGAGGCGCGGACGTTCTTCCTCGACCAGGCGCAGATCGAGGAAAAATTGCGGACGCTCGAGGAAGTCGGGCTCGATTACCTCGTGCTCGGCCAGTCCGCCCCGACGCTTTCGGGCGGTGAGGCACAGCGCGTGAAGCTCGCGACCGAACTGGCGCGCAAGTCGAGCGGTAACACGCTCTATATCCTCGATGAGCCGACGACAGGGCTTCACTTCGAGGACGTGCGCAAACTTCTCGACGTGCTCGACGCGCTTGTCGACAAAGGGAATACGGTACTCGTGGTGGAACACAGTACCGATGTCATCAATCACTCCGACTGGGTCATCGAGCTTGGACCGGATGGCGGTGATGCGGGCGGAGCACTGGTCTTTTCCGGCACGCCGAATGACCTGAAGAAGTGTGGGCAGAGTCCGACGGCGAAATACCTATAAAGTGAAAAGCTAAAAATGAAAAGCCTGGGGTCGGGTCGCGGGACTTTACACGTTTCGCTTTACGCTTTTTCTTCCGACCCCGTAGAATTGCGAGGCGCGATTACGGGGTATGCTTTCGACTTCTGACTGATTATTCTTCATTTTTCACTTGGAGTATGTCCCTCTCCGGAAATATTATCGCCACGCTCGCGTATTACGACGCGTTCGACCAGCCACTGACCGCGTTCGAGGTCTGGAAACACCTGACCGTCGAGGATGTGGACGGGGAAAAATCGGAGCCGGTGTCGCTTGGCGATGTGGTATCGGCGCTCGACGGAAAGGATATCCGTGGACGGATAGCGTTTTGGGACGGGTTTTTTTTCTTGCCGGGACGGGAACATCTGGTTCCGCTCCGGATCGGTACGGAGAAGATCGCGGTCGCGAAACTCCGGCGCATAAGACGATTGGCCACGGCGCTTCGGCTTGTGCCGTTCGTCCGCATGATCGGCGTTACCGGAAGCCTGGCCATGAAGAAGGGGAATAGCGATAGTGACTGGGATTTTTTCGTCGTATTGCGGGCCGGTCGGATCTGGACGGGGCGGACGCTTCTGACCGGTTTTTTGCATCTGATCGGCCGGCGACGACACGGAAACCATACGAAGGATCGCGCCTGCCTCAATTATTTCGTGACGGAGGACCGGCTGACTATTCCGACGGAAGATTTGTTTTCAGCGAATGAATACACGTTCCTTATCCCGCTTTACGGTCGGGAGACATTCCAACGCTTCGAACTGAAGAATCGGTGGATCGCCCGCCTTAAGCCGGACTTCCTGCCTACGGAAGCATTGCCTTTGTGGTATGTCCGGGATACGGACGAGGCGAGATCGTTCCGGACTGTGCTCGAACGGATATTCGATTCGGACCGGCTCGAGGCCTGGCTCGGGGAGTGGCAGAAGAAAAAGATCCTGCGCAATCCGAAGACGGGAAACGAGGGCGGACATATCGAGGCGTCGGATCAGGCGCTCGTCTTTCTGCCCGACCCGCATGGCCCGCGCGTGTACGAGAAATTCCGCAAGCGGCTCGGCGAGATCCGCCTTCGCGGATGACCGGAAAAATTTGAAACGATATTCCGTATAATACGGGGCATTTTCGATTACGGTTGCCGGCGTGATTGCCAGCCGGTAGAACTCTATGGATAGATGATGTGGTATACTGTATCCGTATATAGGGATAACTTGAAACAAATATGGAGAAGAAACGGATGCTCATCGCGGTTGGAGTGATCGGTATCGCGATAGCCGGGAGTGTGGCGGGCTATCTCGTTATGAGCGGTCGAAAGAGTCAGGTGGCTGAAGTCGCGCAACCGGCAGCGCAGCCGGCAGCGTAGCCGACGACTTCGGAACCGGTCAGACAGGCGTTGCCACCTGATCCGATAGTGGGTTCAAAGAAAATCTATACGAGCAATCATTACCACTTCTCCTTTTCCTATCCCGTCGACCTGACACATCGGGATGTGGTTCATGGCCAGGAGCTGCAAAAGGACGAAATCATCACCGATACGAGTGTCGGGCATACGGTATTCAATACGATACTCGCGAAGGACGCTCTGGCGGAAGTCGTGAACGACGGGGTGAGTATCGACATTCGGAGGAGAGAAAACACATCCGCAAACGCGTTCCCGACATCGCTCCAAGGGGACCAGGGTGCGGCTCCGACGAAGCGCGAGGAAACGAAGGTCGGTGGCGCGTATGCCGTGCATTATATCGATTCCGGTGCTGTGTCTACCGGGCAGGGCGAGACCCAGGCCGTGAACGAGACGTACGTCGTGGAGAAGGACGGGTATGTCTATACGATCGGAACGTTCGGCTCGGATCCGGCGTATCGGGATGTGCTGAAGGAAATCGTGGACTCATTTTCGTTCCTCGGGACTGAATCCGACGTGTCGGCTACCTCGAAGCATTATGAGAACGCGAAATACGGATTTTCACTGGATATGCCGAAGGATTTCTGGTTCGAAGAGAACACTGATAATTGGGATGTCGGGCCTGTTTTTTCCGTTGATGTGGAACATCCCGCATTAAAACCGGACAGTAAGGATCATCCTGATGGTACGACGACGATGTCGAAATACGGTATTCTTCTGTCCGTTTCCGTCTGCGATCGAAGCCTGAACAGGGGAAAATGTCCGGTGAATGGAAAGATTGACGGTATGGATTTCAAGCGACAGTCGGAAGTTTCGATTGGAGGATTGACGGCACAGAAATTCGATGACAAGGCGTATGTCGTCTTGGGAAAGAAATATGATTACGAGATCATACTGAATCCGTCGTTGGCCGATTCTCTTTCGGTAGCCGACTTGAAAGGGGTGAGTCGGTTGTTCGAGGATATCGTGAAGACGGTCCGGTTCAAATAGTTGACGGTCCGGTATTTTCGGAACGGCGACCTCTCTTTTGAGCGGTCGTTTTCGTCTGTCGGTCCCGGTTTCTTTGCGGGGTCCGGATGTGGTATACTGGAAGGGAAAATGAACACGGAAATTTACCTATGCCGAAATATATCTTTACGGCGAAGAATGCGACGTCAGGCGAGGCGAAGTCCGGCGAGTTGTCCGCGAAGGACGAGCGCGCTCTCTCGGCCGATCTTCGCTCTCAGGGGTTCCTGCTCACCTCTGTCAAGGAGGTGCAGGAGTCTTCCGCGATCAAGGTGCGATTCTTCGATCGGTTCCAGACGGTTCCGCTCAAGGAGAAGATGGTCTTTGCACGGAACCTCGCGGTGATGATTTCCTCGGGCCTCGTCGTGTCGCGCGCGATCAAAAGTCTCTCCCTTCAGACAAGACACAAGGTATTCCGAAAGATCCTGACGGATATACACGATGATATCCAGGCGGGAAAATCGGTTTCGGAGAGCCTTGCGAAATACCCGTCCGTATTCGGCGAACTATTCGTCAGTATGGTGTACGTCGGTGAAGTGTCCGGGAATCTCGAGATGGTGCTCGGTATCCTGGCATTGCAGCTGGAAAAGGACAACGATCTTCGAAGCAAGGTCAAAGGGGCGCTCATGTACCCGTCCGTGATCCTTGTCGCGATGCTCATCATCGGGTTCATCATGCTGACCTATATCCTCCCGAGTATCACCGGCGTCTTCAGGGACATGGGCGCGGAGTTGCCGCCGATGACCATGTTCCTCATCAATCTTTCCGATTTTTTCCGGAACAATATGGTGCTCTCTCTGGGCCTGTTCGCGACGTTCATCGTCGGTGGCAGGATACTTGCCAAGACCGTTCCGGGAAAAAAAGCACTCGATTTCGGCATAGTCCGGTCGCCTGTCATCGGCGGCATCGTCTCCAAAGTGAACTGTGCCCGGTTCGCGCGCATCTACAGCTCGCTCCTCAAAAGTGGCGTGTCGGTCGTCGACGGGTTGGCCATCGTATCGAGAACTATCGGGAACGTCTATTACAAGGCCGCATTTACCGAGGCGATCGAGGCGGTCCAGAAGGGAAAGAACCTGAGTATGATCATCGCGTCGCATGAGGAGCTGTTCCCGATCCTTGTCTCGCAGATCATCGAGGTCGGCGAGGAGACCGGTAAGACCGATGTCGTCCTCGAACGGCTCGCGGAGTTCTATGAGGGCGAGGTGACGCAGATCACCGCGAACCTTTCTTCCATAATCGAACCGGTACTGATGCTTTTCATCGGCGGTGCCGTCGGATTTTTCGCGGTTGCGATGCTGACGCCGATGTACAGCGTGCTTCAGAACATACAATGATATGCCGAGAGCGATAGTCATGGGGAGACGCGGCAGAAATGGAAAACGAGGTTTCACCCTTGTTGAGGCGTTGTTTTTTCTCTTCCTTTTTTCCGTCATCGCACTCACGTTCTATCAGCTGTTCACGCTCGGGACGAAGCGGATTTTGGATGTCCGGCGCAAACTCGGGGCGACCGCACTCGCGTCCGAACGGATGGAGACGATCCGAAGTCTCCCGTATGCCTCGATCGGGACGAAGAAGTCGAACGGTGTGGGCGGATGGGACTACGGTATTCCAGCTGGGGATATTCTCGAGACGGAGTCGATCGTCAAGGCGGGTGGGACCTATTCGGTGCACACGATAGCGCAGTATGTGGACGACCCGTTCGACGGCACGGCTTCGGGGAGTGGTTCAAGCCACGATACTATCCCGACCGATTATAAGCGGGTCAGGATCGAGGTCTCGTGGGCTGGAGCGGAGAATGATCAATCGGTGGTCACCTGGGGATCGTTTTCGCCGGTCGGCGTGGAGCAGCCGTCGAATACGGGCGTCTTCTCCGTAAACGTTGCCGACCCGTCCGGGGCACCGATACAGGATGCCGATGTGCGCATCGTGTCCGCGATAAACAATGTCGATCTCACGGCGCAGACGGATGTCTTCGGGAATCAGTCCTGGCCGGGGACGCCTCCGGGAACCGACTACATGATCTACGTCTCCAAGAGCGGGTATTATGGGGCGCAGACCTATCCCGCATATCCGACGTCGGTGTTCAGTCCGCTCGATCTCCCGATGTCCGTGATCGCGGCCGCGGTCAATCAGAAGTCATTCTCCATGGGGCGTTCCTCGAATGTCACGATCCGAAGCGAAGACGCTCTCGGAACGGCGATTCCGAGTGTCGCATTTACGCTTTCCGGCGGTCGGCAGGTCGGGAACAAACCGAATGCGTCGCCGCTTGAGGCGGTGTATGACTTCTCCGTTTCTGAAACGACGGGATCCGATGGGCAGAAGGCGTATGCCGGCCGTTCGTATGGACGATATGCCCTCGCCGCTCCCGGAGACGTATCCGGATATCGGTTCCTTCGGCTTGATCCCGGAATCAAGAGCGTCCCCGGTTTCTTTGATGTCGCCGCAGGGACGGATCTGACGGAAAAGATGGTGTTCGCGAAAACGTCGATCGGGTCCGTGCTTTTTTCCGTGAAGCACGATGGTGGTTCGGGTGATGCTGTCGAAAATGCAACGGTTCACCTTCAGAGCGCTACGCCTATGTATGACGTGACCGTGACGACGGGTGTTTCGGGACAGGCATATTTTCCTTCGGCACTGCCGGCTCTTGCGGCCGGGACATATCAGTATCAGGTATCGGCGGATGGATTCGCCCAGGCAACAGGAACGATCGTCGTGACCGGTACCGCTCTTCAGGACCAGTTGGTAACCCTGACCGCACAATAAGTATGGAACGGGATCATCCGACATCGGAAAAACGGATCAATCGCAAGTTCCTGGCCGGCATATCGCTGGTGGAGTTGATCATGTCCATCTTTATCATGACGGTCGGCATGGCCGGATTCTCCATGCTGTTCCTTCGGAGCTGGAGGCTGAACGGGTTCGTTTTGGAAACAGGTGTCGCTTCGGCCGCCGCATCGCGCGGAGTGGAACATCTCGTGTCTGATCTTCGAAAGATACGCCAAGGGGATGATGGTAGCTACCCGATCGTTTCGGGGGGTGATTTCGATCTCGTGGTATTCCTCGACATCGACAATGACGGGAAGACCGAGCGGGTCCATTACTATCTGCAGAATGGATTGCTCAAATGTGGCGTCACGGAGCCGTCTTCAACTACGCCTCCGGTCACGTATCCTTCGGGTGACCAGACTGTCACGACGGTGGCGACATATATCGCCAATACGAACGATAAGCCGATCTTCTTCTATTATAATGACAATTATCCCGGTGATACGGTGAATAATCCGTTACATACACCAATTTCCGTCCAGGATGCCCGGCTCGTGAGGGTCCGTCTGATCGTCAATATCAATCCGAATCGGGCGCCGGAAGAGACGACTATCGAATCATTCGCGGAATTCAGGAATCTCAACCAATAGTATGACAGCCAGCCTTTATCGGAAACGGGTCATGGATGGATCGGCGCTGGCGTACGCGCTTATCATCTTATTGGCCGTTTCGATTATCCTTTCATCAATCCTGTCCTTTATTTCGTCGCAGATCAAGAACGCGACGTATACCGCGTCGCGCGAACAGGCGTTCCAGGTCGCCGAACAGGGTATCCAGTTCTATAAATGGTATCTTGCCCATCAGACGGACGGACGGACCGCTCAGCAAATCGAGGCGTTCTGGAATTCCGGAACGGCATACGGTGTCGGCTCGGATTACGTAGCGAACGTTTCGGATCCGTCCGGAGGAATCATGGGGAGCTATCGGTTGCACGTCACCCCGCCTTCGTCCGGGTCGACGATCGTCATGGTCCAGTCGACCGGTTCGATGAACCGGTATCCCGGGAATACGAGGACGATCCAGGTCCGGTTCCGGCGACCGTCCTGGAGCGAGAATACCGTGCTTGCGAACGACGATATGCGGTTCGGCGAGGGGACAGAGGTATACGGAAAGATACAATCCAATCTTGGTATCCGATTCGACGGTCTGGCTCATAATATCGTATCAAGCGCGGTATCGTCATATACCGATCCGGATCATTCCGGAAATAAGGAATTCGGTGTGCATACGCATGTGAACGTTCCGCCTTCCACTGGCATAAATAATAATTTCCGATCGCTCGAGGCGCCTCCGAACGTAGTTCCGACGCGGACGGACGTATTCGCCGCAGGGAGGCAATTTCCGGTCACGTCGGTGGATTTCAACGGCGTGCTCGGAGATCTGAGCTACATGAAAAGTCAGGCACAGGCGGGGAGCGGGAGATATTTCGCCGCCGCGGTGGGTGGCGGCATCGGACGAAAAATCACCCTGAGCGGTACGACATACAGTGTTTGTACGATTAAATCCATAGATTCCACGACGAACAGTATCGATGGGAATACGAAATATCAGAACGAGTCGGGTACAAAAAATTGCTCCAGCTGTTCGGGGCAGTGTGCGGGGCAGAGTTATCCGATCGTGCAAAACGGGGTCATTTTCGTGGAGGGAAACGTGTGGCTTTCGGGACAGGTGAATGGCCGAAAAATCACGATTGCCGCCGCGAACCTTTCCGGGGTGGGTACGACCTTCTCGGTCTTTATCCAGAACGATCTGTTATATACGAAGTATGACGGGACGGATATCATCGGAGTCATCGGGCAACAGGATATCGATATCCCCCTTTCGAGCGACACCAACCTTCGGATCGATGCGGCACTGATCGCACAGAAGGGAAGGGTTGGGAGGGAACACTATTTCGGGGACTATAAGAATTCCATCACCGTGAATGGAGCGATCGCGACGAATGTACGGTACGGATTTGCGTTTACGGACGGAACTGGCTATGCGACGCGGAATCTCTGGTATGACAACAATCTCCTCTATTATCCGCCACCGTACTTTCCGACCGGCACGCAGTACTCAATCGACTTGTGGGAAGAATTGTAAGCGATTGTGTTTCGTGGTACCATGGTTGCATGATTGGGATATGAAATAGGTCATCGAAAAACGGACACGAACAACTACTTGCTATGAGTTTTTTGCAGCGGAACATCCTTGATTTTTCACCGCCGCCGTTCGGTCTCGACGTGAGTGATCTTTCACTTAAGGCGCTGTGGCTTTCCCGTGAGGGGAGTCGCGATCAGGTGACGAGCTTCGGTTCCGTTTCGGTTCCGCAAGGCGCGATTGTCGATGGCGAAATATTGAAAGAGGACGTGGTCGTGGAGAGTATCCGCGAGCTGGTCCGGACGGCCGGACCGAAACATATCAGCACACGTAAAGTCATCTGTTCTCTGCCGGAAACGAAGGCATTTCTCCGTATCATCTCTCTTCCGAGGATGGAGCGTGAGGAAGCGAGGGAGGCGGTGAAGTGGGAGATAGAAGCGAATATACCGCTTTCACTCGAGCAGGTACACTATGATTGGCAGATTCTCCCGGATATGTTCGCGACGGAGAAGGGAAAGATGAGTGTGCTGGTCGTCGCGGTGGCACGGTCGGCAGCTGAGCAGTTCTGCACGGTACTGGAACGGGCCGGTCTCGAGCCGATCGGTCTTGAGACCGAATCGATCGCCCAGGTGAGGAGTCTCCTTTCCGAAGAACACAAGAGTGAAACGGTGCTTATCGTCGATATCGGTGACCGTCGGACGAGTTTCGTGATGGCCATCGGCAATGTTCCCGTCTTCACGTCGAGCGTCCCGCTCTCATCGCAGATGATGACGGATGCCATATCGAAGGGTATGGGACTCTCGTTTGACGAGGCCGAGAAACTCAAGATCCGGTCCGGCCTCGGTTCGCTTTCCCTGCCGAGCCCGCAGCTTCAGGCGGTCCGGCCGATTCTTGAGAACCTCTCATCCGAGATAGAACGTTCCCTCGATTTCTATTTTTCCACCCTTCGTTATTCCAAGAAGCTCGATGCCGTCATTTTTTGCGGGGGCGGCGCGAATACGCAGGGGCTCCTGCCATATTTCTCCAGCCGGATCCGACAGAACATAGAGTTCGGTAACCCGTGGACGAATATCCGGCTCGGCAAGGAAATCCCCCCGATAGATCGGAACCATTCCACCCAGTATTCGACCGTAATCGGCCTCGCGCTCCGAGGCCTCGATGAATATGAGAGTATCGCTTAACCTCCTTCCCGAGGAGAAAAAAGAAATCATCAGAAGAAAAGGTTTCGACCGATTCCTGTTCCTTCAGGCAGTCCTTCTCTTTTCCGTCGTCGTTTTTTACCTGCTCGTTCTTGGAGGTGTGTTTTTCATCGTCCATGAGAATCGGGCGTATGTCGAATCTTTAGGACAGGGCTATTCCAGCGACAGTCCCGAAGCAAAGGATCTATCGGGATATGAGTCGGAATTCCGGGACGCGAACGCCTTTGCGGCGCAGGCGAACCGGTTCGGGCGGGTTCGTCCGGACTGGAGCGGATTCTTGGTCAGGATGGATCGGCTCATCCCGCCTCACGTCTCGTTCAGCTCGCTCTCCACGAAGGGATATCAAGTATTCGTTTCCGGTGTCGCGGCGACCCGTGATGATTTTCTCACGCTCGAGACATCGCTGAAAGGGGATGAATGCTTTTCCGACTTTCAGGTTCCCGTATCAAATCTTTTTTCAGAAAAGAACGTCGATTTCCAATTCGATTTCACGATCAGGGAAAATTGTCTTATCGGAACCGGAACCTTATGAATATCGATGTCATGAAAAATAGCCGATGGGTCCCTTTCGTTTCCGGAGCGCTTGTTCTTGCGTCCGTTTCACTGTTGTTCTTTGCGGTGAGCCCGCTTCGGGAGCGGATATCCTCAGAAAATATCGAAGTGCAGAAATTCAATGCCAAAAACGAGAACGACCTACGGAAAATATCAAATCTTCCCGAATATCGGTCGCAATCAGTCGCGATTTCGGAAGATATCAAAAAAATCAAACTTTTGCTTCCGGCTGACCGCGTCGTCGATTTCATTCGGGAAATGGAGGATATTTCCAAGACGACCGGTGGAACGGTCTCCATCACCAAAGGAAACGACCTTACGGAAAGTAGGAAATCATTCGGCGGTTCCACGGCGGCCACAGCACGGTCATCAAGCGCTTCTACCTCGGCGACTGGGAGCGGTGGGACGGTGGATGTCGGTTTCCTGAATAAGCTGCCGGACGGAAAGACACTCGGCCTGACGCTGACTTTTTCCGGGACGTATGCCGAGTCCGTGAATTATCTGCATAAGGTAGAGACCGCGCCATATTTTCTCAGCATCCTTTCCTTTGATATCCGGCCGACTGCTCGGGACACGAGTCAGGTTCCTGGACGATCGGACTTATTTTCGGCTCCTTCCGGGGGAGTGAATCCGACCGTGACGGCAGGATCGGCGCAGGATTCGGTTGATGCGGTATTTTCCATCGTCGTATATCTGGAGTAGCCTATGAAATTGGAATTAAAAAAACCGATCAGTTTCTCGTTTCGGGAAAAATATCCGGTCATATCGAAATATTCACGATGGTTCTTTGCGGTACTTTTTTTCGTCGCGTTCGGTGCCGGGTTATGCGATTGGTATTTGAACGCATATAAGGGCGAGTGGACGAACGAGGAAAAACAACTCTATATCGAGACGGAATTCCGAGATACCGTCCTGAAGACGGAAGCCTTCCGGAATGCCGTTTCATCGGTATCGAAGTGGGCGGAGTCGTATTCAAAGAATGTGATAGTGGATAATGATTTCTTCCGCCCGCTTCCGGGCGTCACTTCTGCCACCGCAACGGGTTCTCCATCAGGCGGGAATACGGCGTCTTCCACTCGCCCGGTTTTTTCGGGGCAGTGATAAAAGCCGATGCCGATTGACTCGGCCCGGTTTTTGTCGTATCCTGTCCCGATATGGAAGAATCCAGGGAACGACATATAGGAACGATTCTTTCGAAAGAAAGCGCATTCCGGACAAGGCAAGCGATCGAGGCGATCTATTCGCCCCGTTTTCGTTCGTGGGACGATGTCTCGTCTCTGCCGAAAATCCTGCGGGAACGGCTGGCTGTGGAAGTTCCATGGAGCACGCTTACGAACCTGTCCCTGTTGCCGGGAAGGGCAGGAGACGCCTGGAAGGCGCTTTTCGTGACCGTCGATGGAAGCCGGATTGAGTCGGTTCTCATGCGAAACAGCCGGGGTCAGCTTACCGTCTGTGTCTCGACCCAGGTCGGATGCGCGATGAACTGCGCCTTCTGCGCGACGGGAAAGCTCGGATTCACCGGGAACCTTTCGCGAGACGAGATCGTGGACCAGGTTCGATACCTTCGCGATGCTGCCGCGGATGCGAAGCTCCCGGGTGAGATCACGAACGTCGTTCTTATGGGCATGGGGGAACCGCTCGCGAACTACGAAGAAGTCCGTGGGGCGCTACGGATCTTCACAGGTCCGCTGGAAATCGGCACGACGCGGATCATCGTCTCGACGGTGGGTCTCCTGCCGGGACTCGAACGGCTCCTTTTGGATCCGGAATGGCCGCCGGTACGCATCGCGATCTCGCTTCACGCCGCGGATGAGGAGACCCGGAAACGGATCATGCCGACGACCGCGCCGGGCTTCATCGATGCTCTGGTCGCCTGGTCGCGGAAGTATGCGGCCGCATTCCCGGAAAAACGTCGACACCTTACGCTCGAATACCTGATGCTTTCCGGCGTCAATGATTCCGAGCGGGACACGTGGAAACTCGTGGACCTCGCGCGACGGATTGACCGGGTCCGGGTGAATCTGATCCCATACAATACGACGGACAGCGGATTCTCGGGAAGCGATATGGAAACCGTGAGACGCTGTCAAGATAAGCTCGAAGCGGCCGGCATCACGGTGACGGTCCGCCGGTCACAGGGCGGGGACATCGCCGCCGCATGCGGACAACTAGCAGGAAAGAAAGAATAGTAACAGCCAGCAATCAGCGGTCAGTAGTCAGTAGTCAGTAGTCAGCAATCAGGGGTCAGCAATCAGTAGTCAGCAGTCAGCAGCTAGGGGAAAATCCTTTGAGGACGGCCCTCGGAGAATAATTGAAAAGAAGTAACATAATAATGCGGTCGTCAGATTATGTTACTTGAGTCTTGGGAAGGAAGAAGATATAAACGAGCGACAGACTATCTGTTCAGGGTGGTATGAGCCGATCTTGTCACGTCGCTCAGTCTGTCGAAAATCGGATTTGCATACGATTTTGGCAGTTCTCCAAGGAGAAGCTCGGCATACGGGATACAATGATTTTTGAGCTCGGACCCGTTCCCCGTCATATTGTAATACAGGAAATTGTCGAGGATGTCCGACGCCTTGACGATTGCGGCGTTTTCTCCGGCACCGATGCAACGGTCGACGAGATCCTGTTTCTTCGCCTGTTTACCTTCTATGCTCTCGTCTTTTGAATTCGCTTTCACGATCGTAAGCACGGCTTCCCCGAACCCGTCCCGTATCGTTTCTTCGGAAATTCCGGAGCCGTCCTCGAGGATATCGTGCAGGAAACCGGCGATGACGATATCGCGGTCATAGGCGTTCTGATAGAGAAAGCTCCCGACACGGATGCTATGGAAAAACGCCGGTTTCTTCCAGCCGTCGTCTATCATATGCTCCGCAAGGAACCGTATCGCCTTCTCGCATTCGAAGCCGAGCTCTTTTTTGTCCATAAACGTGAAATTATCGGTAGTTATACCACTCACAGAAACTGATTACGCGTTTTACTCTGTCCTGTCTTCCTGCCCGCATTGCCACGCCTCTTTGCATCGCTACGCCAGCCCGACAGCCTGACGGCAGTCGTAGCGACGGGCAAAGCGTTGCGGATAGGCAAGCGCTGTCCGCCTGAATCACTTCGTAAAACGTCATGGGCAGGCAGGCGGATGCGAGGGAATGAATGTGTCTATTCATGACCGTGGCAATCCAGTAAAGTCACTCGTGAACGACGGTGACCAGTGCTTTCTAAAAAACTGGATCGCCATGCCTTCGCGGACTTGGCTCGGTTGACAACTCGTACGGTGGTCTTGAACGGAGTATATCATAATAATAGATTGTCGAAGAGCTGTTTTTTATTGAAATATTGTCACAAGAGGGTGAAAGAAACCGGTAACATAATAATGCGGTCGTCAGATTATGTTACAATAGAGTCAGCTGGGATGGCGGGGGATGTGTCGTCAAACGATGGTTGAGTTGACCTCATAATACTTCTCCTTATGTACAAGTTCGGACCGGTACAGCAAAGACTACTTCTCCTGCTTCTCGGCGGGATTACGCTCGGCGGCCAACGTTCTCCCGATCGGTACTATAGGGTCCTCGGAGAGCTTCGGAAGGAATGGAAGCGGATCGACCAGCGGAGCATCTCCCGTTCGCTTCGTCGCCTCTCCGAACAGAAGCTACTGGAGGAACAACCGCTATCGGACGGAACTATCCGGCTCGTGCTTACGAAGGAAGGGAAACGACAGGCCGGTTTCCTTGACATATATGGCCGTTCTATACGGCTCAGGAAACCGAAGGTGTGGGACGGGAAATGGCGCGTAATCATATTCGATATCCCGGAAGATAGTCGTATCTTCCGCAATATCCTGCGTCAGCATCTGCATGAAATGGAATTTTACCAGCTCCAAAAAAGCGTATTCGTATCCCCGTATCCTTACGAAAAACCGCTCATGGAGTTGGTAACCCTGTATGAAGCTACCTCGTTCGTCCGTATCATGACGGTTTCGTGGATTGATAACGATGGAAAACTCAAGAGGCATTTCTTTAACGTCAAAAAGACGGCACGGAAAGAAGTAACATAATAATGCGGTCGTCAGATTATGTTACTTATAGATATCACAGTATGAAAGAGCGCTGGACGTGTAGGAGTACGTCATGGATCCCGGGTCAATCGGCATACGCCAGTCATGAGCTCGGGATAACAGTACTCTTTCATGGTGTTATGCGTATGGATGATCCGGAGCCTTTGTTTTGAACCGTCTCCGGTGGATTCATATCATATCAGGTAATCGCGTCGAACTTAATCATATGGGAAAATCGAGCATCCGGAACCGTTCGGAAGAAACCGAATCGAGAATCCGGAATATCAAGAAGATGGGTCATGGCAAGGGCGGAGTCATTATCGAAATCGATTATTTCGAGGCTCCGCAATGGTTCAGGGACGATGATGATAATCTGTTTCACCCGCTCGTTATCGTTTTTGCCCACAAAGAATCGTATTTCTTGTTGGGCACGCACTTGGTTATCCCGCGTCACGGATATCTTGCCGATTTTTTCGATCGATTTCTTGAAATCTTGGAAACCAGTCCGTTCGGCATAGGAAACATCGTCGTGAAAAAACAAGACCTCTTTGACCTGTTTGAAAGAACGGCGAAGGATTTGGATATTGAAATCGAACTGGTAAAACGATTGCCGGTGGCCGAATTCGTAAAGAGAGACATGATAAAATATCTGACCAACGTGGTTGGATCGGAAAAACCGGAGTCGGGAAAAGATGCGGAAAAAGCGATCTTTAGGAACGTGTACCAATTCAAGATCCTTCTTCAGGGGTCGAAGCCTCCCATTTGGCGGAGAATCCAGGTTCCGGAGAATTATTCCTTTTGGGATCTGCATGTCGCGATCCAGGACGTGATGGGCTGGATGGATTGTCATCTGCATGAATTTCAAACAATCAGAAGGAGTCATGGGAGCGAGCGGAGCATTGGGATACCGAGTCCGGGGATCGATGATGAAGGCGTTGAACCTGGGTGGAAAGAAAAGATTTCCGATGTGTTTCCCGAAGAAAAAAAGATGCGATACGTGTATGATTTCGGCGACTATTGGGTGCATACGGTCACCTTGGAAAAAATCCTTCCGAAAAAATCGGATGTTGAATATCCGATTTGTATCGCTGGGGAAATGGCCTGTCCGCCCGAGGACAGTGGGGCTCTTTGGGGTTATTACGATATGTTGGAAATTTTGAAACATCCGAAACATCCGGAATATAAGGACACCGTCGAATGGATCGGGGATGAACATTTCGATCCCGAGAAGTTCGATCCCGAGGAGGTTTCTTTCAGTGATCCGAAAGAAACGTTGAAAGGGCGTGGAATCGGATGCTGAGCCGGGTATCTTGGATCGATATCATGAATAGTGGTCCGAAAAAAGCCATGTATTTTTTCGAAAGCTACATATCGGGTCCGACCACCTCGTATGACGGATGCCCTTTGTGGCGGAATCTTGTCCCATTGGCAGAAACACGGTAGGATGGACTCCTATGTCCAAGAAATACCTTATCCGCACTTTTGGGTGCCAACAGAATGTCGCCGATTCGGAACGCATCGCCACCTCGTACGAGGCGCGCGGTTTCGTGCCGACCGAAGTGGTGGCGGAGGCGGACGTGATCGTGATCAATACCTGCATGGTGCGCGACCAGGCCGAGGAGAAGGTGTATGGATTCGTCCGGAATATCCGTGCAGGGGAAGGAAAACTTGATGCGGAAATCGTCGTGACCGGATGCCTCGTTGGAGCGGTGTCTCGTGAGCCGTCGGGGAAAATGACACGTAAGATCGCTTCGCGATTGCCGGACGTGACACTTCTGCCGATCGATGAGGTCGGATTCGAAAATCGTCCGAAGCGCACTTCGGGAAAACGTGCCTCGATCGTTATCGGTAACGGATGCGGAAATTTCTGTTCATATTGTATCGTTCCGTTTTCGCGCGGTAAGGAGGTCTCGCGCCCGTTCGGCGATATCGTGAAAGAGGTCCGTGAAGCGGTTGAAAACGGTCGCGACGAGATTGTCCTCCTCGGGCAGAACGTAAACTCCTACGGTGCCGACTTCCTTGTCGATAGCATACGCGAAGGAGAGTCATACCGGTTGCCGGACGGTCGCGAGGTTGTTCCAGTCATGGTGAGGCATCTCGGTAAGAACCGTATACCGACCGTATTCCCATACCTGCTCGAGGTAATTGCGACTCTGCCGGGTGTCTCGAAGGTCTCGTTCCTTTCCTCGAACCCGTGGGACTTTTCCGACGAACTCATTGCCGTCATCGCCCGAAACGCAACTATCGACCGGATGTTACACTTACCGGTGCAGGCGGGGAGTGACCGTATCCTCGCTGCCATGAATCGACAGTATACGCGCGACGAATACCTTTTGCTCGTCGAGAAAATCCGCTCGGCCGTTCCGGATGTCTTCTTCACGACCGATATCATCGTCGGGTTTCCTGGTGAGACTGCGGCAGATTTCGCGGATACGCTCGATATCGCGAAGCGCGTGAGATTCCACAAGGCATACGTCGCCCGGTATTCCCCACGACCCGGTACTGCCTCGGCGAAGCTTCTAGACGATGTCCCGTGTGAGGAGAAGGTCCGCCGGTTCCGCGAACTCGACCGCTTGGTCCTGACGCTTGCCGGAAGAGAGCACCTGTTGGAGAAATAAACTATTCCTTTTTATCCGCGCTGTGAAAAAAGATGATCTTGAAAATACTACGACATAACATTATATCGTAGTATTTTTCGGATCCTTGTGATTTGTAAACAGCGGGGGATCATTTTTCGTCATCTATATCTATAATGATCGCTTGATTTTTCGGCTTGTTTCCTGTAGTATTCGGTGTATTCAGCATTGATAAAAATACCTATGATAAAGGTTTTCGGGCACAAGGCGCCGGATACTGACTCGGTCGGCAGCTCAATTTTGTGGTCCTGGTATCTCAATGAACACACGTCTTCCGATGCCACTCCCTATGTCTTGGGCGAACTTAACAAGGAAACCATCTTCCTTCTCGACCGGTGGAATATTCCCGAGCCGGAGCGGCTTGATGCCGTAGAGGCGGAAGACGAGGTCGTCATCGTGGATACCAATAATCCGGACGAGCTTTTCGGCAATATAAACGACGCCAATATAGTCCGGGTTATCGACCATCATCGGCTTTCCGGCGGATTGTCTACGCCTGGACCGATCGATATGATCATCCGCCCGCTCGCGTGTACCGCGACGGTCATTCATGACCTGATTGGGGAGCATGTCGATTCAGTGCCGGAACACCTGCTCGGACTGATGCTCTCGTGTATCCTGTCCGACACGCTCGCGTTCCGTTCGCCGACCACGACCCCGCACGACAAGGACGTCGCCGAGCGGCTTGCGAAAAGGCTCGGAGTGGACATGCAGGCGTTCGCCGCCGAGATGTTCGCGGCGAAATCCGACCTTTCGGATTTCTCGGACAGCCGGATCGTCCGGTTGGATGGCAAGATGACCGAGGTCGGGGGTAAGCATTTCCTCGTGTCCGTCGTGGAGACGACGACGCCGGAACAGCTGATCGCACGCAAGAAAGGTATCGTCGAGGCGATCAAGATGATCGTCGACCAAGAAGATGGTGTCGATGAGGTCTTATTTTTCATCGTAGATCTCTTCCGTGAGGAGGCGACCGCGTTCACCTATAATCCGTTTACGGCCGGCATCATATCCGCCTCCTTTGGCGTCACGGTCGAGTCCGATATGGAAGTCCTGCCGGGAATCCTGTCACGCAAGAAACAGATTGTTCCGGTACTCCGTTTGCCTGAGGCATAGTGCAAGAAAATCCGTTTTTTGTCCGTACTATGACCCGTAAGTCATAAGAAGATTTGCTATGACCTGTTTTATAGGGAATTTGTCGGGGAAACAGAAGGCGATTTTTGGTGGGGTTCTCCTGTTGGTCTTCGGTCTGGTGATCGGTCTCGGTGTAGGGTATAAAGTGGGAGAATCGAGGACTCGGGCCAGTCTTATCCGGCAGCAGGGCGCGATGATGCGACAAGGGTTTGATCAGGGTCGGGGCGGAGTTTCCGGAGGTGGACGGAGGATGAACGGATACGGGTCGGGTCAGGCGAATCCAAACCAGGGAACGGGGAATGGTACGACACAGATCGCGCCAGTGGCCCCTGCCCAGGGTACGGTGGCCCCGGCCAATACCGATCAAGGTGTGGCAGCGACTCAGGGGGTGACGACGGCCCCGGTAACGGGTACGAATGCTACCACTCAGGCGCAGTAAGATGCAAGCGTTATAGTGCCTGGAGTATCGCTCTCCATCGAACCGAAAATCCGCCACGAGGCGGATTTTTCTTGGTAGCAGAAAACTGGAAACACTATAAGCTTGTCAGGGCGGACAAGTCATCGAACCGTGTCGAATCGCCGATGTTCATACGATTCAGGCGGAGCGGATCGGTCGGTCCAGATACGACTTCGCTGACCGTTGTCGTTGCGGTCTTATAGCCGGAATTGGCGACGATATTCTCGACGTTCCGATCGTTCGCCCCACCCGGATAACAGAAATCGTCCACGGTCGTGCCGAGGGCCTCTTCCAAAACGTTCTTGCTTCCGTAGATCTCCCGCTCGGCCTGTCCCTGAAAGACCTGCGTAAGGTTCGGATGGGAGAGTGAATGTGATCCGAAACGCATGCCGGCATCCTTCATTTCCAGCATCTCGCCGGTCGAGAGGAATCCACTCCGGTTCATGTCGTTCGTGACGATGTAGAACGTCGCCTGAAAACCGTATTTCTTGAGGGTCGGGAATGCCTGGTCATAGGCGTCCTGGTATCCGTCATCGAAGGTCAGGATGAAGGGCTTTCCGGAGACCGGTGTCGGATGTCGGAAATAGTCCAGTCCTACCGTTCGGAATCCGTGCGAAAAAAGCCACTGCAATTGTTCCTCGAAGCGTTGCGGCGAGACGTAGATGGACGGGTTCCCATCGTTTCCGTATTCGCGTATATGGTGATACATCAGGATCGGTACCGGCGGCGAGACAGAGAGTTCTTCCGGCGCCGTATCGGCATCCAGTCCGGCCGGCATGTCGGGGATGGTCTGGGAAAATTCCGTCCAAAGAGCCGGTGAGAACCGGGAGAAAATAAAAAAAATACCTGAGAGGGAGATGAGAACGGAAATGATGAGGACGGTTTGTTTCATACCGCTTCAGTATACCGTATGCGGACGGAAAGAACAAAAAGGCTGGCTCTTTACATCGTTTCGTTTTTATACGAAAATACGGAATCGCCCCATCATGTAAGTATCTATCTCAAATCTCATGTCGAGCTGTAAATCCGAAAATTTCGCGCG
>JBAXFX010000009.1:0-29024 GCA_037139695.1 Candidatus Moraniibacteriota bacterium | reverse complement strand
GAAGGAAATAGTTGTCAAGAGTCGTTCTTGCGCTTCCAAAGGAGCTAAGCTCCTGTATACAGGAGCTTAGCTCCTTGGGAAAGTCATTCTTCATTCCGGAACCCATCCCCTTCCATATCCCCTTCATCTCCCCTCCATCTCCCTTTTGTTTCCCCTTCGTTTCCCTTCCGTCTCCCCTTCCGTCTTTGCGAGGAGTCTTCGACGAAGCAATCCAGTCGACATGAGATTTGAGAGAGATACTAAAAAAGACAACCCCGTCGCTCGTGAGAGGCGGGGTTGTCTCGTATGTGAGGTTGCCGGGACAGAAAATATGTCGCCAGGCGAGGGGGAAGAGGATTCATCCCTTTTGAAGTATTTCCGGAAACCAGTTCCGGGTGTTTGTGTTTCTTTCTATTTTTGTTTTTTTCAAGGTGCAATCCGTCTTTTCCGGACGGAAGGGAAACCCCGGGCATCGGGAGTTCTCTTCCATCCGGAAGGTATCAGGAAAGATAGACGCCTTCGCGGGTCTCACGGGCAAGCAGGAGTCGGATAGACAGGACCACAGCAGCGATCTGAGCAAGAGCAAAAACCAAAGTCGTTAGAAGCTCCGCCACTCCGTACAGGTCACCGGAAAGCGAGCGGGCATACGCCTCGGCATCCGGAAGGATACCCTTCGACAGCAAGGCGATCCGTCCTTCGGGAGAAGCGCTCTCGGTCCCCTGGTCGGTAGAGGCACCGGAAACCGTCGGCAAACCTCCCTGACACATGGAGAGTGCATCCGCCTTGGTCAGCTTGGTCTGGACTTCCTGGCCTGGAATCGTCCCGAACATCTCGACGGTCAGCATCGTCTCGCGTCCTTCGAAGAACACCTTCTTCACCGCGATACCGATTTCACGGAACTGGGGATCAAGAATATTCTGGCAATGCTTCTCACTCTTCATCCACGCGACGTGTTCACTCGTCGGATCGGTATAATGGATGGCAAGGTTCTCCCCCGCATACCGATACCCGTATCCCGCCTGGTCCATGAACGACCACGGGGTCAGGCCCGCGGGAGACGTATGCGCGAAGTATCCGTTCTTCTCCATATCTGCAAGCTTCAGCGCCGCGGCCTTCTCAAGCAACGGGCTCACCGTCAGTTCGGAAATATCCCGGTCCTTCCGTTCCTGGTTCGCGAGCGTCAATGCGGTCTCCGCCCACGGAGACTGTCCGCCGGATGCGGAAACGCCACTCGACGGAGCGAGCAGTGCGATGAGGGCGATACTGATGATTGTAGACCGTTTCATAACCGTTTGTGTTCGTATAAGAAGGAAAAGCGGGCGTTTCACCCTGGAAACACCCGCTTTCTTCTCATTTACAAATCCATTATAGCACGAAAAAATGCTCCGGTCAATCATTTTTATTCACGACCACCGCAGGATTGCCCGCGCCCGCGCCACGGATGAAGTCATACGCGGAGAGTGCGGCGACCGCACCCTGTCCGGCGGAGATATTGTTTTGGCGGTACGGCATGTCCGTCACGTCGCCGGCGGCGAAGATGCCAAGAGTCGAGGTCGAAAAGGTACGCGGGTCGACGATAATCTCCCCCGCCCGGTTCCGAAGGACGATATGGCCGACACATTCCGCATTCGGCATCATACCGATCTCGACAAAGACACCGGCACATTGGATTTCTTTCTTCTCTCCGGAGGAAAGATCCTCGTACCGGAGCGCAGTGACCTTCCGTTCCCCGACGATCTCTTCGGACTTCGCGAGCCGGACCGGCGTCACCTTATCGGACGACAGTACCCGCTCCCTGAGGACGGGGTCACCCGTAAATTCCGGATCGATCGTAAGGAGAGTGACCGCCGTGGCATACGGCAAAAGGTCCTCCGCCGCCTCGAGCGCGCAGTTTCCGCCGCCCACGACCGCAACCGCCTTGTTCCGGAAAAACGGCGCGTCGCACGTCGAACAATACGCGACGCCCTTGCCACGAAACGTATCTTCGCCGGGAATGCCGAGCGGACGATGTCGGACGCCGGATGCGACAATGACCGACTTCGACTCGAAGGACTCGCCCCGTTCCGTTGTCACTACAAACGTTTCATTTTCCTTCTTGCCGACATTCGTTACCACTTCGTCCGTCCGGATATCGATCCCCTCCTGCGCGCGCAGGTGCTTCTCGAGTCGCTGACCGAACTCGACGCCGGTAATCGACGGCTCGCCGATCCAGTTCTCGATAGTCGCGGATACGGATGACGACCCGCCGATGGTCCCGGCGAGCAGGAGCGATCGCATCTTCTTGCGTGTGGCATAGACGCCGGCCGAGACACCGGCCGGACCGCCTCCGATGATAATGACGTCGTAGAGCATAGCATTGATTTTCTTATTATTCCGACCGCTATTGTTCCTCCGCAAACGTTTCGACCCAGTGTCGGAACTGGTCACCTTTTTCCTCAAAATTTTTCCACAGGCTATAACTCGGTGATGCTGTTGAAAGAAGGCACGCGCTTCCGCTTGATGTGTGCTTATATGCGAATGCAACCGCATCCTCCATACTCGATGTTTCTAAAACGGTAAACCCATCCTTCGATGCCAAGATGCGCTTCCCCGTTTCGGGAAACAGTACCACATTCTTTATTGATCCGCTTCGCATCCGTTTCTCGAGCAAAGAAAAATCATACCCCCGATCCTCTCCTCCAAGAAAAAGCGTTTCGACGTTTGGAATGGCTTCAAGCGCCATCATCGTCGATTCCGGCGTCGTAGAAATAGCGTCATCATAAAAAACGATGCCACGATATTCACCGATTCGTTCCAGCCGGTGTGGTAATGGAACGAATGTTGCTATCGCTTTCCGCAGAGGCTCTTCCGAAATATCAAACAGTCGCGCTACTGTGATAGCTGCCGAGATATTCTCCGCATTATGGGAACCTTGTAGGGATGTGGCTAGTTCTGGCAAGCCACACACGATCGGAAATGCGATTCGCTCCACGCCAGATACGGTCCCCCATACGTTCAAACGCTCATCCTTCGCGTTATATATAAAATAATCCCCCGGTCGCTGATACCGCACAATATTTCGCTTCGCCTCATAGTATTTCTCGACGCCGTCATGATAGTCCATGTGCTCAGGAAACAGATTGAGAACGACGGCGATATGAGGTGAATGTTTGATATCGTCGAGCTGATAGCTGGAAAGCTCCACGACGAAAATCTCATCCGGTTCGATCGGCTCCAACAGGACCGACACCATAGGTGTTCCGATATTACCCAACAATCTGACTTTTTTTCCAGCCTCCTTCAGAATGGAATATATGAGTGATGCGGTCGTACTTTTTCCCTTGGAGCCGGTCACACCGACGACCGTATTCCTGACCTGCGAGAAGAAGATGTTCGTCGCCGTCGTGTACGGTATCGTGACGAGATCCTTGCGCATGCCCGGCGTCTTTATCGCGAAATCGTACCCGCTTTGCTTTTCCAGATAGTCCGGATCGATCGATTTATCCGCCACCGCCATTTCGAGTCCCGGAAAGTATCGCTTCAGATAACGTTCAGTCAATTCTCCTTCCTTCCCGTATCCGAGAATAAGCACGTTCTTCATTCCGTATAGCGCGAACCGTGCGGGAACCATCGGAGAAACGCTCGTCCGAAAGACATCATCAATAAGCCGCTCCGGATCTTCGATACGATCGAGAAAGGTCCGCATGACGATCGAATCGGCATACGCTTCCCGTGCGAGAAACAGGGCCGCACGCGACTCTTCAAATGTACCGACGCAGTCGAACGGTTTCATCCCGCCGAACCCGAGGATATCGGCAAACGACGGTATGAGTGATTCTTCCTCGTAGAGATCGCGTCCAAATATGCCGACCAATGTATTCTTCTCAAGAAATGCAGACAACATCGTGAAGACGAAGAGACATTTCGGACATTCCCCGCACCAGATCGTCTTCGGTCGCTCCTTGTGAATCCGCACGTTCCGGTTACAACTCGAGAAGACAGGAAAGTATTTCGGAAACCGCGTGAACATTTCCGCGATGCGGATCTCGTGGAACGGACGAAGCAAAGAAAAATAGATGATGTCCGGGGAGAGAAACCGGTCCGCATATCCCCTAAAAAGCCGTTCAAACTCGGACGATTTGCTCCACTGATGATTCACCTCCGTTTCACCGATGCGGACATTCCCAAAATCACTGCTCTGTTCATTGCCGACAACAACATATGAAAAGTCATAGAGGATTGCCGTCAGATACCCGATAAAGGCGAATATCGCGGAAATCGGGATATGACCGTTATAGGCCCCTTCATGTGGCTCAAAAATTTTCGGATCAAGAGAATACCGAATCTTCACAGACGAAACATCCATCAGCTCCGCGACAGCGTTCGAGATCGGCGATTCTTTCAGTATTTCGATGAGCAGTGCCGAAAAATCGTCTCCATACTCTTTCAGGAGTTCCCCGACCACAATAGAATCTTTGCCTCCGCCGATTCCGACAAGCGAACGATCTTTTCTCTGAAAGGCATGCGAATGAGTGAAAACCGATTCGTCATACGGGAATCGTATCACGATGTCCGGGTCGATCCCGTTGCGATAATAAAACTCACCGAGGCCTCTTCCATAGATGGCATTCCAGAAATCAGCCTGCTCTTTTGAGAGAGGGTCTGTCAAGAGGACAATCTCCGGCGGACAATACAACTTGTAGTAGCTGATGCCGAGCATCAAATGAAGACTGCGTAGCGCATTCCCAAGCAGTCCAGCTGGAATCCCGTCGAGGGAAATCTCCCTGGGGAAAACGACTGCGTCGGAAAAGGTGAGACTGGGCTGGTTCTCAAATGCGATCTCGTACCGAAAAACGGCCCGTTTATTCTCGGGTTCCAGCACATAGTCGACGAAAATAAACTGTGTCGCTTCCGGTTTCGATGCCATACCGCTGGTACATTACGGTGATTCTCAGTCTACCATTCATCTACATTCCCATCAACCACAAAGCAAAAAAGTCGTTCCAGTAAACGCGTACGAGAACGACTTTCAACCGGACAGGATGTCGAGCCTATCCGAACAGGCCGTGCCGGTGGCTACGGATGGTTTCTCCGGCTTTGGTACCGTTCCAGACGCCGTCTTCGGCCGTCACGTGGCCACCGACAATCACCATACGGATACCAGCCGGGTACCGGAACGGGTCATCCATCGTGGAGCAGTCGGCAATAGTCGCCGGATCGAATATCACGATATCGGCCTTGGCCTTCTCCCGCAGGAAACCACGGCCTTCGAGTCCGAACTTGAGTGCCGGCTTTCCGGTCATCTTATGCACGGCTTCCTCCCA
The DNA here is from genome assembly GCA_037139695.1 of Candidatus Moraniibacteriota bacterium. Taxonomy (GTDB): domain Bacteria; phylum Patescibacteriota; class Minisyncoccia; order Moranbacterales; family UBA1568; genus JAAXTX01. Next base: position 23,742 of record JBAXFX010000009.1, on the reverse strand, counting down.
GGAAAGTGTCTTCTTCTTGCGGACATACTCGTCAAAGGCTTTCGGGAACGTCCCGAAATTTCTCGGATGGACCATATTCCCGGTCGCGCCGTACTCCGCGGAATAGCCGACGCCGTTCGAGCTGATGATGGAATACGGATGTTGAACCGCCTTTGCGACGTTCTCCGGACTCGACACCTCGAGCGAGACGATGGCCCGCCCGCCACTCGCAAGCAGGATGTCGATGACGACCTCTTCAGGCGCCTTCTGTTGGGCTTTCGCGATCTCGGCCACCGTCTTCTGACCGGTCATCGGACTCAAAGCCGAGATGAAAAGTCTCATACCGGCATAGTCGAGCCCGCCTTCGCGCATATCGCGCACGACGGACTGCCGCACCTTGAAATCATGGAGGCGATGGAGCATCGTGTCTCGACCGCTTTCGGTCACCCAATCGGGAAGGAACGTATAAAGCACCGATCCGCTCGCGGTATACGGATAAACGTCGAAACTGATATCAAGTCCGTCCAAGGCGGCATTCCGGACAAGATCAAGCACTTCCTCGAACAGGTGCCAGTTCCGCTTTCCGACCGCCTTGAGGTGCGAGATGTGCAACGGGACGCCGGCCACCTTCGCCGAGACCACGGCTTCCTCGGCGGCACGGAGTAAATCTTCCCCCTCGTCGCGCAGATAGGTCGCATAGACGCCTTTTCGTTTCGCGACCAAGGCAAGCAATTCCGCGATTTCCTTGTCTTCGGCAAGACGGGCATGCGTATATTTGAGTCCGGTCGAAAGACCGATCGCTCCCTCGTCGAGTGCCCGACGAAGCAGAAGCTTCATCGCGGACAGATCGCCCTCGGACGGTTTCTTCGTGGGATTGCGCAGGACGCCGCGACGGATGGTGCCGTGTCCCACAAGGGTCGCGAAGTTCACGGAGAGCGGCCTCCGTTCCATCTCGCCGAGAAATTCCTTCATGGAAAGCCAGTTGAAACTCACGGAATCGACATCCGTCCACTTCTGGATGGCGCGAAGGCTCTCGGGCTCGATGAGCGGTGCGAGCGAGGCCCCGGAATTTCCACCGATAATCGTCGTCACCCCCTGCAACAGCATCCCGTGCAATCCTGGATTACGGAAAATCTCCCAGTACGTGTCCGAGTGGTTGTTCACGTCGATGAATCCGGGTGTCACGTAATATCCGTCCGCATCGATGATCCGTTCGGCCGTTTCACCCTTAAGGGAACCCATCGAAACGATGCGCCCTTCCTTCACGGCGATATCGGCCCGAAACATCGGTGTTCCGGAGCCGTCTATCACGGTGCCATTTTTTATGAGGAGATCGTACATACGGAACTAACAACTTACGATTCACGACTTACAACCAAAACATTCTGGATCGGAAAGCTCTCTCAAAAATCCGTGGGGTTTCAATCGTAGATTGTGGATGGTAAGTTCCTCGTTGTAAGTTATACATTGTCAGTTATGCGTTCCTCCCTTTCCGTCCCCTGTTATCCGCGCTCTTTCCGTCTTTGCGAGGGCGAGTCTGCGAAGCCTGTGGCAATCCATCCCCACTCCCCGGCATCAGCTCCTCGTTGTACGTTGTGAGTCGTTGTTCCTATATCTCTTCGGCCAACTCGACGAGTCGATTCGAATATCCCCATTCATTATCATACCATGCCATAACCTTGACCAAATCTCCATCCACCACCTTGGTAAGCGAGAGGTCGACGATACTCGAGTAGGGATTGCCGATGAAGTCCGACGAGACGAGCGGCTCCCGAGTGACTGCCAGTGCCCGCGCGTATTCCTTGTCCCGACTCGCTTCCTCGAGCACGGCGTTCACCTCTTCGGCCGTCGTCTTCTTTCCGACCAGGAACGTGAAGTCGGTCAGCGATGCGACGATGGTCGGCACGCGCACGGCAAGCCCGTCGAACTTTCCCGCGATCTCGGGCATGAGGCGTGTCACGGAAATGGCGGCACCGGTCGTGGTCGGCACGATGTTCTGTGCCGCGGCGCGCGCACGACGAAGGTCCTTGTGCGGTCCGTCCTCGAGGTTCTGGTCGGCGGTATAGGAATGGATGGTCGTCATCATCGCCTTTACGATACCGAACCGGTTCGCGATGATCTTCGCGACCGGCGCGATGCAATTGGTAGTGCACGACGCGTTCGAGATGATCGGTTCGCCCTTGTATTCCCGGTCGTTCACGCCGATAAGGTAGGTCGGGATCTCATTCTCCCCCTTCGGAGGAGCCGAGAGGACGACCTTCTTCGCACCGGCCACAAGGTGCTGTCCGGCAGACTCCCCGTCCACGAAGCGACCCGTACATTCGAGCACGACGTCGACATCGAGATCGTTCCACGGGAGTTTTTTCGGATCCGGCTCGGCGAAGACGGGATACCGTTTCCCATCGACGACGATCGCGCCCTTCTCGGCGGTCACCTCGCTCCGGTACGCACCGTACGTCGTATCGTGACGCAGAAGATGCGCGAGCGTGACCGCGTCCGTCAGGTCGTTTATCGCGACGACCTCCGTCCCCTTCCGAGCAAGCGCGATCTTGAACGCCGCCCGACCGATCCGTCCGAACCCGTTGATCGCTATCCGTTTCGCCGCCATATGTTTTTCGTGTTATTGATGATTATGTTTTTTGATTCGACGATACCTCCTCCCATCCCGACTTTCGACCTGTGACCCGGTAGAACCTCTCCGAAACAGCCATGGGGCATGCTTTCAACTTTTCATTTCCCTGCTCCTTGTTCCTTGTTCCCGTATTTTACACTTTTCGCCTTAGTATCTATCTCAAATCTCAACGCCTATATAAGGCAAAAATCCGCTTGCCGGCTGAAATCCGAAAATTTCGGCTGCAAACCATTCAAAACTCGTCAGGTTACGACAGTAGCCTTCTCTCCTTTTTCATGGTTTTCGCGCGAAATTTTCGGATTTACAGCTCGACATGAGATTTGAGATAGATACTTACGTTTCCTAGGCCTTCCCTTCGCTTCCGTATAACCTGATCTTCCGTTTCACTGTTTCCGTTACGGCATTCCGGGCCGGCTCAAGGATGCTTCGGATATCCGTCTTGTCCCCCTCACCAATCACCTTGGTCAACTCTCCGATAAAGGCAAGCCTGATGGCCGTGTCGACATTGAAACAGGAAATCCCCCGACGGATGACTTCCTCCGCCCGACCATCCTCCCAATCGGAAGCTCCGTGCAAAATAAGCGGTATGGATACCTTGCTGGCAATCTCCGAAAGCCGCTCATAATCCGGCTCAGGGCGTTCGGTCGCAAATCCGTGCGCATTGCCAATCGCTACGGCAAGCGTATCGATCCCGGTCTCCGTGACGAACCGGACCGCTTCGTCCGGATCGGTCATATACTCGTCCCAATCGACGGAACCATGGACTTCGGAAAGGTACGGGACATTCCCAAGCTCGCCCTGCACGGTCACGCCCTTCGCCTGTGCGAACTTCGCGACCTTCACGGTCGTCCGGACATTGTCGGCGTATGTGTGGCGCGACCCGTCATACATCACCGAAGGAAAGCCTATCTCTACGGCCCGCTCGACGATCTCGAAACTTTTTCCGTGGTCGAGATGAATCGCGACCGGAATGCGCGAATGATAGAATTCGGCCAGATTACGAACCAATTGAAATAGCGCATGACCACCGGCATATTCCATCGTTTTCTCGGTCATCTGGATGATGACCGGCGCGGAAAGAGCCTCAGCCGCATCGAGAATCCCCCTCGTGGTCTCGAGATTGATCGTATTGAACGCGCCGACGGCATAGCCTTCTTTCTTCGCTTTTTCCAGGAGTATTTTCGTGGTGACAATCATAAATGGTATTACTAAGAATCTGCGTTCAATCCGTCTCGATTCGGGGATTCGTGTTCCCCGATCGCCTGCGCTATCCGGACCAGCTCGTGCGGATACAGGCTTTCCCTGCCGACCAGCACGCCGTCCATGCGCGGTTCGAAGCAGACCCGTTCGAGAAGAGACAACTTCACCGATCCGCCGTAGAGAACCGGTATCCTGTCCGCGACCGACGGGTCATACGCCTCCGCAAGCGCCCGATGAATCACGATCCGCATCTCGAAGATCTCTTCCGATTCCGGCGTCACATCCGACCCGATAGCCCAACGTGGCTCGTATGCGACCAGCACCCGCTCGGCCGAAAGCGGTGGGATGTCCCGGAACGCCTCGACGATCTGCCGTGAAACGACATCCGCCTCCTCGCCCCGTTCCCGGTCCTCGGCCGTCTCCCCGACACACAGGATCGGGCGAAGGTGTTCGTGCAGTGCCGTGCGGACCTTCCATCCGATCTCCGCATCGGTCTCGTGCGCATACAGACGGCGCTCGCTGTGTCCTACGATGGCAAATCCGGCATGCAGGTCATGCAGCATGGGAGCCGAGGTCTGCCCGGTATACGATCCTTCTTTTTCCCAAAAAACATCCTGCGCCCCGAGAAGGATACCTTCCGGAAGCTCACGGGAAAACCGTTCCAGAAAGACCGACGGCGGGGTGACGACGACCTCGACGCTGTCATCGATATGTTTCCCGAACAGTTCTTTCCTGAGTGCGACAAGATACTGTTCCGTTTCGGACACGGAGTTCAGGTTCATCTTCAGGTTCCCGACAAGGTATCGCTTCTTCATAGTGTGTCGTATGCGCCGATGTGGAAGAAAAATCGGTTTCTCTATGTACCAAGCTGCCCGCGGAGATATTCGGCCGCCCGTTCCGGTTCGATCGTGGAAACCTCTATCCCGGTGGAGAGCTCGAACCCGGCCCAGACGGACGTCTTCGGCAGGATCTCGAAATGCCACCGATAATGCGGGTATTCCTTCCCATCGCACGGGGCCGAATTCAGGAAAAAATTATATGCCGGATCCCCGAGTCCCTTGTGGATCGAAAGAAGTGTCTGCCGAAGCGCATCGGCAAGCGAGAGTTTTTCTTCCTCCGTAATCCGCTCGAAATAGGGGTTTTCGGAACGCTTCGGCATGATCCAGGTCTCGAACGCGACACGTGAGGAAAACGGACAGAAGACGAAGAAATGTTCGTTCTCGTACACGTAGCGGGTTCGGACCTCGCATTCATGATCAAGAACCGTCTGAAACACGTTCGCCCGATGGTTCCGATGATAAAGCTCCGCACCCCGGAGCTGTTGCTCGATATAGGGCGAGACGACCGGGATAGCCATCAGTTGCGAATGGGGATGCGTGACGGACGCGCCCGCTTCCTTCCCGTGATTATGGAAAATCTGAATGTACTTCACCGTCTTCTTCGTCATGAGCGAAAGGTATCGGTCCTGATACGCGTCGACGACCTCGGCTACCTGCCACAATTCGAGTTCCGCGATACTCTTGTCCGGATCGCGCGTGATGATGACCTCGTGATACCCGACACCGCTCATCGCGAAGTATGGTCCTTCGGAGAGATCCTTCGACATCCGCCCACTCGTGAACGCGGGATACAGGTTCGGAATGACGGCCAAGCTCCACTCCCCGTCCCGTCCGCGATACATAAGAATCGGTTCCTTCTGACCGCTCGCCGAGAGGTCGAGAAACGGATCGGTGGCATCCCCGTTCATCGGGACGCGCGCTTGTACAGCGAACTCGTCCGGACGCTTGGCCCGACCGGTCGCGATGACGACCCAATCACCCGTAATGATGTCCTGACGGAGTTCGGATTGGCCGGCCACTTTCGGCTCGACCCGTTTCTTCTCCCCGTCACGTATTTCTATGTTCACGACGTTTGTGTTTTCTTCTGTTTACCGGTCCGAAGAATGTGCAACCCTACAGTTTCTCCTTCAGTCGATATTCGCCCTTCCACAATCGAACCCGCGTCTTCCACAGGTCGAGCAGTACCTGTATGAAGCCGTTCTTCCCCGTCAGTGACACGGTCGATCCTTCCTCGTTCATCCACCGGACCGGCATCTGGGCGACCTTGTATCCGAGACGTTCCGCAAGCGTCACGAGTTCGAAATCGAACCCGAACCGGTCGACGACCATCCGACTCGCGACCGCTTCGGCCGCCTCGCCGGAGAGCGCTTTGAACCCACACTGCGTATCCGGGTACCGCCAGAGTCCGAGCACGATACGGATAAGCCAGTTGCCCATATCCCCCATGATTTCCCGATACTTCGGCTGATGCACCTGAATGAAGGTATCCTTGTGCTCCCGGGAACCGATGACGACATCGAATCCTTTCGCGAATTCCGGCTCGAACGAATCCCAGTGCGTGATGGAAGTGGAACCGTCGGCGTCCATGAAGATGCGGTATTTCCCCTTCGCCTCGAGCAGTCCCTGCCGCACCACATACCCTTTCCCGTGATTTTCCGGGTTTTCGATAACGCGGAGATTCGGTATCTGCAGGGCATAATTCCGCACCACCTCGGCCGTATTGTCCGGAGACCCGTCCACGACGACGATGATCTCGTACGGAAAATCCTTCGCTTTCAGGTACTTATCAATCTCGAGCAGGTTCCGTCCGATCCGCTCCCCTTCCTTGTACGAAGGGATGACGATCGAAAGGTACGGCGGAGTTTCTGGCATAGTGGAAGACCTAGTGATTACCTTTGGTCCAGTATAGCATAGAATTCCCGATGCCGGAAACCAGCCGGATATTCACAAGACCCGCAGGTGCTCCTTCAGCAAATCGCCAAGAACCACAGCCAGTTCGGATGCCTCGGCACAAAGCATTGCCTCCGGCGCATAGGTCGTCAGTGCCGATTTGCCATCTTCGGTTATGCCAACCCCGATGACAATCACACCGGCCTCCCGAAGCTTTCCAAGCTGTTCTTGAACACGTTCGGCCTTATCGCTGTCCCCATCGGTCATGACGATAACAATTTTTTTAAGGCTTCCATTACGCATGCGATTCACTTCATCTTCGGTCAGGGCATCAAACAACTTTTCGAGTACGAGAAAGTCCTTCGTCGATCCGCCCGTGTTCCCAAGTCGCTTGTACATCGCGACCCGGTCTTTCTCCGACAACTCCTCGGACAGCGGTTTGACACACTCTGCCGAATTCCCGAATACCCACGCTTCATTCCGCACGTGCAAATCATGTCGGAGTCGCGACCGCATCTCTTCCAATCGCTCCGAGAATTCCGAAAGAGCCTCCATGATTAATATGATGCCTTTCTTTTGTTCATCACGTTTTTCCCCGCCATTTTCGGCCATGGAAGTCGACGTATCGCCGACGAGAATGATGTCGAAATCACCGACGAAATCACCTTCCTTCTCATGAAATTCCGTATCGTTCCACACATCCGGTTCGGCCTCGCCGGCGCGCGTCCGGACGACCGCTTCCACCGGATATTCAAGCTCATCCCCTTCCGGAAGCGGATACTTCGGTTCTGGTAATCGTCGTAACCGTTTCGAGATAATCCGTTCGAACAGTTCCCGAATCGCGTCTACAACCGACTCACCCGTTTCCGGATCGGCAATCTTCTCGAGCGAGTCGCGGAACCGCATATAGTTCCGAAGGTCGTTCGGCTCGACGCCCTGCGCCCGGGCATACGCGTCGAACGCGTTTTTCCCGGCATCCCCTCCTGATTCGTTTTGTCGCGCTATCTCGTCTTCCACCGCCTCGTTCAGAGTCTCTTCCGGAATCGCCTCCGGATGTTGCTCGAAGTATTCTTCATATTCCTTACGGAAATATGCCTCGGGATTCTCGGGGTCAGTCCTGTTTTCATCGGTCGACTTACCCGAAGCCCCTTCACTCTGCTCAGGCATTTCATCCCCTGGCTTCGAAGACGATTCCGATGGAGGCTCCTGATTCTCATTCGACTTTCCCTCACCGTTTTCCGATGTCGATGCATCGCTCTTCTTGTCCGACGTGCCACTTTTATCACCCGATTCCGAAGATTCTTTTTGCTGTTCTTCCTGCTTCTTCCGAACGTCTTCCTCAAAGAGTTTTTCGTACACCGGTTCGATGAGCGCATCTTGCACGATCAGTCGATCACGCATCGAGATATCCGGATGGGTCGCATACTCGAGTATCGGGCGTCCGGATTTCTGACCGCGTATCGTTTTCAGTTTCTCGAATTCCTCACGGACGTCCGGATCGACCGTCCAGGTCTCGCCCGGGACCTGCATCTCGCAATTCAGCACGTGCACGAACTGCAGATGCTTCGGAAGGCCCGTCAAGTCCCGCTCGGGAAACAGGTCGTTCCGATACAGTTCTTCCCGCGTCCCGGACAATACGGGCGCGCGACTCACGACCGCATTATTCATCTTCACATCACCAAAAGAATTATCCAATATATGATACCGCGTCCGTTCTTCTTTTTTCTTTCGCAATTTCCGCCAGACGTCCGACCCGGCGTGCTCCCGCAAAAGACCCCGAAGCTCGCGGAAGTGTTCTATCTCATGAAACGCCCCGAAGAGCATCTTCTCCTCGGATCCACCGTATGCCCCGTCCCGGAACCGTCGATGCAAATAATATTCTCCCTTCTCAAGATCGATCGCGCATGTCTCAAGCGGGCCGCTTGGCGTCATCACTCCCTCGGCAGAACGCACGGAAAGCGACGCATCGCCGGCATACTGCGTAAGCGCACGTTTGTTTCGTTCGATAAAATCGGCCACCGGGTCGCCGTTGTCGCCCGAATCGGGACGTGTCATACCCGACTGGTCCACGCTCCGCTCGGCTTTGTAGACGGGTTCACGCATACTTCTTCCAAAATATTCCTTTGTTCCAGTATATCACGGAGTATCCGTACCAATCCATGCGACCGCGAATGTCTCAGGAGTCCGATATACGATGACTCATTCCGAGATGCGATTCTCCGGATACTTCGTCTCTTCGTTTTCACGCGAAGGACCCGGTGAAATCGGAAATGCACCTTCCCGAGAAAATCCACCCCGCTCCCGAATCGAACAATCCGTGTCTTCTCGGGATGTAGCGTGAGGCCGAGATTCAGGGTCAGGAACGCATCCATACGTGACCGCATGCGGTCAAGCGCTCCCACATCGTCCGAAAGGACCACGAAATCATCGGCATACCGGATATAGTATTTCACACCGAGCTCTCGCTTTACGAACTGGTCAAATGGATCGAGATACGCGTTGGAGAACAGTTGCGACGTCAAGTTTCCGAGTGGAATACCTTTACCGGGAGACGTTTCAAAGCTCGAAACGACAAAGTGAAGCAATCCGAGCGTTCGTTCACATCGGATCCGTCGACCCAAAATCCGAAGCAACGTTTCGTGATCGACCGAATCGAAGTATTTCCGGATATCAGCCTTCAATACGAACGCCGTGCGCGAGCCGTTTCGCGAGCATTTCCGGACGAAGGCATCGAGCCGGTCATTCGCGGAAAGTGTCCCTTTCCCGGTCCGATTCGCATACGAATCGAAAATGAATCCGCGATCGAACACGGGAACGATCACTCGGCAAAGGGCATGGTGGAGCACCCGGTCACGGACCGGCGCCTTGGATATTTCCCTCCGTTTTGGATCGTGGACGATGAATCGGGTATACTGTCCGTGACGATACTTCCCGGCTTTCAGGTCGAGAGCGAGCGCCACGAGATATTCTTCGACCCGATCACCGAACTCGATGACGTCTTTTTTGGAACGTTTCCCGATTCGGAATTCACGCCACGCGCCAACCAGGTTCTCAAGTGAGATAATCCGTTCGAACATATCATCATGAACGACAGCAACTTCTCGGAACCGGTCATTTTCCTTCGGCTTGCCGACTGTTATCGGTGTCTCCATACCCGTATTCTTTCATTTCCGAAAGCGTCACGCTACTCGCTCGGTATGCGTCTCGAACAGTCCCTCCTCGAGATTGTCGAGCTCGGCTACCTGGCTCAATCGAAACGTGGCACATCGAGGGCCATGATCCTCAACAAGATGGACGTGACACTGCGGATATTTTTCTTTCATCTCCGGCTCGCGCACGATACCCGATGTCTCAACGATGCCGGGTACGCCGAATTATCCGGATACGGCGTCGAGATCGGCAAGATGATCGGTGGCTGGCTCAAAAAGACGACCGAATCGGAGGAAACGAAAACCGCGGGTCGTCCGCGGTGATCGCCGTTCCTTCGGGAGGCCACGGCACGCAAATTCGAGTTCGAGTCATCCGGCGTGTTCCTGTTCACGTTCGCGCCATTCGCGTCCGCATTGCCGAAGTAAACGAGGTTGCCGTCCGACGAGAGTGCCATGGTGCCCGGTGCCATCCGAATGCGTTCCGAAGCGGATACGGTCTCGTACCGGCACCGGACGTGGGGAGAAAATATGCGCGCGCTCCTACTCCCCTCTCTGTCGATACTCGCGCCGACACCGGACAAGCAGAAACTGCTGGGGTCACGACGCGTACGCCGTGTCTCATTCCCACAATCAGTATATCATATGCAAAACCGCTTCCACCCCTTTCCGGGGCGGAAGCCGACTCAAAGGCTCAAAGATCAAAGCTCAACATCCACTGCGGGAGGCCACGGCACGCAAAAGCGAGCTCGAGCCAACCGGCGTGCGCCAGAGCACGTACGCGCCATTCGCGACGGCAAGGCCGAAGTAAACGAGGAAGCCGTCCGACGAGAGGGCATATGACCAGACATAATTGCCGTCCGCGAACAGCGTCCCTCTTCCTGTTCCATGTACGAGGAGAAACCGAAATATCGTATTTTGTACTCGTTCACGCACGAAGCTCATGATTGGAAGCGACGCGAGCTTGTTGGTATCATCTTTGAACGTAACCTTCTTTGAATGCCATTCATCGACGGCTTTTCGGAATGCATCCGGTACTCCTCCGCCAAAGAAATTTTGTCTCGCATTCGCGATCAGGATATCCGTCTGCGCGACGAAGTTTTTGCTTTCCGTACCAGGCAAGGCCTTGGGCGAAACAAACTGCCACCCAGACTGTGGGGTGCCGGTTTTTACCTCTTGATCGCCAGAAAACCAAGCACCGTCCAAGATCTCACCATTTTCGTCAAACTGATCCTTGGAGAGGAGATACTTCGTCGGACTTCCGCTCGCATCGCGTTCCAAGACATTGCGTCCGCCGGAAAGCGCACGACTGGCCATGGTCTGAATATCGAACGGCGTCCCGTCTGGCAATATATCCGGATTGTACATCAGGATATGACCGAGCTGTTCGTGCCGGAGCATGTCTGCTTTTGTATACGGGATCGGTGGTGCTTCCGGTCGGAACCCGAAGACCTGCTCTGTTTCCTCTGGCCCATAGAAACGCTCCTTGAAGATATCCCGTGCCTCCCTGAAACTGTGGTATTCAGGAGAGCCCTGCTTATCCGGTGACGTGGACGGCAATCCGAGCTCCTCATTCGCGTCGATTCTCATCCGTTCATACGGATCGATTCTCGCCACATCTTCGGCGGACAGGGTCGCGAGACTTTCTTCCGGAGAAAGCTCGGCTCGTTTCGGTTTTGATAATGTCGTCGGATCGAGCTTCTTGTCGGAGTAATCGACCCCGATGCGTGTCCGAAAGTCCTCTTGCTTGTATCCTGAGAGGAATCCTTTCTGGGCCAACATATAGATCGCGAGGCGTTTGTCCTCTTCGCCGATCTTGTCCCCTTCGAAGGTCCGGATGAGTGCTTCGTCGAGGAAATCGACAAGCGATGTCCCGTGTTCCATCCGTGCGATTCGGAATCCCTGTAAGAGTCGCACCGCCATACCGGTATCGAGCACATATTTCTCGAGTTGCGGTCGTTTCCCCCGTTTCGACCCCTTCCCGAACGCCGAAAAATCGGTGTCATTTCCATAGTGTGCCGGGAGTGTGTTCGCATATGCCTCCTGTATATCGTGGATGGCGTCGGTGAAATGCTTCAGGGTCGTGTCCGCCTCTTCGCGCGTCAGAAGCACGTTCCCCTGCGTATCGGCAAGTGAGGACAGTGCGACATCGTACAATTCCGAAGCGGGCGGATAGTCCGTCCGAATGGTCGAATCAAGAAACACTCGTGTTTCCTGCGGTTCAAGCGCACCCTTCTCGGCATATTTCTCACTCTTGAGGTTCGCGGTCATGATGCAACCGAACCCTTGTGCGACGAGAACTTTGCCATTGCCCGGCACGTTCACCATGTCCCCAGGTTTCGCGTTGTAGAGGGCTTTGAGCACCTGCCGGAATCTCGGGTCAAGCTCGTTAAATTCATCGAAAATACAGATTTTCCCTTCGGTAAGAGCCCTCGTGAGCGGACCGAAATCGATATCCGTCACGGTTGCCCCGCGGTCACTTTCACGAAGTGATTGCCTGCCGAAAATATCGCTCTGGCGGGTCTGTGGGTTGCAATACACGACCTCAGCTTCACGACCGGTACATTCGCGCGCGGCATACTTCGCGAGCTCGGTCTTGCCACCACCGGTATGCCCTTCCTCAAGAATCGGCTTTCCTTGTTCGATGAGTGATCCGATCCGATCGATATAGCCACGCCGACTCGGCGTGACCACGAAGCGTTCGTTTGTCAGCTGTTGCCGATATTTCGACAGCTCATATTCACGGACCACGTATCTCGTATCCACATCCGCCTCAAGTGTTTCGCGCCGTTTTATGACGGTCCGCGTGAGGTCCGCGCCTATACGAAGCCGTTCGGCAAGTCGCTCATCTTCCGGTCGGCGCAACAAACGATACCGACCCTGCTTCTGGAGTGTGGAAAATCGTTCCATCGAATAAAGTTCCTGGAAAAGGTTTGCCTTTCGCTGTTCCTTTTCGTTTGGCTCGATGAGCGTCTCTTCTGTATCCATCCTCGTCGGCTTCTCTCCTCCACCATCAAGCGCCTTGGCCTCGCGCGCTTTTGCATATCGTCGGCGGACATCGGAAAGTGACCGCTCCGTTTGTTCAGGCGACACCGCTTCGGTTTTCTCCGGTCGGTCCGGAAAAAGTTTGAACTCCTTTGCTTCCTTGTTCAACGCCTCGATACGGTCAAGTCCCTCGGATACCGAAGGCGCCGAGTCCGCATCGAGCACGACCTTCTCCGCGACATTTGAAAGGTTGCCTTCATTGACCTCCTTCATGAATTCCGGTTTCGCGACCACTCCGCCACGCGAAGACACTTCGTGTGCCGAAAACCCGGTCGCATCAAGCACCTCGTGACGAAGCTTCCGTCGTTCCTCTCCGATAGCGAAAAAATCCTTTTCAGACATATTCCGGATGATGTTTGTCTTCAGTATACCATGAAGCGAAGAAGTCACTCACTTTCCTTGTTGGGCCGCTACCGCGAATGCCAGGAAATACGATTGCCATAATTCTGGTGTGGAACCGTATTCATTGTCCCCGAAAAACGAATCGACGAATACTTCCCTTGCGCGGGCGACCTCCCGAAGGCGCTCGCTGTTTTTCGCGTCAGCAAGAGAAAAATCGAACAATTCCAAAGCACGACACGCGGCATCTTGCGCCCGTTCCTCACGATTCCTGCCCCGCCACGAGAATGCCCTACCGACTTCGCTGCCGATATTGGCCATCTGCGAAACGAGCGGGAGCCCTTCCCACCCGCCATTCGCCAGACCCGTATGAAAGATGTCATTCATATGACCAGAGTATTCACGATTCCCGATATCGTATCACGCAAGACTCCATCCTCGACACTACGACTCTTGTTTCCCTGCCGAGGGCGAACGTTTATCATGGAATCGAATTCGACGAAATCCTCACCCGTCTCATCCGGATAGAGGTTGATGCCCCACACGTCATCTTGCGATGAACCGTTTTTCAAAAGAAATGCTTCCTCATCGGCATGCAGTTCAGCATCCACGACCATGACGCCGAGTTTGACGTCCACGACACCTTTTATGAGCCCGCCGAACATCTTCCCGGCCATAGCTTTCAATTCGGACCGACTGATTGTCTCGTCATTCGTGATCAATTTCATATCGTTTTCAATGCAAGTAAGAAAAGGGCTTCACGGCAGGATCTTCGAGACGATCTGATCAAGCTCCTCGTCGGAATAGTATTCGACGACGATCCGACCACCCTTGCCCGTCGGCTTCACCGCGACTTTGGTCCCGAGCGCCGATGCCATACGGTCCGCCTTCTCGGCCAGGTCCGGAGACAAGGATGCGTTCCGGCGCACATGCGTACGGACCTGCGTCTCCCGTGCCTTCGCCTCGGCCTCACGGACCGTCATGCCGGATTTCATGATAAGTTCGAACAACGCGCGTTGTTTCTCGGGATTCAGAAGCGAGAGAAGCGCTCTCGCATGGCCTTCCGAAAGTTTCCCTTCCGACAGGGCCCGCTGAATTTCTATCGGCAACGTCAACAGTCGGACCGTGTTCGCCACCGCACTCCGGCTCTTTCCCATCTTCTTCGCGACCTCCTCCTGGATCAGACCGAACTCATCCATAAGTCGAGCGTATGCCCGCGCTTCCTCAACCGGATCGAGGTCGTGCCGTTGGATATTCTCGATGATAGCCAGCTCGAGCTTCTGACGTTCATCGGCATCACGCACGATGACCGGGATATCGGGAATTCCCGCAAGCTTCGAGGCCTGCAGTCGGCGCTCTCCCGCGATAAGCTCGTACTTCCCGTTCGAAAGCGGCGAGACGACGATCGGCTGAAGGATGCCGTGCTCACGTATGGATTCGGACAGCTCGCGGAGTTTTTCCTCATCGAAGCGGAGCCTCGGCTGATGTGGATTCGGAACGATATCGCCGACCGGCACCCGGAGTCCGGAATGGTCCGGCAGTGGCGACTCGGGAGCTACGACCGCACGAACTTCTTCCGGAACGGCACGCTTCGCGGCACTCGGGATATCGGCCGCCTGAAACCGCTCCGCCACGGGACGCGCCTGCGACAGATCGACACCCTGCGCCGTCATGGTCCGGAGGACCATATCCTGAAACGGCGATTCCTTTTCATCCTTTTTCGGTGGTATGAGGGAGGAAAGTCCCCGACCGAGTCCGTGTTGTTGCACCATATGATTCAAAAATTACGAAGTGTGAAGTGTGAAGTGTGAAGTGTGAAGTGAAGGCTAAATCTTCGGAGAAAGCTTAGCCTTCCACCCCCCCAGCTTTCTTGTTCCCATCCCCACCTCACTTCTCACTTCCGTTATCTGTTCACTGTTATAAGTTGTCATCCCCCCGACACCGTCTTAGATTGCCACGGATGATTACATCCTCGCAAAGACCGAAGGCTCCCCGTTCTCCGCCCTCACTACTCACTACTCACTGCTGACTGCTGACTACCCACTGCTGACTACTCACTGCTGACTACTGACTACTGACTGCTCCCTGTTCCCGTCTGTCTTTGCGAGAGCGTACTCGCTCGTGGCAATCCATCCCCGTTCCCGTTTCCCCGCTCATCCCGAGTGCTATGCCCAGCGTTGCAGGCGGACGCACACACAGATGTCGCGGAAAAATTCGAAATTCAAAATTAGTTCGTTATCTGCTCTCTGTTCTCTGTTCTTCTCTCGCCACGATCTCGCGCGCGATGGACCGATACGCCCGTGCACCTTTCGACAGCGCGTCGAAATCGAGGATCGATTTGCCGTAACTCGGCGCCTCGGCAAGCCGGACCGAACGAGGAATGACCGTCTCGAACACGGGACCGGGGAAATGTGCCCGTACTTCGTTCACCACCTGTTGTGCAAGCCGGTTGCGCCGATCGAACAGTGTCAGCACGGCACCCATAATCTTAAGGTTCGGCTGCAGTCGTTCACGCACGAGCTCAATAGTACCCAACAGTTGAGAAAGTCCTTCGAGTGCATAGTATTCGGTCTGCACCGGAATAACCACCTCGTCGCTTGCCACGAGTCCGTTCACCGTAAGGAGTCCCAGGCTTGGTGGACTGTCGATCAGGATATAGTCGTAAAAGGAGCGGAGCTGGCGCAAGACCGAATAGAGCCGGAACTCGCGCGCGTCGATATGCACCATCTCGATTTCCGCGCCGGCAAGGTCCTGCGCCGCGGGGATGATGTGCAGGTTCGGTGTGGTAGTGGAAAGCACGATGTCTTTCGGCAACGCGGTGCCGATCATGGCATGATACAGGTTCTTCTCGAGACCCCGCGGATCGATGCCAAGCCCTGACGAGGCATTCCCTTGCGGATCGAGGTCGACCAACAGCACCCGTTTGCCGAAGTCGGCAAGATAGCGGGCGACATTTATGGTGGTCGTGGTCTTACCGACCCCGCCCTTCTGGTTCACAAACGCGATGATCTTGGACATATCGGGAGGGAGCTTACAACTAACGACCTACGACTTACAACCCATAATGGAAAATGAGGAGGGAACGAAAAACTCGTAACAGGAAACAAACAACCTACAACTTGAAATCCTTACGTGACCTTCCATACGCCTTCTTTTCGGGGTACGTTGTCGGTTGTAAGTTATATGTTGTCAGTCAGTCCTAGTATATCCCATTGACACGCTCTTTTCAATCACCTATCGTAGACTCTGTGAGGACTGAGTATCTATCTCAAATCTCATGTCGAGCTGTAAATCCGAAAATTTCGAGCGAAAATCATGAAAAATGAGGAAGGCTACTGTCGTAACCTGACGATTTTTGAATGATTTGCAGCCGAAATTTTCGGATTTCAGCCGGCAAGCGGATTTTTTGCCTTATATAGGCGTTGAGATTTGAGATAGATACTGAGAGAAAACTCTCAAATAAAGGGCGGATGGCGGAACTGGCAGACGCGCTGGACTCAAAATCCAGTGATGGCAACATCGTGAGGGTTCGACCCCCTCTCCGCCCACCATACAAAGTGAAAACGGCACGGCTTCGTGCCGTTTTCGGTTATAATGACAAAGGCGCCCACTCTCGAAGGCGTCTTTTTTCATTTCCAGATCATCTCATGCGGTCACAGCCAACCTCGCCGTGCGACGAAGCAGGCAGGCGACGGTAACGGGGCCGACTCCGCCCGGAACGGGCGTGAGAAATAGAGCAGCATCACTCCCTTCGGCGGACACGTCCCCGCATACTTTCCCGTTCTTCTCGGATATACCTCCGTCGATGACGATGGCACCGGACTTGAAAATATCGCGTGAAAATTGTTCCGGTTGACCGATCGCGGTTACGACGATATCTGCATTGGAAATTTCATTCATACGCTCATCAACTTCGGTAGCTGAGATGATTGTCGGAATGATTCCCTCGTACTCGAACGCCTTTTTCATGATGGAGCCGAACAGTTCCGAATGCACGACAGCGATTCCGTTTTTCCCTGACAATGCAATCCGGCTCGACTTCGCGAGTTCCATGATCGCCTCGGGAAAAACAGGTATCGAAGTCTGGTCGTCGGACAAGAAACGCCGGACCGTCTCAGGATGAAATCCGTCAGCATCTTTTTTTGGGTCGATAGTCGCGATGATTCGGTCCGTATCGAGACCGTCCGGAAGCGGAAGCTGGATGATGATACCATGAACGTTCCCGTCTGCATTGAGTTCGTTGATGACACGGACAATCTCTTCCACTGTCGCGGTCGATGGTAGAGCTTCTTTTCGAAACAAAAATCCGAGCTCCTCCGCGCGTCGTTCCTTTATCCCAACATACAAACGCGACGCCGGATCATCGCCCACAAGCACCACTCCAAGCCCTGGGCGTGTCAAAAGGCCCGAAGCGATATCGTTCGCCTCGTCGAATATTTTTTTCGCTACTTGTGTTCCGGAAATGATCATAGCTCTATTGAAAACAAAATCCCACCCCTCGAAGACTCGGTACTCCCTTTTTCTAAAAGGGAGAAACTTCATTCTCGGTACTGTTATAATTCCTAGACCTCCCCCTTTCGGAAAGGGGGATTGAGGGGGATTTGTGCGCTTAGTATATACGGAGACACTCCCGACAAGCAAGTATCACCGAAGCAAAAATACATAAAACACCACGGCGGCAATGATACGATAGATGCCGAATCCTGTGAAGGAATGCGTTTTCACGAAAGAAAGGAACGACTTCACGGCGATAAGTGCCACGATAAATGAAATCACGAAACCGATGCCGAGCACCGGCAGATCGGCCGAGGAAAACGTACCAGCACTTTTCAGCAGATCGTACCCGCTCGCAGCCATCATCGTCGGTACCGCCAGAAGGAACGAGAACTCAGTAATCGCCGTCCGGGAAAGTCCAAGTGAGAGTCCGCCGATAATCGTCGCACCGGAACGAGACACGCCCGGGATCACCGCGACCGACTGCGCTACGCCGATCAGAAACGCCTGCTTATAGGTCAGAGTCGCACCGGTCAACGCCTCATCGGCAGGCTTCCGGTTTTTCAGCCACCGCTCGAACAGGATGATGATCACACCACCGAGGAAAAGTGTCGCGACGATCGTCAACGGCGACTCAAAGAGTGACTTAATGAACCGATAGAGCACGAGCCCGACGAACGCTGTCGGCAGAAAGGCGACCACGAGACGCTTGAGCGTTTCCCAGTCAGTGAGGAGCCGTCGAAAATACAAGACGACCACCGCCAAAATCGCGCCGAGCTGGATCACGATTTCGAACGATTTCACAAAACTCGTCTGCGTGATACCAAGTACGTCTGAGGCGAGGATAAGATGCCCCGTCGAAGACACTGGCAGGAACTCCGTCAGTCCTTCGACTATCCCAAGGATGATGGCATGAATGAAAGTCATATCTCATTGTTCATTATCAGTTTCTCACTCCTCTGTCTCCGCGAGGGTGAGTCTTCGAGCCCGAGGTTGGCCAGTCCCTACTTGTCCGTTCTCTCTAGTCGCTGTCGCTCGCGAACGACATGACTGGTCCTGTCACTCACGAGCGACTGGACTGGATTGCTTCAGTCGAAGACTCCTTCGCAAAGACGGAAAGGTCTGCAGCTGTTCCTTGCTTCGCCGCGCCGTAGCCTTAGCGTAGGTTGGTTCCCTGTTGTACGTTATTCGTTCTCTATTCCTTATCCCCTCCTCACTTCACATTTCATATTTCTATTCCTCGTCATCGGTCAAAACAGCGTCCCCGTCGATACTCCCGACACGAGCGGTGCATGCTCGGTCTTCGCGGACTCGAGCAGTTTCTTCTGTCCATTAAGTTCCATTATAGCACCCCAGCTACGAAATTCCGGATGCTTTTCGAGCAGCTTCTCGAGAATCTCGACCGTGACCCGCACGTCCCCTGCCCCGGTATGCGCCGTCACGTGTGGCTTGCCACAATACAGCTTGTACGCGGCGGAAAGGTTCCGTGGCGCGAAGTTGTCGCGTGGCACGACCTTGTGATAGAGGATCTTCGCATCAAGTACCTTGCGCTGGGAAAAATCGAACGCTTTCCCGACCGAGGAGAATTCGCCACGTAAGAATGGGAGATCAAACCCAAGGACATTGAATCCCCCGACATCCACTCCCTCGAAGGCGCTCCAGAGTTCATAAGACAACTTCGTGAATGATGGCTCATCTTTCACATCATTGTCATAAATACCATTGATACGCGATGAATCCTCGGGAATCGATCGTCCCGGATTGATCCGTCGGCAATCCGCGATAATCTCGCCGGACGGAAGGATCTTCTCGTAGGCGATCTCGATGATCCGATCCGACCCCGAAGACAGACCGGTCGTCTCGAGGTCGAAGATCACAAGCGGCTTGTCGAGCGGGAGATAGTCGGTAATGGTCGTGCGCATAGGATAAAAGTGAAAAATGGAGATATAAAAATGAAAACTTTCTGACGGTCAGTTACTTCTTCTTTTCATTCTCCTTCATAGTAATGACACTTTTCGCAAGTATATTCGATATCTCGATACATTCCTTGAGAAGCATATCTGCCTTTTCTGTCCCGATTTTTCCGGAATCCTTCAACAGAACAATCCACACTTTTGATTCATTTGCCGATTTCAGTGAATATGAGAAGAAGTTCCTGAAATCTTTTTTTGAACTTGCCGCCTGCGCTTCAATATAATTCGCCAATACGCTCGTTCCACTTCTTAAGAGCTGTTTTCCAAGTACGTCTGATACGGTCCCACGAGGAAGCGTGTCGATACATTTCACTATACTAAGAGCGAATACATAGAGACGTCTTTTAAATTCAACTTTGAATTTTTCTTTGTCATTTTCCATTTTTATATCTCAATTTTTCATTTTGTCACACCA
Organism: Candidatus Moraniibacteriota bacterium; assembly: GCA_037139695.1. Lineage (GTDB taxonomy): Bacteria > Patescibacteriota > Minisyncoccia > Moranbacterales > UBA1568 > JAAXTX01. The sequence goes on along the minus strand of JBAXFX010000009.1, from coordinate 3,790 downwards.
CTACATTCACCAATTTCCCGGGGATGATGATGACCCGTTTGGGCTCCCGGCCGTCGAGGAACTTCGCGACCTTGTCGCTTGCGAGCGCTTTCGCTTTCAGATCGTCTTCGGTCGCTTCGACGGACGCCTCAAACGTATCGCGAACCTTGCCGTTCACCGAGACGACGATTTTCACGGTATCCTCCACGAGCATTACCGGGTCGGCGACGGGCCACTCTGTGAGGAATATCGATTCGGTATTCCCGAGTTCCGCCCAACACTCTTCCGCGATATGCGGCGAGAACGGCGACAGGAGTCGGAGGAAAATTCCGAACGCCTCGTTTGATATCGATGGTTCTTTCTCGAGCGCGTTCACGAGGATCATCATTGAACTGACTGCCGTATTGAACCGCATGGCTTCTATATCTTCCGACACCTTGACGATGGTCCGATGAAGGAGGCGATCTATTTTTGTCGGTTGCCCGCTCGTCTTTGCGAGCGGGTCCGCGCACGGAGATGTCGCGGATGAGTTGTGAGTTGTGAGTTTTTCTTGCAGTTTCCACACCCGTTCCAGAAATCGTCTCGATCCCACCAGCCCATTTTCTCCCCACGCGATAGGCTGGTCGAACGGACCCATGAACATCTCGTAGATGCGGAGTGTGTCCGCCCCGAAATCCGAAACGATATCGTCGGGATTGATGACATTCCCCTTCGATTTCGACATCTTCACGCCACCCTCCGCCAGGATCAATCCGTGCGAGGTCCGCTTCTGATACGGCTCAGACGTCGGCGCGACACCGATGTCATACAAGAACTTGTTCCAGAACCGCGAATACAGGAGGTGCAGCGTCGTATGCTCCATCCCCCCGTTATACCAATCAACCGGCATGTACCGCTTGAGTTTCTCCGGATCGGCAAGCGCCGAATCGTTTCTCGGATCGATATATCGCAGGAAATACCACGACGAACCCGCCCAGTTCGGCATCGTGTCCGTCTCACGGCTTGCCGGTCCCCCGCACGTCGGGCATGTCGTATTCACCCAACTCGCAATCTTCGCAAGCGGAGATTCGCCGGTATCCGTCGGGCTGTACCCGCCGTCGATCTCCGGCAATTCGAGTGGAAGCGCTGACTCGGGAAGCGCGACAATACCGCATTTCTCACAATGCACGACCGGAATCGGTTCACCCCAATACCGCTGGCGGGAGAACACCCAGTCGCGAAGCTTGTACTTCACGACTTTTTTTCCATTTCCCTCAGATTCGAGTTTCGCTGATATCTTTTCCCGCGCCTCTGACGATGAAAGTCCGGAAAACGTTCCGGAATCCGTCAGGATTCCATCATCGATAAACACACCTTCGTTCCCCTCAAGACGCGCGAGCCAGAAATCAAGTTCCGCACAGGTCATCTCCCTATTTCGTATCTCATCCAAAGAAAGCCAGAGTATCGAATGCTTCGCAGCCTCTTCCTCGGTGACCGGCTCACGAGTTTCATCCCTCAGTTCAAATACAACCGCGGTCGTATTCGCTATGCGGTTCTCATCCTTATGCGCGGCGAAATATTCGCTTTGGACTTTTCCTCCTAGCGTCTCGACATATTCCAGATTCGAGAATCCCGTCTCTTCGAGTACCTCCCGTTTTGCGGCTTCCACGACATCCTCGCCTTCTTCCACGCCGCCGACGATAAACGTGATCCACGGATGGTTTTTCCACTCTAGACACAGAAATTTCCCATCTTTCGGATTCTTTACAAGCGCGTGAATGGTATTGCGTTCGACGGACTTTTTCCCTTCCCGCGGAGGATTCTTCTTGTCGATCAGGTGCGGCATGATGACGTTTCTGATCGGCAGATCATATTTCTTCGCGAAGGCAAAATCACGCGTGTCGTGCGCCGGGACGGCCATCACCGCTCCGGTCCCGTAGTCGCCGAGCACATAGTCCGCGACGAACACCGGGACTTCCTCGCCGTTTATCGGATTGACCGCCATAATTCCTTCCAAACGCACGCCGGTCTTCTCGCGCCCTTCAGCCGTCCGGTCCATCTCGCTCTTCTTCTTTGTCTCATCGATATATGCACGGACCTCTTCCCAATTCTTGATCCCCACGCCCGGTTCCATGCCCCCTACTATCTGTTCCCCGTTCGCTGTTCCCTGCTTCGCCATGCCGTAGCCTTGGCGCAGACTGGTTCCCTGTTCCCCGCTCCCTACTATCTGTTCCCCGCTCCCTGCTCCCCTGCCTGAGGGGAGCTCCTCGGCTTTGCGAGGTGAGGGGTGGGAGAAGTCATCTGTTCCCTGTTCCCCGCTCCCTGCTCCCCTGCCCGAGGGGAGCTGTCCTGTATTCAGGACTGAGGGGTGGGAGAAGTCATCTGTTCCCTGTTCCCTGTTCACTGTTATCTGCCCTCTGATCAACGCATGCTCCGGCGCCACCACCACATAGGTACAACCGAAAAGCGTGTCCACTCGCGTCGTGAACACCTCGATATATTCTTCGTCATTGCGAGGAGTCTTCGACGTGGCAATCCAGTCGACGTCGGAGTTGCTCCTGTTTCGAAATTCGAAATTCGAAATTCGAAATTTCACTATGGCTCCCTCGCTCCGTCCGATCCAATTCCGTTGTTGAATCTTTATCTTTTCCAGATAATCCACCGTGTCGAGATCGTCATGCAGCCGTTCGGCATACTTCGTGATGGCCAGCATCCACTGTTCCTTCTCACGCTTTTCCGCCTCACTGCCGCACCGCTCGCACTTGCCGTCGATGACTTCCTCGTTCGCCAAGCCGATCTTGCACGATGGGCACCAGTTGATCAGCATCTTCGCCTTGTACGCGAGTCCCTTCTTCAGCATCTGCAAAAAAATCCACTGTGTCCATTTGAAATATCCAGGGTCGGTCGTATTGATCTCGCGCGACCAATCGAACGAGAATCCGATACGCTTGAGTTGTCGTCGGAAATTGTCGGTGTTCTGTCGGGTGACCTCCCGCGGATGAATGCCGGTCTTGATGGCATAGTTCTCGGTCGGAAGCCCAAACGCGTCCCATCCGATCGGATACAGCACGTCGAACCCTTCCATACGCCGCTTCCGCGCGATGATGTCCATCGCGGTATTGCTCCGGATATGTCCTATATGCAGGCCCTGACCGGACGGATACGGAAACTCGATCAGACAATAGTACTTTGGTTTTTCGGAATCGTCATGCGCCAAAAACGCCCCTTGTTCCTCCCATTTCGCCTGCCATTTTGGTTCTATCTCCCCAGGGTTATATCGTCCGTCCATATATGAAAAATCACGGTTACTCCCCCTACTCTATCGCACTTCGCGCCTTTTTTCAAGCCGAAAAACGTTGAGACTGACAAGAGAAAGCCGAACGTTCACGGAGTCGTTTCTCCCCTACTAGAACGGCTTCCCTGACACGATGTGTTTTTCCTTTCCGCAAATGGAAAGGAAAGGCGTGACGGATACGGTAGTTTTTTGGCACACTCAGTCGGGAACCGTTCCGACGGACTCTGGCCGGAAACAAGATTAAGGCCGATGCACCACCCCTGATGTAAATCGACTTTTTATAACTCTCGCAAAAACTGCCGGGCGCACCGGAAACCAATATTGTTGTTCGTATTCGTCGGGGTGTTGTTCAAGTTCAACGTGAAGACTCCCGTATTCGACCCATTGTTCCAGTTGCCACCGCGAATGAACGCCCGCGATCGGTATCCGTCACCCAGTTCATCGCATATTTATGATACCAGATAACGGACACGTCTCTTTTTCCGAACCATACGCAATACATGGTTCTGTGTCTTAGTATCTATCTCAAATCTCAAC